>NZ_JBSPSR010000006.1:0-307416 GCF_059623105.1 Halorubrum orientale | reverse complement strand
ATGACGCGGATCGTCTCCTCGTCGAGGCCACGCTCGCTTCTAAATGCGGAGTTCTCCTCTTTTTTGAACTCGAAGCGTGCCTCGGTGTCTGTCTCTTTCAGGTGATCTTGTGAACTCATATGTGTGTATCGTGGTCAGCTGGTTACTTACGCTGCCTCGTAGACGTCCTCACGGACCCAGTCGTACCCCTCGTCCTCGAGCTTCTCTGCGAGCTCGGGACCACCGCTTTTTGCGACCTCGCCGTCGAGCATCACATGGACGCGGTCTGGCTCGACGTAGTCGAGGATGCGCTGGTAGTGGGTAATCTGGAGGATACCGGTTCCCTGCTCGTCTCGAAGCGCGTTGATGCCCTTCGAGACGTCCTGGAGCCGGTCGATGTCGAGTCCGGAGTCGATCTCGTCAAGCACCGCGACCGCGGGCTCGAGCATCGCCGCTTGGAGGACTTCGTTCTGTTTCTTCTCACCGCCGGAGAAGCCGGCGTTGAGGTAGCGCTGCATGAACTTCTCGTCCATATCCAGGAGCTCCATCTTCTCTGAGAGGATCTCCTGGAACTCTGCGACGCCGATCTCGCCGTCGTCTGCGGGACCCTCCATTGGGGAGGTGTCGTAGCCCGCGTCGTCGGCTTCGGCTTCCTCTTCGTCTTCGTCCTCGAAGAGCTCCTCGCGCTCGTCGGCCTTCGCGTTGAGCGCCTGTCGAAGGAAGTTCGTCATGGTGACGCCTTCAATCTCGGCTGGGTACTGGAACCCGAGGAAGATGCCGAGTGCGGCGCGCTCGTTCGGTTCGAGATCGAGCAGTTCCCAGTGGTAGTCTTCGTCGTCGAGTTCGACGTCGATATCTTCGACGTCAGCCTCTTTGAGGTGAAGCGCGACGCTGCCGTCTGTGACTTCGTACGCTGGGTGGCCGGCAATGACCTTCGCGGTCGTCGACTTCCCGGAGCCGTTTGGTCCCATAAGCGCGTGGATCTCGCCGGACTCGACCTCGAGGTCGACACCGCGAAGAATCCGTTCACCGCCCTCTTCTGCGACTCGTGCGTGTAGGTTCGTAATCTCGAGAGTTGCCATCTGTGGTGATGTGCCTCGTGTCTCTATGATGGGGGCTCTCGACGTTAATAGTTACGGATTCTCCGTCGAAAATCACACTTTCGAGAAGATTTCTTTCACGGACGAAAACCCGAGTTTCTCACCTCACATAAACGAGCCGAGTCCGGTCTGCTCTTGGCCCGTCTTGACCTCCTCCCAAGACGTCCCGAGCGCCTCGATGACCCGCTCGATTGGCCCTTTTAGTGTCTTCTCGAGCATCTTCTCCCAGTCGATCTCGAACTCCTCGGGGATCTGATCGGCATACTCGAAACAAATCACGTCCGGGTCGCGTTTGAACTCTCCGTAGAGCCCGTTCCGCTGTGGGTCGAGTCCCTCCTCTTTCTCCATCCGCTGCCAGAAGTCCGGGTGGACCTTCGAGAGGTAGAGTCGCTTCGGCTTCGACCCGCTCCCGAAGTTCGTCCCCAACAGTTCGTTGGCGTACTGTGCGCCACGGACCTGTGCCGTCGGCGTCTCGTAGGCGTCGAGCTTCTTGCCGATCCCGCCTGGGATCCCGACTTCTTCGACGTCGACGTTCCCAACGAGGAAGTTATCGATGACTTCTGCGAGGTACGTCTTTACCGTCTCGAGGTCCTCGTTGATGTCGTCGCCCGTGACGATCGTCTCGATGACGTGCTGTTGGACCTCCTTCGTGATGCCGGCGATGTCGGACCGCTTGTACTCGAAGCCGGTGATGTCGATGTCGTCGACGTCTTTGCCCTCCTTCCAGATGATGTGGCCGGCGTATCGCTTCTTCTTACCAGCCTGGAAGAACCGGCGGTAGAGCTTCTCGAATTCGATCTGGAAGCGGTGCGAGTCGGCGTTCAGCTCGTCGCGCGCGAAGTCGTCGTAGCGCTCGTTGATGTGGGCTTGTATGTCGAAGGAGGTCTCGATAGCATCTCCTTTGTTTACTTCTTGTCCGAGAGACAGCATGACAGAGTCGGTGTTGTGGAGAACGATCCCGCCGACGCCGTCGACGAAGTTTTGATTTTCGGCAACGCTGAGGTCGTACACGTACCCGTTGTGATCTACTTCCTTGACGACAGGGTCCTGACCGCTGCGGTAGTACTCACACGTCCGAATCGTGTAGCTCCCTTTGTCTTCCCTGTATTTTAGCGAGTGTTTCTCCCCCTGCTGGGTGAGAAGCGTCGAGAGGCCTGCTGCGAGTTCCCGGCTCGTCGTCTCGAAGTCGAAGTTTCGCTCACAGTACTCGGCCGAGTACCGCGGGAACTCACGCGATCCGTCGCCCTCAACGAGCACGTCGACAAAGAGCCGTTGGAGATCTTCGGGAAGATTGAACACGAACCCAGGAATACGCTTCCCACGCGACGTTTGTCCAGCAAATTCACGGAAGAACACCGCCGATAGTTCGTTCATCATCTGGAGCTTGTGCGTGCCCTCGTTGTACGTAACCGACTGACCTCCACCGTTCGTTTCGTACTCGATGGTCCGCTCGTCAGATGTGTCCGATGAGATGACGCTCGCGTTTGCCCCGTCAAACAGACGCTCGTAGTCCTCACGAAGCCCCTCCAGCCACTCCGTTCTGGATTCGGCGATGCTAGCGCCGAACCTGGAATCAGTCGTTTCGACCGTCGACGCACTCCCCTCGGTAACATACGCGGCGAGCAAACGGACGAGCGCCCTTCCGTCTTCGGCGTTCAAATCGATGTATCGCCGTATCTTGATGCTCCTCTCTATCGCATCGTGATGGCTGTGGCCGAACCAGACCCAGTTGTCGTTCGCGTGGACTCGTTTGACCTTCGTCTTCGCGTTCTCGCTCCCGACGCTTCGGCCGTCCTCGTACTCTCGTGTGTACCCCTCTAACACGTCGTACACGTCGATCTCCCCCAGCGTTTCGACCTCGGGGAGACCGGGCACTCGAAGCGGCTCTTCGACATCTTCCGGCTTCGTTTCGACGAGGTTGCCGTCTTCTTCGACGACGTACGAGTGGTCTCTGGTCGTCGTCGACTCGCCGAACTTGTGTTGGAGTTTGACGACCGGTTTGTCGGTCTCGTGTCGGATCACCTGCTCGATCGGCTGCCACTCTGGTTCACTATCCTCTGTCACCGAAAGCGCCTCCCAGCCGTCCGCACGGCGTCGTTCCTTGCCGACCGACGCCGAAGTGATCGGCCCGCCGTCGGCGGTGATAATCACGTCTTCGCTCGCCGTTGCGTCCGAGTGTCCGAAGAGGTCAGCGATCGGGAGGACTCGAACGATTCCATCCGGATCACGTACGACGACGGGCCTGTCGCCGGTGACGCTGTCCCCGTACGCGACTTCGTGGCCGAGTTCGTTCGCCGCCTCCTCGGTGAAGTCGATCACCTTCCGGCCGGTCGCCGTAACGGCCGCCGCCCCCTCCTTGTCGTAGAGTCGGAACCGATCCCACCCCGTTACGCCGTAGAGCGACTGCCCGACGAACTGGAACTTTCCGTTCCGCCCTGCGAGGAGCGTGTGGTTGTCCTCGACGGTCACGCAGTAGACGCCGTCGTCGGCCTCGCTCCGGGACCCGCTCCGATTCATCCGGAGAGTGTTCTTCCCGCCCTCCGTGACGTAAATCCGCCAGCTTCCGCTGTCGCGGGTGTAGTTCGCGGTGAGTCCGAGGTGCGCACACAGGCGGAGCACGTCGTCCCGCAACTCCTCGCTCGACGTCGTGTACCGCCACGACCCCGTCTGACGGTCCCCATCACCGTCGATCAGGATCTCCAAGAACCCGCGTTTCTGCGCCCTTGTCGCCTCGAAGACGCGGTCCGGGATCCGCTTCTCGAAGCTGCCGTCGCCGCAGCGCTCTCGGAGGAGGTCCCCGAGCAGCTCAGAGGTGAACTGATAGCTGCGCTCGTCGACGTAGTAGTCCAGTTCCATCCGGTCGAGGAGCTGACCGATCGTCTCGTGATCGGAGTCGCCGCCGTCCGGCACGGCGTCCTGCGCTATTTGTATCGTGGTCGCGGAGCCGCGGAGGTTCTCGCCGAACCGCTTCTCCGTCGACGTGTACACGTTCCCCTCCGTGACGTACCACGCGAGCAGTTCAAGGAAGTCGTCGCCGTCGAACGTCCGCGGGATCCACTTCCGACCGGATTCGCGGTGGACGAAGCTCGTCTGGCACACCGATTCGATGTACTCGCGGTGTTCCTCGAACTCCGAGGCGGTGAACACGTACCCGGTCTGCCCGAGGTCCGCCTTCGGGACCCGGCGTGGCGACCAGCCGAGCTCGGCGGTGAACGCGCGACCGTGGACGCTCGGTCGGACCCACACCTCGTACTCGCCGTCGACGAGATCGATCAGGTCGACCTCGTCGACCCGTTCCCCGTCCGGCCCGTCCCAGTCGTGGGGGAGTTCGTAGTTGGTCGCCCGATCGAGATCGCCGGCCTCGACGAACCCGTACCCGTCCTCGGTGATCCCATTCGTCTCGTTCTTCCGGACGAGCATCCGGTGGTTCGGCGTCACTCGGAAGTCGATCTTCGAGGTCTCGACGTCGACGAGTTCGCCTCGGTAGTCGGGGTACGCATGAGTCTCCTCGACGGTCTTCACCTCCATCTCCTCCGTATCGGGGTCGAGCGAGTACACGGCGTCGCCGACCTCCAGCTCTGTGATCGGCCGAACGCCGTCAGGGGTCACGACCTCGGTGTCCGGCGTGAAGCAGTTCATAATAACCTTGACAGCTCCTTGCTGTCGATCGTACTGTTCGTACGGCTCGGTGCCGGGGTCGTGGTCGTTCCGGAGCGTCTTCTTTTCTTCGCGCTCAGAGAGCAGCTCGTCGACCATCTCGCGCATGATGCCGTCCGGCTCCTTCCGAAAGTGCGTCCCGTTGGGTGCGATGTACGTCTCGCCGTCGTACGCGTCGGGGTCAACTTTCGTCTCCGGACCGGCGTTGATTGTCACCATACACATGGGGTACAGCGACTTCAGGTCCTGAACCGTCACCATCTCTTTGACGCCCGTAATCGGGTCGAAGACGGCACCGCCCTCGAAGTCCTCCGATTCCTGTTGGCCCTTCGTCGGGAGCGCGAACTTCCCGAACGCCTTGTGGAGGACGTACATGTCGACGGTGTCACCGGGGGTCGGTGCGTCCTCGATCGTACACCCAACGAAGGTGCGCACCTCGTCCCAGAAGGCGATTACGTCCTGTTTCCGGTCGATTTCGACACAGAGCTCCACGTCCCGAACGCTGTACTCCAATAACCGTTCTGGGTCCTGCTCCCAGAGGTCGCCGATGTCGCCGGCGTATCGCTCTTTGCCGACGCCGAGCTCGCGTTCGCCAACTGCGTCGAGCCGATACGACTCGAGTTCGGTGAACATCGTCCGCTTGTACGCGTACAGCAGGTCAAACACGACGAGCCCCTTGATATTCGGACCGCCCCAGCCGGACCGCCACACCTCGTCGACGCGCGAGAGCCGTTCGATCGAGAGGTCGTACTCCCCAGTGCGTTCGTCGAGGACCTCCAGGCGGTCGAGCAGGTACGGTGCGTCAAAGTCCTCAAAGTTCCACCCCGTCGCGAGGTCGGGGTCCGTCTCACCGAGGTACGCCACGAACGCGTCGAGCATGGCCGCCTCCGTCTCATAGGTTCGCACATCGAGCGTAACGGTGTCGTCGCCGATTCCCTCGTACCCGGGGAGATCGGTCGGCGACGCGGCTGTTGCGTCGGGCGCTTCGTACAGCCAGACGACGTACTCGTCGTCGTAGGAGTCGTGACTGGTGAGACAAATGATCGGCTCTTCGCCGTCCTCGGGGAATCCGCGACGGTCGTCGACCTCGATGTCGAAGGTGTTCACCCGGAGTTCGGCGTCGACGTCGGTTGGCTCGAGGTGTCCTTCGTGGACCTGTATTGTCCCTGTGTCGTCGTCAAGCCGGCGCTCCTCGACGCGGAGTCCGCCGTTGAGCCCGTTGTCGACCAGGAACCGGTTGGGAAAGCGAATATCGGCTTCGAAGGTTGTCTCGAACTCGTCGCGGATGCTCCCCACGTCACGGGGCGTCCGTGTCACGATTCGCGTGAGCGGCTCCCCGCGAATGCTCCGGTACGTGTTTCCGTCCGGGTCTGCCTCACGAGTGCCGATGACGGCATCGTGCACGTCTACCGGGTCGGCGTTGAGCTCTGCTGTGGGGACATAAAAATACGGTTCGACACCGAGTACGCGGACGTGTTCTGCGACGTCGTCGTCGTCGGGGACCGGTCGACGCCCAAACACGTGGATGACGGGATACTCGTCGTCACCATACCCCTCGACGGTGTAATCGATCTGGGTGATCAGCAGCTCGACGGTACCGGCCGACGACGGAAAGGCCGCCTCGTCGACGTCGACGACGTCACTGACGCGTCCGTGTCCGCCGCCTGCGACGACCTTCGCCTCCTCGGTAGCAAGGTCGTCCCGGCTCGCGTCGGATCCGTCGCCGGTCGCCCCCCCGGGCGCAGAGAAGTCCGAAAGCCCCGACTGAGTCATACCGTTCTTTGTGCGTACCTCGCTAAAAAGCTCGGCGTTCGGGCCGACGGAGAATCGACTCCGCCGTTCGTCCACTGTGTCAGCACCCAACAGGCACGTGGTCTCACGGAAACACATATACCGTGTGAGTACTTATCACAGCCCATGTCATCGACCCCTCGCCGGGACGACCCGACGCACCGCTCCGGAACCCTCCAGGCGGCAGCCGCCGAGGTAGAGGCGTACGAAGACGACGGCAGCGTGGTGTTTTTCGACACCGGCAACCCGCTCGCGTGGGTCGAGGCGACACAGACGATCCCGCTCGCCGACGCGACCTGACCGATCGTCGGACCACCGACCGCTTCGACGCGCCATCGACTGCCGGACACAACGACTTTCCCCTGTCGTCCCGTTTTGTATCGTGTGTTACCCGTCGACGAAGAGGACGAGGGCGAGGTCCCGTTCGGTGAACCGTCCGACGCCGAGCGTGAGCTCCGCCCCGACATCCCGAAGGCGCCGAGCGTGAAGACGTTCGACGACGGCGGCGACTTCTCTGGCGCGAGCGACCTCGACAACAACACCCTGAGCGCGTTCGTCGCTGCCGTCATCTACGCGAACGTCGCGGTACTCCTCGTCGCGCTCGGTCCGATGGTATGGTACTTCGAGGGGATGACCCAGGTCGGTGCGCTCCTGCTCTTTGTTGGGGTTCTTGCCGGGGCACGAACCTACCAAACGTGGCGGGCGTGGGACCAGTCGCGCGAGCCCGCGGACGAGCATGCAGAGCCAGAAGCCGTCGCGACGGACGACCCGGCCGATGAGGACCCGAGCGACGACTTGGCCGATGAGGACTCGGTCGACGACCCGGCCGAAGAAGACTTCCCGGAACGGTAATACGTCTCACTGGATTCAAATATCCCATGCGAACGGTCCAAGACACGGATGGAACTGCGTATCTCCTCCTCAAGCGGTCGAGTGATTCGAGTCGAGTCCGTGACCCTGAGACGGGCGAAGAGCGCTACGTACCAAACAGTGACCTGGAGGTGATCGATGATGCTTCTCCGCTGTCGACCGCCGCTGGCGCTGTCGACGAACCGGTTCGACGAACGATTCGGGCGGTTCACGACGACGAGACGCTCGGCCTCCTCATCGAGCTCGTCGACCGGGGCCCGCTTGCGGCGATTACCGTCCTCGACACGTACGACCTGTGTGAGTCTGACCTCCACGGACGGCTCACGGAGCTACAGGTCGCCGGACTAGTCGACTCTACCGAGGTCGACGGCCGGCGTGGGTACGCCGCGACCGACCTTGCGAGAACCGCGATCGCGTCGCTCCGATCACCCGGGGTTGACGCTCACCCTGAGGGTGACTGAGCCCAATTTAGTCGTCGCCAAGTGATACCGCCTCTATGCCGACGGCCTCGGCGCGCGTGACGGTCGACCGGTTCGTCCGTGGATCCTTCTCGACGGTAACGAGCTCGTCTGCGGCACCGACGAGCTCGTCGTCGTGGCTTACGATCACGATCTGTCGGACGCCGAACCCGCGCATCTCCTCGACAAGATCGACGAGCCGTGAGACGTGACCTGCGTCCAGAAAAACTGTCGGCTCGTCCAGAATCAACGGCGGCGTGGGCGCCGCCCCCTTGATCCCCTCTGCGAGCAGCCGATAGATCGCACAGCGTAACGAGAGGTTGAACAACGCCCGCTCGCCGCCGGAGAGCTGATCAGGGTCGAGCGCCTCCCCGTCCTTCTGGTAGACGGTGAGCGCGTACTGCCCGTCAAGCTCGATGTGTGAGTAGGCGTCGTTGCCGTACACCAGCTCGAACGTCTCGTTGAGCGTCCGCTCGAGCTCGCGGACGTTTCGCTGGCGCAGCTCCGCTCGGAGGTCACCGTACGTCGACTCAAGATCGGCGACCTCCTGGTGGAGCGACTCGAGGTCGGCGACCGTAGCGGCGAGCGCGTCCCGCTCCTCGCGGAGCGTCTCGAGCGCTTCAATCTCGCCGCGAACGCTTCCGATCGCGCTATGGAGGTCGCTTCGCTCGCCGTCGAGCCGGTCAAGTTCCTCGTCCACTCGCTCAAGGTACGCTTCGGCGTCCGCTCGCCGCTCACGGGCCGCTTCGATCGCCTCCTCGTCGACCGCCTCACGTAACTCGTCACGGCGCGCTCGCTTGTCTGCAAGCCGGTCGCGTCGCTCGTCGTTTACCGCGTCGAGGTCCGCACGCTTCTCGCGCCGCCGCTCGACTGTCGCCTCCAGCTCGTCGATGCGGTCGAGCCGGTCTTCGACCGCTTCGACCGCCTCCCGAGACGCCTCGATGGACTCGCGGTCGGATTCGAGCTCACCGACGCGGTCAGCCGCCGTCTCGGCCGCCTCGCGCTTGTCGTTGGCGACTGCGCGGAGGTCGGCCGCTTCCGCCTCGAGCTCGGTGGCCCGCTCGCGTTTCGCCTCGGCGGACGAACGCTTTTCATCGGCGGTTGCCCGCACCGACTCGGCCTCGTCGGTCAGCCGCGTGATGCGATCCTCGACGGTATCGAGCCGCGATGCCGTCTCGACGAGCGCCTCAATCCGCTCGATCCGGTCGTCATACTCCTGCTCGCGATCACGAGCGTCTTCGAGCGCGCTCGATAACTCGGTGACCTGCTGGCGATCGTCCGTGATACCCGTCGCGTGTGGGGCGTCGTCGACTGACTGCCCACAAGTGGGACACTTCCCGGCGTCGAGCAGCGCTTCGGCTTCTGCGACTCGCTCTCGCGCGTTTTCTCGATCGGCAGATAGCGTCGCGATCTGCTCGCGGACCGCTCCGCGCCGTTCGCGGAGGGTCTCCAGTCGCTCGGTGACCGCATCGCGCTCGACATCAGCCGTCGCGAACCGCTTTCGGAGCGTCTCCGCTTCGTTTCGCAGCTCTGTGATTCGTTCGTCGTGTGTGGTCGCCTCCGCCTCGGCTTCGTCGGCCGCCTCCTCGAGATCGACAGCCGCTTGCGTCACCTCTTCTGCGCGCTCGACTCTGTCGTCCGCCTTCTCCGTGAGGTTTGCCGCCTGGTTGCGAAATGCCTCCGCATTCACCCGGCTCTCGTCGAGCGACTCACGCACCACGGTCGCTCGTTCATCGAGTTCGGCTCGTCGCTCGGCGATCGCCTCCTCGGTTGCGTCGTCGAGCTCGGCCGTCTCGAGGTGTGCTTGGAGCTGGTCAGTAGCGCCCTCGACCGCCTCGCGTGCCTCGGTGATCGCCTCACGGTGCGCCTCGCGTTCACGCTCCGTCTCCCGTATTGCTGACTCGATCGCGTCGATTTCTTCGTCGATCGACTCGAGCTCGGCGCGCTGCTCTTCGTGCGTCTCGAGCATTGCCGCGGCCTCGTCGCGTGATGTCTTCGCACGCTCGCGCTGCGTCTCGTACCGATCGATCGTCGCCTCGACGTCCGCCAGCTTCGACTCGAGCCCGTTGAGCCGCTCGTGTGGATCCTCTTCGGCCTTCGTCTCGATTCGGCTCTCCTTCTCTTCGAGGACGGCCCGCTTGGCGTTCAACACGTCTTCGACGCCCAGTCGCGCGTCGCCTGCTCGCTCGCGATACTCCTCTAAGACACCGAGTTGGAGCAGGTCGTCGATGATGTCCTGTCGTCGGCTCGGTGTCGCGTTGATCAGCGCGTTCACCTCGCCCTGCCGAACGTACGCGCAGTTGACGAAGGCGTCGGCATCCATCCGGAGCAGCTCCGTCACGAACCGTCGCACTGCGGTCGCTCCGTCACGAGTCGTCTCCGCGCCGTCGGTCGCCTCGAGTGTACAGTCGTGATCGACTCGGTCGTCGTACTCGCGCAGTCTCCGGTCGACGCGGTAGGAGACGCCATCGTGGGTGAACCAGAGCGAGAGTTCGGTTTCGTCCTCGCCGTTCGTAACGACCTCTTCGAGGGTTCCCTCGAGCGCCTTCGAGCCGTACAGCGCGAAGAAGCAGGCCTCAAGCAGCGACGACTTGCCGCTCCCGTTGAGGCCGTGGATGACTGTGACGCCCTCCGTGAGCCGCAGGTCGGCGTCACCGTACGGCTTGAAGTTCTTGAGCCGGATCCGCTCGAATCTCACAGGTAGTCCTCCATGGAGACTTGGTCGTCCGTGGGCCTCGTCTCTGTCGGGTCGTCCGTGCTGCTCTCCCCATCGGCTTCGTCGATTTCCTCTCTCTCATCGGCTTCGGTCCCACTCTCGTCGACCTCCTCACTCTCATCGGCGTCGCTGACACTCTTGTTGTCGGCGTCGACGTTGTCTCCGCCGTGTTCCGCGGGCGCGGTGTCGTCCGCCGTAACGAACGCCCCTGGATCGTCGAGCTGGTCCGTCACCCGGTTTTTCACCGTCTCGCGGACGTTACTGTCGGCGACCCCTGTCGATCGAACCGCGTCGTCGACGTCGAGGGCGGCCGCAGAGAGCCCCATCGACTCGACGCGCTCGCGAACGGCCGACTCGGGGTCGGCGAAGTGGACGTCGACCGACTCGTCGGTCTCGACCGCCCGTCGGTCCGAGACCCGGGCGATGAGCGCGCCCCTGTCGGCCGCGAACGCCTCGACCGCCGCCGGGGTGATCGGGTCACCGTCGCCGGTCACCTCGACGAGTACGACCGCGTCCGTCACGTCGTGTTGGCGCACGCGCTCACGGACCGCCGGCTCCCCCTCGCGGGCGTCGAGGTCTACCTCGACAAAGACGAACGGCCGCGTCTCGAGCGCCCGTCGGCGTATCTCGACCTGGTCGTCGCCGGCAGCGGCCGCCTCATCGAACCGAACAAGGTTGTAGCCGCGTCCTTCGCGTTCGCTCGCGCTCGCGCGCTCGGTCGATCCCGGATAGGTGACCCACGTGTCGGCGACCTCGGCCCGCCCGGGTGTGTGGTTATCGCCGAGCAACACCGCGTCGAACGCGACGTCGCTCTCTTCGAGCACCACCTCGGTGTCCCAATCTGCGTGCGCGAAGGGCTCGAAGAGGCCGTGCGCGACGAGCGTGGCGTACGACGCGTTGTGAGGCGCAAAGTCGTACGTGAGCTCGTCACGTCTGGATACCGGGACGTGATCGAGCCCATAGAATGCGGTGTCGTCGACCGTGATCGGATCGCTGCCGAGTCGCGTCGCCAGATCGAGCCGCTCAAAAAGATCGAGCCACTGGCCGCCGCGAGCCGCCTCGTGGTTACCAACGACTGCGAGAAACGGAATGTCGGCATCCGCGAGCCGTCTGAGGACGCGAATCGTTCCCATGAGATCCGTCAGTGCCGGCCGCCGGTCGTGAAAGAGGTCGCCCGCGTGAACCACGGCGTCGACATTGCCGTCGATCGCGTCGTCGACGACGGCCGCGAACGCGTCGAGGAAGTCCTGCCGTCTGACCGGCGAGTGGTACTGCGCGTACCCGATGTGGGTGTCGCCGGTGTGAATCACCCGTGTCATCGTTCCGATGGTTCACCCGTCGGAGGCTTAGTGGTTCCGGGGCCGTGATGGACCACACCTGAATCGGCGTCACGGAGACCGATAGGGCCGGCGTTCGGCTGGCATTCGGACTTCGGTTCGGGTGTCGATGTCGACCCGTGTCTCGACAGAGAAGCGGCATCGCAGAACCTGTGGTACGCGGTGAGCGCCTCCAGGCCGCGGTCCGCGCACTTGTCGTCTCCCGCCCGGGCCGCCGCGTCGACAGCGCGTTCGAGCCGATCGAGACCCACGGCACTCATGAACCCGGCGGCTCGCCGGAGGTCGTCTCGGGCCGCGTCACCCTCGTCGATCACAGCCGTGTACGGGCGCGTCGTCGTGTCCGTTCGTAGTGCGAGCGCCCGAAGGGCGCGCTTGACGTCGGTTGTCGAGACCATACCGGCACTGATGCGTCCTTACACGTGAACTGTCGCCCGCGGCGGCTCAAATCGAGAGCGCGTACACCCGCTTGCGAGCGTCGGTAAACGAGAACCGCGCGTCGATCACACCGGCTTCCTCCAGCCGAGACAGAGCGTACCGAACAGTTCGAGGCGGCAACAGCGTCTCCGCCGCGAGCTCGCTCTGTGTCAGCGTGTCGTTGTAGTCAAGGACCTTCGCGACAAGCTTTGCGCTCGGCGGGAGGTCGCGAATCGGCTCCCATCGGTCTGCAGGCGCTTCGTCGTCGACGGCGGCGACATCCGTGGCACTCATTCGTACGACCACTCACTCATGCTGCAAGATAATATTTACTATCTATTTTTATTACTGCTGAAAATACCGTGTCTGCCGGTCACCCGTGAACGTGCCCCCACCCGAAGCCTCTTATCTGCGAGTCGCCTTCCTTAATTCAATGAGTGATACCGTCGACGACGTCGACATGCCGTACGACAAGGGGTCGGCGTCGAGACAGGAGAAAATCGAGACGCTTCAGGACCGTCTCGAGGTGCTCGAATCGCAAAACGAGGAAATGCGTGACAAGCTGCTCGATGCCAACGCCGAGAATAACAAATACCAGCAGAAGCTTGAGCGGCTCACCCACGAGAACAAGAAGCTGAAGCAGTCGCCGCTTTTCGTCGCCACGGTGCAGGAACTCACCGAGGACGGCGCGGTGATCAAACAGCACGGCAACAACCAGGAGGCGCTCACAGAGATCACTGCCGAGATGCGCCGACAGGTCGAGCCGGACGACCGCGTCGCGGTCAACAACTCGCTTTCAATCGTCAAGAAGCTCGAAAAAGAGACCGACGTTCGGGCACGCGTGATGCAGGTTGAACACTCGCCGGACGTCAGCTACGAGGACATCGGTGGCCTGCAAGACCAGATGCAGGAGGTCCGCGAGACCGTCGAGATGCCGCTCGAACACCCGGAGATGTTCGAAGACGTCGGTATCCACCCGCCGAGCGGCGTCTTGCTGTACGGGCCGCCGGGTACGGGTAAAACAATGCTGGCGAAAGCGGTCGCCAATGAGACCGACGCCACGTTCATCAAGATGGCCGGCTCCGAACTCGTGCACAAGTTCATCGGTGAGGGAGCGAAGCTGGTGCGCGACCTGTTCGAAGTCGCACGTGAGAACCAGCCAGCGGTCATCTTTATCGACGAGATAGACGCGATCGCCTCAAAGCGAACCGACTCGAAGACCTCCGGCGATGCCGAGGTTCAGCGCACGATGATGCAGTTGCTCTCTGAGATGGACGGCTTCGACGAGCGTGGCGAGGTGCGGATCATCGCCGCCACCAACCGTTTCGACATGCTCGACCCCGCCATCTTGCGCCCCGGGCGGTTCGACCGCCTCATCGAGGTGCCGAAGCCGGGCACTGCCGGCCGTGAGATTATCTTCCAGATCCACACTCGCAAGATGAACCTCGCCGAGAGCATCGACTTTGCGCAGCTTGCAGAGATGGTGGAAGAAGCTTCCGGTGCCGATATCAAAGCAATCTGTACGGAAGCAGGGATGTTCGCTATCCGCGACGACCGCACCACGGTCACCAACGCTGACTTCTTGGAGGCGTACGAGAAGCTACAACAAGACACCGACACGGGTGCCGACGACTCACTGGCATTCGCCTAAGCCGACGCAGGGTACGCCTCGATTGCCGCACGGTATCCCGTTCGAAACGTTGGATACACGAACTCGTAGCCGAGCGCCCGCAGTCTCTCGTTCGAACACCGCTTGCTCGTTCGTATCCGCCGCGCCGCTGCCGCCGGGAGGTCGCCGTCCGCAATCCGCTCCGATTTCGATCGCTTCGGCGGCGCGTCGGCGCCACACTCCGCAGCGAGCCAGTCGGCGAACACATGTTTATCGACCGGTTCGTCGTCGACGACGACCACCGGCTCACCGCAGGCAACGTCTGCCTCAAGGAGATACCGCACCGCGCCGGCTGCGTCGTCGCGGTGGACCATGTTGAGGTAGCCGGCGGTGACCGGCCCCTCGATGTACCGTTCGAGGCGATACCGGTCTGGCCCATACAGTCCCGCGAACCGCGCCACCGTCCCGTCGATGCCGTACGACGCCGCTTCCGACAGCGCAACCGTCTCGGCTGTCGCCAGTACGCGCGTCTTCGCCGTCGTCGGGTCAATCGGCGTCGTCTCGTTGACCCACCCGCCGTCGTGATCCCCGTAGACCCCGGTCGAGGAGGTGTACACGAGCCGGTCCGGCGGGTCCGCTCGCATGCCGTACTCTTCGAGTACGTTCCGTAGTCCCTCGACGTAGACCTCGCGTGCGACGTCCGCGCCGCGCCCACCGGCGCTGGCGGCGAACACGACTGTATCAGCGTCGGGCAGCGACTCCAGCGTGGCCGGCAGCGTCGCGTCTGCTCGGATCGCCTCAACCGAGTCGTCGATCGCCGCGACGCGCTCGAGCCCGTCTGGTGACCGCCGCACACCGGCCACCTCGTGTCCGGCCTCGGCAAGCTGCCCGGCGAGCGCACACCCGATATACCCACAGCCGACGACGACGACCGTCATTGCTTTCGGCGCTCGATGACCGCCAGCACGTCTGCGAGCTGTTCGAGCGTCATCGCTGTGCGGCCTTCGAGCGCCTGTTGTACCTCCTGTCCGGTGAGGTCGACCGCTATCTCGGCGGCGATGGTGTCGACGTCGAGCACCGCCGTCGCCATTCCCAGTAAGAGATGATCTCTGAGTTCGGCGACGATCGTGTCGGCGTCGTACTCGGCAGTGGTGGCGAGCACCGCAGCCCCCGCTTCGACGGTGAGTGACGCCACGTCGCCGTCGAGGACCGCCGCAACCTCGGCCGAGTCGAGTCCAGTCTCCGCGAGTATCTGGTCGCGGTCGTCGTCCTCTATAGCCTCGTGTAAGCACGCTTCGAACGCCGCCAGCAGCGAGTCGGCTTCGAGAGCGTCGTCCGCAGCGGCAGCATCCGGCCCGCTAGTGGCCGTCTCGACGCATTCGTGGAACATACCTCTGATCAGATTCGACGGCTCAAAACGGCACCGGTCACGCTGTCGACACGCTCGCGCTGGCACCCACGTGCCAACAGGGCTGCCCGCGACGTCACCACCCTGGCGATCGCTCGTCGCGGGTGCCGTCGACGTCGCCGACACCGGGTGGACCGGGTGGCACCGCGACGACGATCACGGTCCCGGTTTCGAACGCCATCGGTTCGTTTCTCCCCAGCTGAATCGTGTCACCGCCGACGGTCGTGGTCACCACCGACGCCTCGCGGACGTACTCGAACTGTCGGTTTGGCGGTCCGACATCGGCGGTGAGCGTGAACCGCGGGTACGCACCCCGAACCTGGACGCGCCAGGCGTTTACCGTGGCGACCCAGTAGGCGGGCACCGGTACCACGGGAAGCCCAGCACCAACCCGAGGCGTCGAATTGGGCACCCACCGTTCGGAGGCGTTCGCGACGGCCGCCTCCGCGCCCATCTCGATGGCTCCGGCTAGTTTGGCCCGTGTCTGCTCGCGAGCGAGCTGTGTAGGCTCGTCAACGAGGCTCACGGGGATCCGGACGTCGTCACGGCCGGTCGCCGTCATCGTCGCAACCCGCAGTCGAGCCGCGAGTGCGCGACGTTCACTGGCGGTGAGCCCACCGAGACGCGACGCCTGGTCGGCGACTGTCTCCACGTACGTGCCATCGCTGACGGCGACGGCCTGGGATCCGACACCGTCGTGTCTCGCTGCTGCGGCTGAGACGGCAGCCCGGCGCTGTGTGTGTGACAGGTCAGTCCGCTCGTCTATCGCGTCGACGAGCACCTGGTCGACGATACGTAGTGACTCACCAACGCGCTTTGCAAGCGTGTTCCTATCGGCCCGGAGGTCCGGGTCGGGGGTAGCGGCGAGTGCACGGTCTGCAGCGAGCAGCGTCCGTCCGGCGACGCCAATCCCTACGCGCCCGCCGTCGCCGAGCAGCCGGTCGACGATCCCAGTCGATACGTCACTGTACGGCACGGTGACGTAGTTCACGTTTCGCGTCGCGAGCGGCCGTATCGACCCGTCGACCGCGTCAACGGCCCGTCCATCGACGGCCGTTCGCGGGAGGTATCCCGGAGCGGCGTCTGGAACGAAGGTGACGGCACCGCCGGGGCCGTCCGCCCCGACCGTGTACGGGTCGACGTCCCGTGCTGCCTCTCGACTCGCCAGCACCTCACCGACTGACGGTCCGCCGAGCGCTCCCTCGACGCGCTCGAACAGCGCGTCCGTCGTCGTCTCGCGTTCATCACTTGCTACTGACAGCTCTGAGAGGACAGCATCAATGTAGGCGACCCGAACAGCAACCCTGGCTCGGTCCGCCGCACCGTCGTACGTCATCGGCGTGTCTACCAGTTGTCGGCGGCGGTCCCGCACCCGCTCGGCGAGTTCCGTGTACGGCGTCGCCTTGCCCTGAGCCATCGACTCCATCGAGAGGTCCGTCTCTATCGCTTTGACCTCGGCTCGGACGTCGTCGAGGTCGGCCGCGATATGGTCGTGAGCGCGTTGTGTCGCCTGTCCGTACACGGCCGTGGACCGGCGGATATCACCCGACTCAACCGCACGCTCGGCGAGTCGGTCAACCGAACCAGCCGTCGCGACTCCGAGAGCTTCTCTGGCCGCTACCGGCGTATCTCCGAGGTCCGCCCCGCCATAGCTGTTCCCCGCACCGAAGGTTGCCGCGGGTCGCTGGGGGGCGTCGTCGCGCGGGGCGTGTGCACCCCGTACCGTGACCTTGACTCGGTACCGATCGGTTGTGCTTGCTTGCGTCGTGCGAAGTCCCGCGGTGACTTCTCGGGTCGCTGTGACCGGTGGCCCACCCGCTACCGGGACCGTGTATGTCTGCTCGATGATCCGCTCCCATCGGGCGGAGACGGTTCGTTCGATGACGACTGTTCGCCTCACGCTCCCGAAGTCGACCCGTTCTCCGGGACGTACAATCCCCGACGGTACTGCATTCGGCACGGTGCGGGCTGGACGCACACTGACCGTCTCTTCGACGTCGATGTCGACACGCGACCAGCCGTCTTCGGAGGGATCGGGATGTGGGGGACGTGGCCGACCGCCGTAGCTGACCCGGTTTGCCTCAACCGCGAGTGTGGCCTCGACCCGATGGCTCTTTCGGGCGATCGTCTCGACCGCATCGTGTACCTCGACCGCGGCGACGTCTGCGGCGTGCCCGACAGCGACGCGCCGCGTCGTATCGGTGTGAGATCGGGCGGCCTCGAACCCGTCGCGGTCGACAGCCGACGCCGGCACTGGTGCCCCGATCACCGCGTCACTCCAAGCCGCCTCGTCGAGTGGTGTCGGCGCGAGCAGATCTGTGATACCTGTCCGCGCCGTTGCCGCGGCCACTCCACCACGTGCATCCGGATCACTTGTGCCGAACACGTCGCGCTGCACGCGAACGATCCCCGCATTCGTCGAGAGCTCGGTGTGCCGGTTCGAGAGCACATTCTGGATGGGTACCTTCCCGTACTGGCCGTAACAAAGTAGATTCTGTTAAGGTCCTGTTAAGATTTACTCTCGCGCCAGCCTGCGTAACTGCGTGGAAGGGCAAACACTCGGCGCGAAGGATGGTATGAGCTTGGAGAATCAGCTTCGGCGGCCAGCGGGATTGATTGAAAACCTGGTTTCGCTGTCTCACTGTATTCGGAAATACTTGAAGCAGAGAACTAAGTCTGATAAATATCATCCCACACCTCAATATCCTGAACGGTAGTCTCTGCGAGTACATCATCTTCATACTGTTCAGTTACTCTAATATTTGCATCTATACGGCTTGAATAGTCTAAGCCGTCAGACTGCTGTACAGAGTCAACAAAATTAACTCCACAATCTCTGGATTGTGTGAGAAATGAACCGCCAGGGACATCCTCAGCATCACCTGGGCCAACGAGTTCTATTTGTGACTCATAGGTCTGTTCACTCTCCCCACGGTATTTTACGTGATACTGTGTTTCGTACTTAAAATCAAACATATCTGGCGGCCTTTGGACAACAGCTAAGCGCTCGACAGACAGTTCACCTGATGCTATATCACAGTCTGACGATTGAGATGTAAAGCGCTGTACAACGCTCAATTCAACACTGAAATCTGTTGCTCTCTGTCCCTCCACCTGTTCAACAATCAGGTACTGTAGACCAGGGTTCATCTCGGTAACGATGTCCGCCTCATCGGCAACGGTGTCTGTGCTTCCACCCTGAGTTTCGTCATAATTCGACCCTCGAAGCAGTGATATGTAGCTCTCGGAGTCAAGCAGAAATGCTCTGATGGTTCCTTCATCTTCGTATCCCTCCTGTTCCTCAACCGAGATTGTATATTGAATCTCAGCCTGTTCTCTTACAGGCACATTATAAAAGGCAAATTGGTCTCCGCTTACCGTTGCCTCATCTGAAAACCTAAATAGCTCTTCAATAGTCTCCTGTGGGGTCTGAGTTGGAGTAGGTGTACTCTCATTTGGTGTGTCATTAGTGACCTTGATTCCTCCAGTATCTTCTACAGTACAACCGGCAAGGCCAATTAAAGAACCTGTCCCGACACCCGAGAGGAATTTCCGCCTTTCCATACTCTCATAGACTGGTTTGGCAGGTTATATACTCTTTGCAGACGTTTCATATCTGGGTCTCACACTCTATCGAAGTGGCTATACACTCGCTCCGTAGTTACGATAGTTGCGTGCCGTAGGCGTTTCGTCACATCGTACAACGTGTTGCCCTCCTCTCGATTGAGCATCCTGTAAGCGACACTGTGGCGATACGTGTGCGGAGTTATGTCGGCAGGTTCGCCTCTCCCTCCTGTCGTATAGGGGCGAGTCTCTGCCGCCTCTGCCGCCTGTGAGACGACGTTACGCACGCTCTGTTTAGTCGCGCTTTTGTTCGAGAGCAACAGAACATTCGCGCGCAGGAAAGTGGCTCCTTTTTTTATTACAGTCGAGAAAAATCGGTTCACAATACTTGGCCAATTCGCCAGCGATTTTATATCTGCTGTGTGGCTGCTATATTGGCCGATTTCGGCACTTTCAGATTTCACCATTATGGGGTTCTCACAACCCTCTGTCCTGAAAAATATTTGCGCTCAGTATATTGTTGGGTATTTGCGCCCTTAGAATCAGGGAGAGACTCTAAAAATCTCTCAAAAGGCTGTATATGGAGATACCCCTTGTAGAGTTATAAACAGGCTCGCTCGGCTCGCTCTCGTCGAACCTGCCGCCCCACTACCCCGTAAATCCCGCTCTCTATTGCTGGCGGGAGTCATAGGCACGCTATCCGTAATATTCGGGTTGGGGCAAGTCAACATATGGGACGAATATGGTGCGATACAGTAGTAAAAGAGTTGTCAGTAACCGAAAGCTTTAAGTAGTAAGAGGTATAACATAAGTATGTATTGGTTGGGGCAAGATAGGCACCTCTGCATACTGTTCAGCTTTGCTCCAATCGGCGCATAAGGATAGCTGTGTATTGTGGGTTCAATTCCCACTACTTCGATTTAGACGAGGTAAATCTATGTCAAGCAAGCAATATATTACGATGGAAGCAGAAGAAAAGGACGTTATTCAAGAAGCAAAAGCGGCTGACCCCCGTTTCTGTGGGGATTCAAGAATCGCAGACGGGAGTTACATCGCCTTAGCTCTACGCGAGTATATGGAGCAATTCGATGAGGGTGAGAACTAATGTCAGGCTCTAAATATATCCGCCTGCCTTTCGAGGAACGGGAATGTGACAAAATCGAGGAGGAGCTGACCCTCGCCGAAATGAAACAGGCTGTCGTGAAAGCCTACAATGAGTCTGTCGAAACTGCCGACGAAGGCAAAAGCGAGGATGAACTCTCACAGTACGATTCTGTGCGAGATATTCGTGAGGATGATTCAATTTCACCTGCCGAACGAAAGCGCCGAGAGATTCGGGCAAAGCGCCGCCACGATATTCCAAATCGATGAAGTAAATAGCGTATATAAATCCCTTTACTGAGTCAATATATAGAATCTTTGGGGAGAAATCCGCTGTCCCGCTGCTACGGGCATTTTCTCTGATAACATATAGGGCCACCACCCTTATAAATCTTTCGATGGGTTTCTCTACGATTCCGGCTCGTGATATTCGTTGCCAGCAAATGAGAATTATTCACACACGCACTACTCGAATCGCGCAGATATTGAGATAGGTGGTCAGACTTGGAACGAGATTACGGAACGGTTCACTCGCTCATTGGCCGAGAGTGCGCCACACAAGAACTTAGGTGATAAGACGCCCCGATTCACCGAACCGCACGGAAACTACCTCTACGCTCGTCTGAGCGCCGTACATAGCCACTGTGTAGAGTGGGACAACCTCTCGACGGTCTGGCTCTCACTCACGGCCGACGAGAAGGATAGTTCAGGCAACTGGCTCCACCCACTCTCGCACGATGATGGCTTTCGCTCCGATGCTGTACGGCAGGCTCTCTATCGTGCGAGGCGCAGGCTCGACATCGAGCAATGGGCAGGCATCTGGCTGATGGCTCCACGAAAGACAGGCTACTCGCACAAACACTACGCTCTCTGGCTCGACTGTCCACAGTCTATCGAGCAGATACAATCTGCTTTCGAGCCAGTCATTGAGTCACACATTCGGAATCATCCAACTGCCACAGTCGAGAGAAACCCTTGCAGTCAGGCGGTCCAAGTCAGGAAAGACGGTGATTGTGAAAGGCTACTTCCAGAGATTGGTCACAATATTCCTGAGATTGGTTCAGAGACAGACGTACGGAGTCTCAGTGAAGAGTGGCAATACGCTCGTATATGGGCCGCCCTCTACTGGTCAGATGATAGGATTCGGCAGTATGACCTTGGACAGTTTCAGAAGGTTGCCGATGATGCGAGAATCGAAGATATGCCATCGGGCGAGTGGGAATATGGGAAAGGGTGGCAAGAGTGATTCTGTTACGATTCACCCGTATGTGGTTCAGCGAGTCGAAGCGATACAGGCTATGCCGTCTATTACAAAGACTCACTAACCTGTGCCACACCGTACCCCGAAGAGGTACTCTGTTCAGCAATAACTTCACGCCCATCAACAATACGTATAGTCAGTTCTTCAGAACTATCGTCTTGCTTTTGAGCATTAGCTGAGACGATGTTCGCGCCATCGTCGATAGGGACATAGGACGTATCTTCACCCTGTGGCGCTCCAAAAGTAGAATTACTCCTACTGACAGTTCTTGTACTTCCACCGGAACCCATCGCACCTTCCCAGTTTCCACTATATTCAACTTCTACGTGAGTCGAGTATGTCCCGTAATATTCGCATCCTTCAGATGTTGACTCATAATCTTCACCTCCAGAATCAAAACAAGACAAATTTTTCGGCTCTTCATTGACTGAGATTTGAAGATTACCTCCATAAAATACCACTCCTGTTGATTTTCCCCAGTCATTAATCACATTATCGAGAAAAACAGGGGTGATATTTGGCGCTTCTTTTGATGGAATGGTTTTCTGGATAGGCTCTGAGGTGAGTTCTCCTCGGTTGTCCGCCACTGTCATTGATGCTACAAATTCTGCTGTAACAGATTGGTCAGTAGGGTTCTCAATTCCAATGTCTGCTGCGAGGATACCATCACTGAGCTTATCACCACTAAGTTGGCCAAAAATCTCCAGTTGCGACGAAGGGTCTGACGTACTGCCACTATCTCCACCATCACTACCACTATCTCCACCATCACTACCACCATCTCCACCATCACTCTCACTTGAACATCCTGCCAGTGCCACTCCGCTCACGGTTGTCGAGATTGTTGCGAGATACTTGCGACGTTGCATTCTATTAGTAGCATCAGTGGGGGTTGATAAAAATGCATCCCCTATATCTAAACGAGGGTGTGAATCTGGCGAGAGAGATATTGTGTCGGGAGATTTCAAACCCGTCGGCCACAAAAAGTGAGCTATCGTATCGCCAGAGCGTTAGGCTTCTGGCCGCTCTCGCACAAGGGTTGAAACCCTCTGCTGGCAGGTTCCTGTAGCTATAGGTGTGGTTCAGCTTGGCAAAAAGGGGTTCGGACAGCTTGTGCGAGGCTCAGAATTTGAAAGCATCTCCACTTTCGTCAAGGGCGTCAAGCACTTCCTCGTCAGTCGGGTTCAGGTACTCCTCTGTCTGCGAAACTTGGCTGTGACCGGCATACTCCTGTAGGTGTCGGGTACTCATACCCTCGTTCAACAGGCGCGTCAGGGCGGTTGAACGAAGGGCGTGGCTCGTGATTCGATGGATAGGCTGGCCTGCCGCGTTATGGTCAAGGACTTCCTGTATGCCCGCGTTTTTGGCCGCCTGTTTGACGATATAGCCGATTCGGTCGGTCGAAATTTGGTCTGATTGACGTGACGGGAATAGATAAGGCGACTTTTCGGCTACAGCGTAGGCTTTCCTGTCCACATCAATCCACTGTGACATTAGAGGTTTGAGGGCATTCTGATACCGGACAGTTCGGTAGTCATCGGTCTTCTCTCCGTATATTTTGATTTTCCGACTGCTACGGTCTATGTCTTGAAGCCTGATATGTCGAATCTCTCCCCGCCGACAGGCAGTTTGTAGCATAAGTTTGACAAGTAGCTCGTTGCGGAGAGCGGGGGCGGGTACATTCTCGCAGAGGGCGCGGATTTCCTCGTCGTCAAGCACAACGTGTTTGCCCCTGATAGCCTCTGACTTGCGGGATTGGACTTTCCGAATCCCGTCAAGGTCCGTGACGGTCACATCCTCGCAGGGATTGTCTACCTCTCCCCCGAAATCGCCTGCCGTCTGGTAGAGTTGCGAGAGAGCGACGAGGGCGAGGTGTAGCGTGGTCGGAGCATAGCCTCGCCCGCCCTCTTGGAGATACGCCCCCTCGTCTCGCAGGTGTCGGAGGTACGCCTTGACGTGGCCCGCAGAAGCCTCGAAAACGCTCACATCATACGTCTCACTGTCGTCAAGCCACGCTCGGAAGTCTTCTGCGTGTTTGGCGTAGCGCCTGCCTCTCGACCGCTCAAGTTCGTGTATGGCCCCGTCTATGTCCATACGTTACGCCCTCCGGTAGTAGTATTCAGTCCGCCCATCGTGGTGTGGCTCGCCAAAGTGTCGCTGGACAGCTCCGGTTTCCTCCGCAAGTTCGTCAAGGATAGCTTCGACAGTTTCCAGTTCGGCCTTGACGTGAGACGAGACTTCGGGGACAGTGGCGGCCCATTCGTCGGCGTTTTCGGTGTCCTTGCTCTCGTCGGTCGGAAGAGCGTTCAGCACCTTTCCCTGTAGGTCCAAGGCATCCTCGTCGGACTCGACTTCGACTCGGCTCAGACGGCGTTCTACCGACGAGAGACGGGTATCGACACTTTCGATAGTGTCGGCCATATCCATCACCGTCTCTTGGAAGTCGGCGGGAATCTCGCCCCCGCTCTTGGCTGGATTCTCGTCCGCAATCTCTCGTTGCACAGCCACGCGCACAAGCTGTGAAATCGACTCATACGGCGCGTCGTCACCTTCCGTCAGGTCTTTCCATTCGCTATGCTGTCGTTCCGAGACAAGAGCGTGTATTCTCTTGTCGTATCGTGGGGTATCATCGCCCATACTATTCCTGTCGAGAGCTACCTGTTAAGGTCTTGTGTATGATTTAGTTAGTTACTGGCCGTAGCCGCGCGCCCACGTGATCGGATAGAGACTCGCGGTCAGCTGACGACCCAACCCCGGCCCCTCAACCGGTCCGTTGTTCAACCGTCGTTCGAATCGCGTGGTCCGATTGTGTGCCGCGAGCGTTGGCACGGCGACGACGACGGGTCGATCGCGCGTCTGCTCGGCGGCTATTCGGCCGCTGCGCGTCGCACGAATCGTCACGTTCTCGAAGACGACACGCGTCGCGGTCCCGTCCGCAGCCGGCTGGACCTCGACCTGCTCACGGAGCGTCACGAGGTCACTGGGAGCAAGTGGCGGAGTGAGCTGGTCGAACCGCGCAGTCGCCGTGACACCGCCGACTGACGCTGTTACCCCGGTGAGCGCCCGGTGACCGGCGAGTGCCGTGCGTATCCGAAAGGCGTCTTCGAACGCGGTATCCGGTCGCACGGCGGCCTCGCCGGTAGCGTGTTCGTCCGGCGTCTCTCGTGGCGGCCGCACCACTGGATCGGCGGCGGCCGTGTACGCAGCCTCGCGTGCGGCGTGTCTGAGTGCGGCCGTCACGTCTGCGTCCACGCGGTCGACCGCCCGGTCGACGCTCCGGTCCTCCGTTATCAGTCCCTGGTCGACGACCCCGGCCGCGTACGTCGAGGCACTCACTATCAACAACACCCCAACCAGTGCGAAGGGTACACGACCCCGTTCGTCGTCTGCAATCGATGCCCTCCGACGACGCCCAGTTCGACGAGACCGACGTCGGCCCCAGCTCCAACTCATCGGTACCACGCTCGTACTATGACCCGACGTGATTCTTCTCCATCACGTCTCGACGATGTCGGGTGACGCACGACGGCCGCACTGACGTCGGCATCCGGCGGAGGGCTCGGCCCGACACTAACGATAGTGGTCGCACCGTCCTCGGTCCTTACCGCAGCCACGTCCTTGCCGACGACAGCAACAGTCTCGTTGTCGGTGGGGTCCGTCGCTGAAGCCACTCGATCGCGCGGTCGGACCGATCGCCGAACGTCGACTCGCGTGCGCGGTCCGAGTGCGCCTGCCACCGTCTCAAGTGCGAGCGATCGAAACCGTGCCGCCGTCGCATCGGTATCTGGCTCGACGGTTGTCGCTGCGATGAGCAACTCGATGAGCGTGGCGTGGACCGAACGGGTTTCGTTATTCTCACTATCGGCGACATATCTCACAGTCGCCGTCTCGGTAACGAGTCGGTCGGCGGCGTCCGCGGCTGTACGCTCCGTTGACGTCGGATCGGTGTCGACGCCACCAAGAACGACGACGCTCGCCGACACGCAAAGCAGCAGCACGGTCACGTCGAGAACGGTGCTTGTCATCGGTGCACCGCCACGCGTAGTCGTCCCCTGACCGTCTCACCGGGTCTGATGGCGACGGACACTGGTCGCGCTTCGATCACCACCTCGCGCGGATCGAGTTCGCCAGCAGGACTCGGTGTTGCTCCACTCAGCCCGACCCGCCAGGTGCGGCGGTCGGTCGCGATCTCGACGGTCACTGGCGTCTGCCATTCGAGGTCGTGCCGTCGGCTTGGACGGACAATCCCACCGACGGTCAACTCTCGCTCCATGACGTCGAGTGTGGTGTCGGCCGATCGCTCCGTCGGCGTCGGTGTTGCGGCGTCGAGAGCGACAATATACAGCCCGAGCCCTGCGCTGACGGCGAGGACGCCGACAAGTGCGGCAACCGGCTCTACAGCGGCTCGGTCCACGCCGTCAGTCGGCTCACCCGACCAGAGTGACACGATGCCCCCCATATACGACCCCTCTGACGGTCAGGCGATCTGGTGCCGGTCCCCACCGGTGGGTAGCCGCCTGCGCCCGCGCCGCTGCATCGGCAAAGGCTGTTGGGTCGTCGAAGACCCGGTCTGGCGGAACTCCGGCGAGTACCCGTCTGAGTCGCGCGTGCTCAGCCGTCACCGACGGTGGGACGGGCGTTATCGGCGCACCACGCAGCGTCGCGCTCGCAGTGCCGCCGTCACTCGCGATCGCGATTCGATGAGGAGTGATCCGGATTCGTTCCGCTGCAAGCCCGTGTTCTGCAGTTGCGGCGTACTCACTGGTTGCCACAGAGTCGACGGTGTGTGCGAGCCCTGTTGCGTCAGGTGGTGGCGTCGTCGGCAGCGTGGCGGCGACGCCGAAGACGGCGACACTCACGACCGCCAGCCCGACCCACGTATACATGGCGTCGGCGTGTATCTCGAACATAGGGGGATTGGCCGCAGTTCTGTATATAAGCTGTCGGCCGCAATCACCACCGTCGCTCGGTTTTAGTCACCACAACAGCCCAGCCGCGACGAACGCGACAAAGTAAGTGACTGTCGCGGTCGGCAGCGCGATTCCGATGCGATAGGCCACGAGTGTTGCGTCAAACCCTCGCTCGAGTCCAGTCGAGAGGCTGGTGAGGATTACCGCAAGGATGAGCGTATACGTCCCGACGATTTGGCCGAGCACCGGCACCGGTAGCGGGCGGGACCCGTCACCATCGCTCGTAGCCGCATCCGATGTGAAACCACCGAGCCCGCCCCCGCCCGACGGGGCGGCCCCACTACCGCCAGCAGAGAGTGAGTGAAGACCATCGACGCCCGCCGCGTCGATACCGGTCGCAAGGGCGACGGTTGCGCCGCCAACGAGCGGTGCGAACACCGCCGCAGTGTTCGAGAGCGTCCCTGTTACCGTCGCCAGCTGTCGGCGTGCGTCGCGCTCGAGCCCTCGGAGCCGTTCGAGCTGATCGGCGAGTTCCAACACCACGTCGCCGGCCGGCCGGCCCTCGCGCGCCGCGATGGCCAATAACGCGACGGCCCCTTGGACCCGCGGTGATGGAACCGTCCTTGCCGGTCCACCCTCGCCGACGAACGCCTCACGGACGTCGACTCTGAGCGTGTCGCTACGGCGGCCGGCGCGGGCAAAGAGATCGCCGGTCGCTCCGGTGAGCCGGTCACCGGCGCTCGCGATCGCTCGTTCCACTGCGACCCCTTCAGCGACTGCGCCACCGATGATCGTCATCGCGTCCGGCAGCCCGGATTCGGTCTCGTTGACACTCGCGAGAACAACCCGACGTGGCCGGACGGCCACGAGTAACGCGGCTCCGATTCCGACGCCGGCGGCACCGACCGGTGCGGCCCATCGGGCTACACCCGCTGCCGTCGCGACGCCAGCCCCGGTCGCAGTAATCGCCCCAGTGACGATGGCGTGTGGTCGGTGGTCCGGCACTGCTGGGTGATCGGCGCCGATCTGTGGCGGCGGGAAAGCGACCGGTCGCTTCGCGAGCAGCCACGCACCTGCTGCCACCAGCGCGGTGGGGAGGGCGACGAGGTAGACGCCAGCGACGACCGATGCCGGAAGCGGCACGCCAGAGGCGGCCGCGGCCGGTAACAGCGCGACGAATGCGAGTGGTATCAACACTCCGAAGGCGTACAGCGCCGACACCGGTCCCTCAACTGTGCCCACGAATGCCGCCAGCCGCTCCGTTGTTCCCGTGAGCGTCGCCTCGAGTGCACGGTCGAGTGACCGCCCGCGCCGTGCTGGTGGTGCGGCCGCTGCAGTGCGAAGGAGCGTCGACGCGCGTTCGATCGCCGGAAACCACTCGCGCCACTCGTGTGCGAACGATCGGAGTCCGCTCGTCGGTGCGTTCACACTCCGGCGTTCGTGGCGGGCAAGCGCTCGCGCGAGCGGACCGCGTCCGGTTCTCGCGGCGAATCGAACGGCCCGCTCGGTCGACGGGTCAAGCCGCATGCACAACACCAGGCGGCCGACGAGTCCGGGTGCTGCCCCGAGGGCCCGCGTCCGGTGAAGTGTGGCGAGCCATACTGGTACCCGGTGGGCGGCGTGCGTCGTCGCAAGTCCGAGGGCGGTACTAACGAGGAGTCCGATGAGCGGACCGGCGAGCACGGTGGCGAGAACGAATACGAGTCCTCCTACGACTATCCCCACCCGATATCCCGTGTTGATGACCCACGCGGCGTCGCGATGCCACCCGAGGAAGCCGATCGCTCTGTGGAGCTCGGTCGATCCCCTGTTTGCGGTGTCTTCGTGGCCGGTGCCGTGCGTGCCGCCGGCAATGGCCCGTGCGATTTTGACGGCTCGCGTGACAGTTCTTTCCAGTCGCTCGACACGTTGTGTGGTGTCTTGTGTCATCGGTCGGCCTCCAACCGTGTGGTCTCGATCCGACGGCTCTCGACGGCGGTTGTGAACCCATCGACTCGCTGTGCGATGTGCTCGCGGACGTCCGCGTACGATTCGGTGGTTCGGGCGAGCGAGGCGACGAGCCGGCTCTCGCCGCGATCGACCCGTCCCGTCGGCACAAGCCCCTCGGCACCTCGCTCGAACAACGGATCGAACCCGATCTCGTCGCCGTGGCCGGTCACTTCCGTGATCGACTCCACCCGGTGGGCATCGATCACGACGAGGAGATCCGTCGCGGCGAACGACGAGGGTGGGACGCCAAGGTCAGTGACAACACGCTCTTCGACCGCCCTTGGACTCTCTCCGTGGATGGTTCCGAGGACCGTCTCGCTCGCGGCACCGACCCGCATCGCCTCGTAGAGTGCGGTGGCTTCTCGTCCTCGAACCTCCCCGACGACCAGCGCCCCGCTCCCGAGCCGGAGTGCAGTCCGCACTGCTTCGCCCGCCCCCAGTCCAGTACTGTCGCCGACGCTGAGTCGCTGGACATCTCTTCCGGCCGTCGTGAGCGCGTCCGCGGGGAGCTCGGGTGTGTCTTCGATCAGGATTGCCCGCGTGCTCGCCGGGAGCTCCCACAAGAGTGCTCCGAGCGTGGTGGTCTTTCCGGCGCCGCGGCCTCCGGCAACGAGCCCGGCGACACCGCGTTCGACGGCAACCGCGAGGAGTCCGGCCGCCTCGGGCGTGAGTGTCCCGGATCCGATGAGCCGTCCGAGTGTCCACGCCTCCGGGGTGCCGCGCCGGAAGGTAAACGAGAGGCCGTCGCTCACCGGTGCCGTGGTCGCTGCCACCCGCACCGTCCCAGACTCGGCGTCGATCGACGCGTCGAGTACCGGTGTCGCCCGTGAGAACGCCCGACCACTCGTCCGGCGGAGTCGTGAGGCAAGCGTCGCCGCACCCGCCGGCGGTAATCGAACGTTCGTCCGACAGCGCTCGCCATCGAGCACGACGCGGAGTGGATTCGCCGTGACCGGCGCCGACACTGTCGCGTCGCTCACCCGCTCGTCGGCGAACACGTGCTCGAACGCGCCGTATCCCCGTGTGTGCCGACGGAGCACCTCGACGAGTTCAGGTACCGGGTCCGACTCATCTGCGACCGCCCGAACCGCCCTCCCCGGTGCTCTGTCTCCACCGACGGGGTCCGCGAGTAGCCGTTCAGCCGCGGCAGCGAGCACCGCGAGGTCGTCGTCGCCGAAGGCTGCCCACGGTGGGGTGAGGTGGTACGTCGGGAGAGTGTCCGAACGCGCTTCGTACTGTCGTACGACTGCGCCCGTTTCGAGCTCCCATCGATCGACGAGCGCGGCGCTCGGCGGTGGGTCGGCGGCGATACGCGTGGACGCCACGGTCGGACCGACGTGGGCGCGGATCACCGCGGCCGTCTCTGTGGCGTCGCCGACGGCGACTTCGAGGCCGGTCTCAGCTACGATTCGACTCGCGGGTCCGGCTCGCCCGGCTGCCTCGCGCGTCGCCCCGACCGGATCCTGCTGTACCCGATTGGCGAGGCGCGTCTCGTGAAACGCGATCTGTTCGTGAAACCGTCCGGCGGCGACCAAACACGCCGTGGCTCGCCCTGCGTACGTCCGCTCGACGCCTGCACATCTGGTCCGCACGATGTCGGCGTCGCGTTCGGCGAGCGCCTTGACCACGGTGGCGAGACACGCCGGGCTGACAGCGAGATCCCCCCGACCCGCACACGTGGTCGCGTCGACCGACAGCACGACCCGGTCATCGACGCCCGTCCCGACCGGACGGGAGAACGACGTCACACAGTCACACGAACCGTCGCTCGGTGATGCAGAGCGCAACGAGAGGTCGGGCAGCATGCGGCACCTGGTCGCGGTATGGTATATAACTCGTCGCCCACGCCGGACTGAGCCGAGATGGCATCGTGAAATGCGGCCGCCGGTAGGCGGTCACGAGGTGGCAGATGGGTCGGTGAACGACGCTCATCGCCACCTCGTTCGCTCACCGATCTCTGGCGATGCGGACGGTCGGACCGTCCGTCTCGACGAGTCGGAGCACGAGTCGACTCTCTCCACTCGTCCGAAGTGGCACCGATTCGCCGGCGACGTCCACGTCGACCGTGTCGGTCGGTGGCGGGATATGGACCGTCCGGAGGGAGCCGTGCCGGAACCGGTAGACGAGCCGGACACCGTCCGTATCGGATTGGGTTGTGTTCGCTGAGGCGTCAACGATCCGCAACCGGTCGATCGAAGCGGCAGTGAACCCGCTCGGGGCGGTGACAACGAGCACGGACCGCCCAGCGAAGGCCGGATCGGTGACTGCAACCGAGTTAGCCGCCAGCCCGGCCGCAGCGCGTTCGATCCGGTCCGCCGTCGTCTCGACCCGCTCCGTCGAGGTCGTCACCCTGGCGTTATCGATCGCAGGCATCGAGACCGAAAGCAACGCGACTGAGAGCAGGACAGCAGCGACGACGCGGATCACCATCGTCCGCGATGGCCGTCATGCTTGACCGCGATGCGACCCGGTAGTCGGGACTCAGACGCGCTCACGGAGTCGATCCAGTGCACGGCTCGTCACCGAGTCCAGGTCGTCGGCTGCAGGCGCGTCATGGTCGGACTCGTCGTCGGAGGCCACAGCACCGGCGTGGTGATTGGTCGTCGGGACCGCGGCCGCGAGCGCCGTCCTGTCGACGAGCGCGTCGCCCTCTTCGAGTCGACATTCTTCGAGGAGGGCCTCGTCGCGATCGGTTGCGTATCCCTCGTGTGCGGCCGTTGCTCGTGCGAGTGCAAGCTCTGCACGTCGTTCGACGTCTCGGTTGACGGCACGAATGGCACCCGCGTAGCCTCGAACGGCTTGGGTCGCCGCTTCGAGCTCGTCGACGCGGGATTCCAGCGCCGAGAGTCGATCTGCAAGCGACGCCCGCTCGTCAGCGGCGGCCGCCTCGTCGGCGATCGACTCCACAGACCGGTCACTGCCGGTGAGTGCGCGCTCAACCGCATCGAGCCGGTCGGCAAGCCGATCGTGCGTCGCCGTCGATTCGCGGTCGTCGGGGGTAGCAGGCATACGCCACGTGGTTTCGTTCTGATACTTAACTGGTCGCCTACTGCCCCGATTCTGTCCCGACGACCTGGTTCCGTACCTTTTTGGCTTCCCCCGGTGGACGCTCACTCGATGAGCACACCGTGGGACGACTGGGACCACGTGCTGAAGGTCGACCCGGACAAGCCGCTTTGTGAGGGAGAGACCTTCGAGGACGTCTGTCAGACCGGTACCGACGCGATCGAGATTGGGGGGACACTCGACATCACCGCTGAGAAGATGACGCGCGTCGTCGACGCTGCGGCTGCGTACGACGTCCCGCTCTACCAAGAGCCGTCGAACCCGGCGGTCGTCGTTGACTCGCCCGCACTCGAGGGGTACCTCATCCCTACGGTGTTCAACGCCGGTGACCCGATGTGGATCACGGGCGCGCACAAAGAGTGGGTTCGTATCGACGACCTCGACTGGGACCGAACGCACATGGAGGCGTACATCGTATTGAACCCGGAGGCCTCGGTCGCCGAACTAACCGACGCGGACTGCGCGCTCGACGCTGATGACGTCGCGGCGTACGCAACAGTTGCAGAGCGCATGTTCGGCCAAGAAATCGTCTACCTCGAGTACTCCGGCACCTACGGCGACCCAGCGGTCGTCGGGGCGGCCCACGATGCAATAGCAGACGCAACGTTATTTTACGGCGGCGGCATTCACGACTACGACTCCGCGGCTGAGATGGCGGCCCACAGCGATGTGATCGTGGTCGGTGACCTCCTCCATGAGCAAGGGGTCGACGCCGTCCGCGAGACGGTCGCGGCCGCAAAGGATGCGTCCCCGACGTCGTCGGCGTAGCCGACCGCTTGTCTCTCACTCAAGGCTCTGTGTATCCCTCGAGCATGGTTTCGACGTACTTCGCGATCACGTCGACCTCGAGGTGAACCGGATCGCCGGCGGCCTTCTCAGAGAGTGTCGTCAACTCGTACGTCGTCGGAATGATAGCGACGTCAAACTTGCCTGTGCCCTTCTCGGCGACCGTGAGCGAGATGCCATCGATCGCCACCGAACCCTTATCGACTAGATGGTCGACGTGTGCGTCGGGAATCGAAAACGTAAACCGCCAGTCTTCACCAACCTGCTCGATGGCGCGAACTGTCGCGACTGTGTCGACGTGCCCCTGGACTACGTGGCCGTCGAATCGTCCATCTGCAGGCATCGCGCGCTCGAGATTGACAACGTCACCGACCGCGACCTGGCCGAGGTACGTCTTTGCGACCGTCTCGCTCGCGAGGAACACTTCGAACCACTGCTCGGCCGACGACCCGGGGTCTCCAGTCGACGTCGCGTCGCCGGTCGACGTCACCGCTCCCTCGCTCTCGGCCTCGACGCGCCCGTGTGCTTCGACCGTCAGACAGACCCCGCTGACGCTTATCGACTGGCCGTGATGGAGGTCGTCGAACCCATCGACGCCGACGCGGATCCGGAGGCCGTCGTCTGTCTCGGTCCGTGCACGGACCGTCCCGGTTCGCTCGACGATGCCGGTGAACATACCGGCTGTGGGTCCGCAAAACGGATAGCCGTTCTGGGATCGCCGCCCGCTCCCGTGGGCTTATCTCGGCGGGGGTGGTACAGGCTGTGTCGATGGGACTCGGCATACTCGATACGATTGGGCTGGCCGCCTCGCTGGTGTTTGCGCTGCCGCTCGCAAACTATGCAGTCGTACGCCTACTTGACGGACACGTCGCGCTCGGCGGCGGGCTCCTTGTCGTCTCGGTGGCGATGGTCGTCCTCCCGCAGTACCTCCTCGATCCCGGCCGGCTGGTCGGCTCGCTGCTGCGCGGCCTCCTCCCGTCGCGGCTTCAGAAAACCGCGTCGGGTTCTACGGCTCCGGGTGAAGACGATCCAACCGATCAACCGTCAGACCGCGTCGAGCAGTAGCCACGAGGTGGCCACTCGTTGCGGGCGGTCAATCAGCCGGCTGTCGGATGGCGCCTGCGTCGGCGAGGAGCTCGCGCACGAACCGTGCAAGAAGCGCGAGCGTGGCGAGCCCGAGCGCGGCGGCAAAAACGACGACGAGCGCCGGCACCGGCGTGATGCCGTCGCGGAGCCCCGTCGCTGTCTGTCGGACGGCGTTCCCGGCGGTTATCGTCGTGACCGCGAGCACGGCGGTACCCGCCGCCGAGAGGAGTGTTCCGGGACGTTCCCCGGGAATATCGTACAAGAGTACTATCACCAGCGCGAGCGCGAACGGCGTGCCGGCTAGCCCGAGTGCCAACGCTTGGACGAGCAGCGGAATGAAATTTCCGCCAACGAACGCCCCTACGGCTGACACTAGCGCAGTCCCGGCGAGCAGTGTTCGGTACCGATTGTCTGTGACCGCCGGCTCCCACTCTAACGCGTCTGCGACGAGGAACGGTGCGACGACGGTGTTGCCGCCGAGTGTCGAGACGGCCGCGCCGAGGATCCCAACGAGAAACAGCGTCTCTGCGGCCGGACCGACAGTTGGCGCCAGTGCCTGTGCCGCGGCGGCCGCCTGTGGGGCGACGTCACTCCCACCGAGTGCGCCCGCGACAACCAAGAAAATCGCGAGGCTGTAGGCCCCGAACGCGACGAGCATCGACGCCCCGGCATCGAATCGTGCGAGTCCCTCGTCGTCGGCGGTCCATCCGCGAGCGCGGACTGTGTACGTGTGCATCGTGATCAGCGTGACGTGGACCGCACCGCCTAGGACGCCGGCAGCGGTGACGGCTGCCCCGGGCGGCGTCGACGGAACGAGGCCGGCCGCGGCGGCACCGAGGTCCGGCGGCGCGACGGCGAGCGTCGCGACGAACACGAGGACGACTGCTGAGACGATCGCCTTCGCGCCAAGTTCGGCGACCCGGTAGCCACCTCCAGCGAGCCCGATAGCCAACACTATCGCCCAGAGTACGCCCCACACCCGGGCGTCGAGTCCGAACAACGACGCCGACACGTCGGCGAGTCCCTTCATAATGAGGAGCTGGGCGACACCACAGACGACGACTGTGTCGACGACGAGCAGCCAGGCCCACCGATTTCCGAGTCGGCGCTCAACGACTCGGACGATCCCTCGTTCTGTGCGCGTCGCGAGCCGTGCTGCGAGGAGCAGGGAGACGAACCCCGCCGGTGCCGAGAGGACGACAACCCAGAGGAGGTCGTACCCGTAGCCGACGCCGGCGGCGACGAGCGCACTGATAGTCGCCGGTCCGGCAGCGATCGCTCCCGCGAGCCACGCCGGCCCCATATCGGTGAGTCGACGCTGGAGAGTGTTTGTGGCCACCTCAGCCACCTCTTTCGTGACCACACCGGCTACTGTCACGTAATGTGGGTGACGCGTTAGTATGGATCTCTCGTCTCTTTGTGGTCCATACAGACGGAGGTCGTGTGACGACGGATAATCGCGCGCTGATCGGCATATTACTAGGTACTATTGGTACGTAATAACATTGGTGAAACAAGGAGGCCAATAGCGTCGCTCATCATTTGGTGTGATATCACGCGGATACGGTGGCGTCACACAGGGGCAACAGTATCGGCGCCCGGGGTGATCTCAGCCGACTCAGTCGTCGGCGACGTGAACCGGCGCATCCTCGTTGGCTCCGCTCTCGACGCTGACACCCTCCCAGTCGTGGTCGGTGTGGTATCCCTCGCGGGCCTTCGCGCTCGGAGCGACACGGATGAACTCGGCCTTCTCACGGGCGGCAGCGATCGTGTGCCCGCCACAGTAGGAAAGTCCCGACTGAATACCCGCGGTAAACTCTCCGACGACGTCTGCGACTGGCCCCTTGAACGGGGTCAGCGCCTCGACGCCCTCGTCTGCGCGCACGTCGGCCTCCTTGTCGTCGCGCTTCTCGGCGGCGGCCGTCGTTGCCATCCCACGAGAGCGCTTGTACCGTGTCCCGTCGACCTCAAGGACCGTTCCCGGTGCTTCTGTCGTTCCGGCGAAGAGACTCCCGAGCATCACCGTGTCGGCTCCCGCCATCAGCGCCTTCACGGCGTCGCCGGAGGTGCGAATGCCGCCGTCCGCACAGATGGTCACGTCGGCCGCGTCGGCGGCCGTCGCACAGTCGTCAACGGCGGTGAGCTGTGGGACGCCGGCGCCGGCGACCTTCCGCGTCGTACAGTGTGACCCCGGACCGATCCCCACCTTGACGCAGTCGGCACCCGCGGCCGCGAGGTCTTCGACGCCCTCTGGTGTCGCGACGTTGCCGGCGACGAGGTCGGTGTCTGGGAACGCTTCGTCGAGCTCTGCGACGACCGACAGCGTCCGATCGAGGTGGCCGTGGGCCACGTCGACAACCAGCGCGTCGACGCCGGCCGCGACGACCGCCTCGGCACGGGCGACGTGGTCCTCGTTGATCCCGACGGCGGCAGCGACCTGTTCGTTCGCCGCCGTCACCGTCTCGACCTGTGTGGCCTGTTCGTCGGGCGTCAAAAACCGGTGGAGCACCCCGAGCCCACCGGCCTGTGAGAGCGCGATCGCCAGGTCGGATTCGGTAACGGTGTCCATCGCGGCCGACACGAGCGGCGTCTCGAGGTCGATAGACGGTGTGAAGCTCGTCGAGAGGTCGACGTCGCTCCGGCTGTCGACAGGCGATCGGTGCGGAATCAAGAGGACGTCGCCATAGCTCAGTCCGGTTCGTAAGTCGTTCATTTCCCCTTACGGTAGAGAGTGTTTGTCGATTTAACCCCCTCGATTTGTGCGGGTGGCCGACCTCACTTGTTGGATTCTGCAGGCACCGCCACGCGAAGGTTCCCGGCGGGCGAGACGACGCCGGTCGCCTCCGGCGAGATGAGAGTGGTACAGCCGGGCTCCTCGACGATCGCCGGTCCTTCGAGTTCGTCGCCGATGGCAAGTGCTTCCCGATCCACGATCGGCGTCTCGAGGTAGCCGCGCTCATCGAAGTACACCGACCGTTCGCCGACCACAACCGGTCCATCGGCCCCAGCGACCGGATCGGACAATGGCGGGGTCTCGACGGTCCCCGCGACACGGAGCGTCACGAGCTCCAGCGGCTCTGTGGGCATTGCGTACCCGTAGCGCTGCTCGTGGTGGGTGTGGAACCGGTCCATCGCAGTCTCCACGGCCGCCGCGTCAAGCGCGCCATCAGGAAGCGGCACGGTGAGTTCGTACGCCTGTCCCTCGTACCGAAGGTCGAGCTGGTGGGTGTACGATACCGCGTCTGCGTCGAACCCCTGCTCTGTGAACCGTCCCCGCAGCCTCTCGGTGAGCGTCTCGAGTGTGTCGGTGATTCGCTCGAGGTCACGGTCGGGTCCCGCGTATGCACGTGACTCGTCCATGCGGACGTCTGCGAGGAGCAGTCCCCGTGCCGAGAACACACCCGGACTCCGCGGAACGACGAGCGTCTCCATCTGCATTCGCTTTGCGATCGCCGCGGCCTGAAGCGGCCCCGCCCCGCCAAAGGCGACGAGCGAAAACTCGCTCGGGTCGCGCCCGCGTTCGACGGTGACGCGGCGGATCTCTCGTGTCATCTTCGCGTTCGCAATCTGGACAACACTCGTCGCCGCTTCCTCGAGAGACACTCCAAGCGGCTCGGCAATCGCCTCAGCAAACCGCGCTCTGGCGGTTTCGATCGCATCGGTGACGTCGTCTGGCAAGAAGGCGTCGGGGTCAATCCGCCCGAGGACCAGGTTGGCGTCGGTCACCGTCGGCTCCGTTCCCCCGCGTCCATAACAGATCGGTCCGGGGTCAGCACCCGCCGACCTCGGTCCCACCCTGAGTCCGCCGGCGTCGTCGATCCACGCGATGCTTCCGCCGCCGGCACCCACAGTGTTGATATCGACGACCGGGGTGTTGATCGGCAGATCGGTTATTTCACCCTCCGTCGAGCGGACAATGTCACCTCGCTCGACGATGCTCACGTCGGCGCTCGTCCCTCCCATGTCGAGGCCGATCGCGTGTGGAATCTCCTCCGTCCGAGCGACGTCTCGACAGGCGACCGCTCCGGCCGCCGGGCCGGAGAGCACGGTTCGAAGCGCAAACTCGCGCGCCTGTGTCGTGCCGAATATTCCACCGCCAGAGTGCATCACGTTCAACGGGGCGTCGATGCCACGCGCTCGCACGCCGTTGTCAAGCCGGCGCAGGTAGTCTTTTATCGTTACCTTCACCGCCTCGTTCAACACGGTGGTGACAGTTCGGTCGTACTCGCGTGTCTCCGGGTAGACGGCCGATGAGAGCGCGTACTCAAGATCGGTCTCGGATTCGAGTAGCTCGCCGATCCGTTGTTCGTGGTCGTCGGTCAGATACGAGAACAACAACGAAACGACGACTGAGTCGACGTCGGCTGCCTCGAGGTCGCGGGCGGCTGCGCGAACCGCTGCTTCATCGAGCTCGTCGACGACGGCACCATCAGCGCCAATACGCCCGGGAACTCCGTATCGGTGTCGTCTATCGACGAGGCTCGGTGGTGTTTCCGCCTGGAGGTCGTACAGCGACGGTCGTGTCTGGTCGCCGATCTCGAGCACGTCACGGAGCCCCTCGTTCGTTATCAACCCGAGGTCCGGGAACTCGCCTTCGAGTACCGCGTTAGTGCCCACCGTGGTGCCGTGACTGAGGTACGAGACACGCGCGGGATCGATACCGGTCTCCGCGAGGATCGTATCGATGCCGTTCACCACGCCCTCATCGAACGCTCCCGGTGTCGACGGCGTCTTGGTCGTATACACGGCGTTCGTCGCTGCGTCGTAGAGGACGACGTCGGTGAACGTGCCACCGGTGTCGACGCCGATTCGGACGCTCACTGTTGGTCACCTCCGTGGGTCGCCGCGTCGCGACGCGCGGCTCGACAGCGCTCCGTCGCGGCCGCGTCGAGCTCGCCGTCGGCGATGACGACGCCGTACGCCCCCTCTGCTTTCGAAACCGAGACCTTCCCGTCGCGGACGTCTTCGAGGACGGCTTCGGGGTCGCGTTCGAGTGGAGTGCCGTACCCGCCACCACCTGGTGTCTGAATGCTCACCACGTCGCCGGGGTCAAGCGTTGTCGTCGACTTCGAGGCGAGCGTTGTCTCCTCGGCCGTCTCGGGGTTCCGGTAGAACCGTGCGGGGCGGGCCGCGTGGCCGCCAAAGATACCCCACGGCCGCGACTCGGTCCGGTCAGTGAGCAACGAGAACGACGCCTCGTGGTCGTAGAACTCTAGGTCGCGTCGGACGCCGAGCCCGCCGCGCGTTCGGCCCGCTCCCTCGGAGTCGGGGATCAGCTCGTACCGGCGGACTCGAACCGGAAGCTCGGCTTCGAGCTCCTCTATCGGGCTGTTGGCCGTGTTCTGAAAGTGCGTCTGGACTGCGTCCATGCCGTCGATCTTGGCCCGGGCACCGTACCCGCCCGCGACAGTCTCGTAGTAGACGTACTCCCCGTCGTCGCGGGGGTCGTTGCCACCGTAGGCGACGTTACAGACGATCCCCTTTGTCGCAGCGATGGTCTCTTCGGGGACGGCCTCGGTGAACGCCTTGGTCACGAGGTCGCCGGCGCGCATCGCGATCTCCCACCCGCCGGCTACCGGTCGGTCGCGTGAGGGGTTCACCATCGTACCGGCCGGGGTAACCGTCTCGATCGGCCGATAGAAGCCGTCGTTCTTCGGGAGGTCTTCGCCGAGGAACGCCATGACGACCGCCATCGTTCCGGCGAACGCCATCGCCGGCGTGCAGTTCAGCGGCCCCTCGTTCTCCGCTGTGGTGCCGGTGAAGTCGATCGTCAGCTCGTCGTCATCGACGGTCAGCGCGAGCGCGAGCGCGACGGGTTCGTCGGTGACCCCGTCGCCGTCCATCTCGTCACGGGCGGTGTAGGTGCCGTCCGGGAGCGACTCGATGGCGGCTCGGACCCGCCGCTCGGTGTACGCGAGCAGCTCGTCAAGTGCGGTTTCGACTGCGTCCGTGCCGCGTGTGTCGTACAGTGCCGACACGCGATCGTCGGCGATCCGGTTCGCACCCAGCTGTGCCTGGTAGTCGCCGCGTCGCATCGACGGCTCGCGGACGTTTCGGAGAATAAGCCCGAGTACGTTCTCGTCGTACGTCCAGTCGGAGACCGCCCGTACTCCCGGGATGATCATGCCTTCTGCGTACAGCTCGGTGCTGTCGTTTGGAATTCCGCCGGGCGTGCCGCCACCGATGTCGACGTGGTGTGCGGAGTTAGCGGCGTAGCCGACGATCTGGTCTTCGTGGTACAGCGGCGAGATGAGCATCACGTCCGGGAGGTGGACCGCCCCCTCGTAGGGGTCGTTGACGAGGATGCCGTCGCCGGGCTCCAGACGGTCCTCCCACTCCGGGATGAGACGGGGAACCACCGAGACGAGCGAGCCGATGTGTTGGGGTGCCACGTCGTGTTGGGCGATGTGGCGGAGGTCTGCGTCGAACAGCGCACACGTGTGGTCGCGCCGGATCTTGATATTCGTCGAGTAGGCGGTCCGCTGGAGGGTGACGCCCATCTCCTCGACGACGCTCTTTAGCGAGTGCCGAAAGATCTCGAGCGTCCCGGTGTCTACCATACACCGTTTGCCTGCCCAGTCGACAAAAACGTATTCCCCACGGACCGCGCTCACTCGGTTGCCGGTGGCGCGTCCCACTCGGCGCCGTTGTCTTGGGGGTCGTACCCGAGCACGTCGCGGGCGTGTGTAGTGTCGACCCAGGTGCCGTCGTTGTCGCTAACGCCCCAAAATACATCGTACGCGACGGTGTCGTCCGTGAGACACCGGTCGACGAGCTGGCCGAGGTCGCGGTGTGAGAGCCACGTGCACTTGAGCCGGTCGGCCATGTACGCGTACTCGTTGCTCCCGCGCTCCCACCACCCCTCGTCGACGCCCATCTCTGCGAGGCCGTATGGGTGGTCGTACGCGTCGCCGAGGACCGTCTTGATCCGCAGCGAGTAGAACCGCTGTGGGGCGTCTCGGGTGTTCGTCACATACGTCGGGTGGAGCTCGCCGAGCGGGTTCTGTTGACTCTCGATGAAGAGTCGCCCGGCCGCCTCGCCGAACACCTTCGACAGCCCGTAGAAACTGTCCGGCCGGACCGGATCGGTGTGTGAGACGACGAGGTCGTCGTCTGGGTCGTAGATCTCTGGTGCCCGCTCGATCTCGTACATCCCGACTGTGTGGATCGACGAGGCGAACAGGACCCGCTCGACGTTCGCCTCGGCGGCGGCCTGGAGCACATTGTATGTCCCGATAATGTTTGTTTCGAGGATCGTTTCCCACGAGCCGCTGAGGTCGACGGCCGCCGCGAGGTGGATCACGGCGTCGTGGCCCTCACAGTGCTCGCGGAGCGAATCACGGTCAGTGATGTCGGCGACGACCGTCTCCCGGTCCGGGTGTGGCTCTACGTCGAGTGGGGTGAACTCGTACCGGTCGTCGTCGCCGAGTTCGTCAAGGATGGCGCTACCGACCGTTCCGTTCGCGCCGGTTATGAGTACGCGCATGGTCGTCGGTGTAGAGACCGCCGCGTACTGTAAGTGCAGGGGTCATTTGCTGTGTGGCCACTCCGATTCCGTGACACACGGACACCACGTTCTGCCACACCCTCTCATACCTGTGTAGCGGCGGTTGTGTCGTCACTCCGATTCCGTGACACACGGACACCACGTTCTGCCACACCCTCCCCAGCCGACTCACTCGCCGCCTGCGGCGACTCGTTCGCCCCTCGCACGCGCTCGCGAGCCCGCCTCCGGCGCGCTCACGAGGCGCGCGCCACCGCAGAATAGGGAGAGACTATCGATCTCTCATCAGATGGGAGGGGTGAATCAGGCCCTAGACCGGCGAGTGACACACCACTGTGGCGCGCGCCTCGCGGGTCGCCGAAGGGGGCCCGCGAGCGCGTGCGAGGGATGAGCGAGGGAGCGAAGCGACCGAGCGAATCGGTTGGGGAGGGTGTGGCGGTAATTGGTGTCCGGGTATCTCGGAGTCGTCTCGATTACATTGCCATCGTCACACACGTATGAGGGAGGGTGTGGCTGAAAATTGTGTCCGGGTATCTCGGAGTCGTCTCGATCACACTGCCATCGTCACACACGTATGAGGAACTCGGAGCCCGATCGACCTCAAAGACGTCCCTCTCGTCTAGCACCCAATCCCGAAAGGATTTTGCACGCCTTGCGCAGAGTGACGGACACATGGTGAATCTCTGGGAAGACCTCGAGACGGGCCCGAACGCCCCCGAAGAGATCTACGCTGTCGTCGAGTGTCTGAAAGGCGAGCGCAACAAGTACGAGTACGACAAAGACGTCCCCGGCATCGTCCTCGACCGCGTGCTCCACTCGAACGTCCACTACCCCTACGACTACGGCTTCATTCCGCAGTCGTATTACGACGACGAGGATCCCTTCGACGTCATGGTGCTCGTCGAAGACGCCACCTTCCCCGGCTGTGTGGTTGAGGCGCGCCCAGTCGCACTGATGCGGATGGACGACGACGGCGAGCAGGACGACAAAGTGATCGCGGTCCCAACAGAGGACCCACGGTTCGACCACATCGAAGACCTCGAGGACATCCCCCAACAAATCTGCGACGAGATAGACGAGTTCTTTTCGACGTATAAGAACCTCGAGGCCGACAAGGAAGTCGAGACGCTCGGCTGGGAAGACAAAGCCGCGGCAACCGACGCGATCGAACACGCCCAGGCGCTCTACGACGAGCACATCCAATAACTCACACACATCGCTGCCGCCCGCTCCGATGTGTTATGCGCATGGGTAATTTTTTCGGTGCGGAATCACTATCTAGTGGTAGACCAATGGCAGCCACAAACTCCTCGATCGGTATCGACCACCCGACGGTCGTCCCGACGAACTTCGACCCAGACGAGCAGGGGTGCCGAGATACCGACAGCGACCGATCCGATCGGTGAGAGTGTCCCCAGCCGTCATCAAGAAGCATCAGCGTCGGGCGCCGTCAGCCTTCTAGCCGCTCAGCTCACGAGTCTGCGACGACCGCCGATAGCGGCGTCGCAGACTCGACGAGCCGCTCGAACCGGTCGTCGGCCCACTCAAGCACTACCGGGTCGCGCGACTCGAGTGCACATCGCGGGTTGTTCGACGCATCGTACGCGATCACACACGCCAGATCGTCACGGCGGAACAAACCGTACCCGATCCTATCGGGCGTGACGTACACACTGGTGTCGTCGTCGGTGAGTGCCCGATCGGTCGCGGGACCGAACTCCGCGAGAGACGTCTCGACGACGTCGCGATCGACGACGAGCTCAACGCTTGCCCCGCGCTCAAGGGCAGCTGCGGCCGCCTCGTTGTACTGTGCGGTGACGATCGGCGAAACCGCACGGACTCGTGATCCGCCAGCTGCTCGAACCAGCTCGATCACCTGGTCGAGCGCTGCAAAAGGGTCCCGGTCGGTTGCGGCTGTAAGCGTGCCGCTCTCGAGCCCCGCCGCAGGGAATCCAGCCCCGACCCGTTCTAGCTCGGCGGCAAACTGACCGTAGCGGTCGGCTCGATCGATCTCCCCAAGAAGCGCTTCGTACGCATCGTAGACTCGCTTGCCGGTCGGCGTCAGTCGGTACGCCCCGTCTCGTTTAACCACCCAGTTCCGCTCTCTGAACCCCGATAGGATCCGACCGACGGTCGTTCGGGTCGCGTCGACCGCCTCGGTGGTCGCCGCCGGCCGGCGCGGCTCGTGGTCGAGTGTCCGGAGGATCGCAACCCGCACCGGCGAGCCGGCGAGGTACTGTGCGTCGTCGTGGCCGGTGTCGGACGCCATCTGTCGTGACCACGTACGACCGGCGGGTCAATAATCGTGTCGTCAGACCGGTACTGGTCAGCCGGCCGAACTCGCTCACGATCGACGCTCGCTCGCGGGCGACGCAGCAGGCTCACCTCGCTCACGTGTAGGCGTCGTACTCCTCGCCGAACAACAGAAAGTATCCCACGCCGATGAGACCGATCGCACTCGCTGTGGCGAACGCGAGTATAGGGTCGCCGCCGACCTCAACGCCCGTCGGGAGCGTGACGCCGCCGTACAACAGGCCACCGAGTGCGGCACTCGGGATCACAACCGCGTTGCGGACAAGGTAGTACGACCCGGACACGCGCCCGCCACCACCGGCCTCTGCCGGGCCGACGATGAGCGCCTTGTGTGCGGGCAAGCCCGCAAACCGCAGTCCAGAGAGCGCGAACAAGAGACCGAATATAACCGGGTCCGCCGGCGCGAGGATCAACAATACGGGGAAGATCGCGTACACTGCGAAGCCGAGCGCGACAACAGGTTTGAGTCCGACGGACTCAGCGAGCCGAGCCGCTGGCGGCATCGACACGAGCGCCACGACCATCTCGATGGCCAGAAGAACACCGAAAAACACCGGCGGCGAGAGCGAGAGCCCGAACGCCGAGACACCCACCTCACGCAGCTGGGTCACCACGAGCACGAAAAAGACGTACACCATCCCGTTGGCAAACCGCACGAGCGTATCGGCGACGAGGAGTGGTCGAAGCGTCGAGGGGAGCCCACGGAGATCCGCGACGACGCCTGTGATACCTGTGAACTCGTCGCCGATCGTGTCTTCGCTCGCGTCGTACAGCCAGTGCTGAGCGATCGTGGCGAGCACACCGGCTCCAACGGCGACTGCGAGGATTGCCCGGAATCCGGCGGTGAACGTCGCGGCGCCGTACAGGATCCCCGCGGCGAGCAGCGGGCCGAGGAGGAACGCAGTGCGGCGAAACACCTCCGTGCTCGCGAAGCCGCGGGCGAGTCGGTCCGGCGGCACCGCCTGCTTGACGACGGCGAACGTCGCGCCAAGCCCGAAGGATTTCCACGCCTGTGCGAGCAAGAGCCCCACGAAGATCCAGGCCCACGGCTCGACGGTGACCCCACCGACCCGGATCGACCCGACTGTCGGCGCAACGAGCCAGACGAGAAAGCCGAGGCTTGAGGCCACTCCAAACAACGTGAGCGCGACTCGCGACCCGATTCGATCTGAGAGCCGCCCACCGGGGTACGGGTACACCGCTCCGACGACGTTGCCGAGCGTGCCGTAGAGGCCGACGACAAACGCGCTCGCGCCGAGCGCAGTGAGGTACTCGGGGAGGTACCGACCCGTCATCTGAAAGCCGAGGCTGAACGCGAACATCGCGAGCGACAATACGAGTACGTCCCGGGGGAACGCGCGGAGCTGCCGGAACGGGTTGAGGAGATCGACGTCGCCGGCACCGGACATAGATGTCGGCTCGGCCGCCGATCGTTTGAATCCACCGAGCCGCCGATTCGACGGGCGGATCGAACCGATAAAGGGCCCACCGGCCCAGGCTTCAGTAATGATTACGCTGGGAACGGCGCGGGCGCCGCCCGGAGAGACGGACACGGGCCGTCTTGAGGTTGGCGAGATGCGGGACGGGAGCCCGGTGCGACTCCCCGTGGCCGTGATCAACGGCGCTGAAGATGGCCAGACGCTCTACATGCAGGCGGTCAGTGACGGCGACGAACTCAACGGACTCGGTGTGGTTCGCCGCGTCGTCCCGCAGATTGACCCGTCCGACCTCTCCGGTGCGATCCTCGTCGTCGGCATCGTGAACTACTTCGCGTTCCAAGTCGCAGAACACCGGAACCCCATCGACGATCGCAAGATGAATCGCGGGTATCCGGGTGATCCGGAGGGAACGACGAGCGAGCGGATCGCCCACGAGACGTTTCAGGTCGCCAAGCGCGCCGACCTCATCGTCGACCTCCATCAGGGGTCGACGAGCCGGATGATAAACGAGACGCGGGTTCGGTGTGGCGTACGCCACCACCTCCACGGCGACTGTCTCGAACTCGCAAAGGTGTTCGGCTGTGGGCACGTCCTCGACATCAAAGGACCAGACGGTCAGTTGGCACGGGCGGGGCCCGACCAGGGGATCCCGACGATAGACCCGGAGCTCGGCGGCTGTGTCGGCTGGGACGAGGAGTCGATCCAGTACGGGGTCGACGGGATGTTCAACGTCTTACGACACTACGGCTTTCTCCCCGGTGAGACGACTACCGAGTCACAGACTCGTGCGCGAGGATTCGACCAGTACGGCGCACCAGCCGGCGGACTCATCCGGTTCGAGGCCGATCTCGGTGACCGCGTGAGCGCCGGCGATACGTTGTTTGCGGTGACGGACGCGTTCGGCGAGCAGCGGGGCCGGGTGACCGCCGACGCCGATGGCGTCTTCTGGCGAACCCGTCGTCTCCCGCAGGTCGCAGCCGGTGAGTACGTCTGTTCGGTTGGGACGAACGTCGATCGGTACTGAACGATGACCGACCCAACCGACGACCACACGGCTGCGGGCACCACTCCGACCGACGAGTGCGGGGCCACCACCCCGAGGCCACTCGCGTGCCCAGATTGCGGCACGGTCGTCGACGATCGGTGGCGGTGCCGATGCGGCGCTCCGCTCCGATTTGACGACCCGCCGACGCCGTCGACGGGCCCACCGAAGCCGTCGGCACTCGACACCCGTACAGGACTGTGGGCGTTCGCGCCGTTTCTCGCGGTCGGCGACGACCCGCACGACCGCGTGACACTCGGCGAAGGGGCGACGCCGCTCGTCGAGGCGCCCCGGTGGGACGCCGCGTTCAAACTCGAGTACGTGTTCCCAACGGGGTCGTTCAAAGACCGAGGCGCGACGACGGCACTCACTCGCGCCCGCGAGCTCGGTGTCGACCGGGTCGTTGAAGACTCCTCGGGCAACGCGGGCGCCGCAATCGCGACGTACGCCGCCCGCGCGGGCATCGATGCTGAAGTGTACGTTCCCGCGGACGTGAAGCCGGCGAAGCTTCGTGCAATCCGCCGGGCAGGCGCGACACCGGTTCGAATCGAGGGGGATCGTCGAGCCGTCACCGAGGCGTGTATCGACGCGGTCGAGGGTGCAGTTGACGTGGCTGCAGGGACGAGTGATGCGACGGACGACGCGACAGGTGGCGCGTGGTACGCGAGCCACGCCTGGAACCCGGCGTTCTTTGAGGGGACCGCAACGGTCGCCTACGAGATCGCCCACCAACGGGACTGGTCGGCCCCCGACGCGGTCGTAGTCCCGGTCGGTCACGGCACCCTCCTGCTCGGCGCACACTGGGGGTTCGAACGGCTCGAACGGGCCGGCTGGATCGACAAGTGCCCGCGGCTGTACGCGGCCCAGGCGGCTGGGATAGCCCCACTCGTTCGTGCCCTTCACGGCCCCGAGGAAGCGAGCCCGGCGAGCGACCACAACACGGCCGCAGACGGGATCCAGATCACCGAACCGGTTCGACTCTCGGCGCTCCGCACAGCCGTGACCGAGACGGGCGGTGACGCGGTCGCGGTCACCGAGGCAGCTGGCGACGCGGCACTCGACCGACTCCACGCCGCGGGCTTTTACACCGAGCCGACGTGTGCGGTCGCCCCAGCTGCGCTCGAGATGCTCCGTGACCGGGGGGCCATCGCCCCCGACGAGGACGTAGTGGTGCCGCTGACCGGGAGTGGGCTGAAAACCTGAACGTTTCGTCGATTCGACCCACCAGAGCCACCGATACGCCTTTTCACTGCCGGCGTCTGTACTTTTGTGTATGGAGGTGCTCGTCTACGGCGCTGGTGCGCTGGGGAGTCTCGTCGGCGGGCTTCTCGCGCGTGCACACGATGTGACCCTCGTTGGACGCGACCCGCACATGCGTCGAATCCGCAACGACGGGCTACACGTCGAGGGGGCGATCGAAACGACCGTCCACCCACGAGCGCTGACCGACGGCTACCACCGCTCCGCGGCCGTCGCGGTCGTGACGACGAAGGCGTACGATACCGACGCGGCCGCTCAGGCCCTCTCGACCGGCGAGTACGAGGTGGTCTGTTCTCTCCAGAACGGTCTCACCGAGGAGCGACTCGTCGCGTCGCTCGATCCACCGGTGCTCGCCGGTACGACGAGTTACGGCGCTCGACTGCTCGAGCCGGGCCGGGTGCGGTGTACCGGTGTCGGGACGGTGAGTGTCGGGTCGATAGCGGGCGGAGAGAGCCCCCTCTCCGCACGGGTCGCGGCTGCGTTCGCTGACGCTGGCATCGAGGCGACCGCGGCCACAGACATGCCTCGCCGGCGATTCGCGAAGCTCGCGGTCAATGCGGGACTCAACGGTCCGTCTGCGTTGGCACGGACCACGAACGGCGAGACGATGGAGGGCCCTGGACGGGAGGCAGCAACCGAGGCGGCCCGGGAGGTCGCTCGCGTCGCCCAGGCGTCCGGTATCTCACTGACCGAGACGGAGGCGGTTGAGGCGCTTGAGTCGGTCGTAGACGCCACCGCGCCGAATCACTCCTCAATGCGCGCGGACGTCGACGCCGGACGGCAGACGGAGGTCGAGGCGCTTTACGGAGCGATCACGACGCGCGCAGACGACCACGGCGTGCCGGCACCGACCTGTCGGACGATCGCGTCGATACTCAGGGCGTGGGAAGCAACCAAGGGTGCTAAAGACTCGTGAGCAGTCGTCGGGCCGAGTATCGTGATCAACTACCGACGCGTTTTAACACCACTCTTCGAGGACGGTCGCGTTCTGCTCGTCGACGGAGAGCCACGCGTTCTCCCGGGAGACGTCGGCGATCACGAGCTCTGGTCGCGACGCCGAGCCGTCGATCGACGCCATCACGTCCGCCGAGGCGGGCGTAACCTCGTGTCCGGGGCCGTCGATCGGTAGTCCCGTCCGGCGGTGGTCGGGATCCGGGTCGTCCCAGGGAGTGGACCTCCGTGGCATGCATGACAGTTGTTCACACTCGTATAAAACCATTGCGAACCACCGGGTGTGAGGCCCCGTCCCCAGCGTCCGCCGCTCTTCGGGGGATACAAGAGGAGCGGCGCTGAACGGGGTGGCATGCACGTTCGAGACGTGATGACCCCGCGGGCGGACCTCGTCGTCGCCGAACTCCCCGGAACCCGAACGGACGTACTGACACACCTCCAGGAGTACGGGTTCTCGTCGGTCCCGGTGGTCAAGACCGTCGACGACGACGAGGTGTACCGCGGGCTCGTCTCGCGGGACGACCTCATCGAGCAGCCGAACGAGGACCAGCTCGCGCTGTTGATGCGGGATGTCCCGACAACGACGGCTGACACCTCTATTCAGACGGCCGCGTCGACGATGGTCGAGGCGCGCTCGCGTCGGCTTCCCGTGGTCGACGGTGACCAGCTGGTCGGCATCTGCACCGTAACCGACGCGATTCGGGCAATCGCTCGCGGCGAGGTCGACGGCGACCGACCCGTCGGCGAGCTGGCGACGCGCCAGGTCAACGCCACCCACGTCGACACTCCGCTGCCGGTCGCCGAGCGCGAGATCGGGCTCGCTGGCGTCCCGTACGCGGTCGTCCTCGACGACGACGCTAGCATGGCAGGCATTCTCACCGAGGTCGACATCATCGACGTCGCCCGCGTTGTCGAAGGGGAGGCGAGTACGGGCGACTCGATCGCCGAGCAGGACTCTGAGTGGTCATGGGAGGGGATCAAAGCGATCGGCGCGCGATACCTCCCGACGCGAAACGTGGAGATCCCAGCAGAGCCGGCCCACCACTTCATGACCGACGACGTCGTCACCGTCACCGGCTCACGCACCGCCAAAGCAGTGGCAAAAGAGCTGCTCTCGAACGATGTCGAGCAGGTCCCACTCGTGAACGGCGCCGAGCTCACGGGCGTCGTCCGCGATATCGACCTCGTGGAGGGCATCTGATGGCCGGCGAGGCGCTCACCGAACTCGCGGTTCGCCGCGGCTTCTTTTTCGGGGCAAACGGCGCGTATGGCGGGACTGCGGGGTTCTACACCTTCGGCCCGCAGGGAGCCGCACTCAAACGAAACCTCGAGGATGCGTGGCGCGACCGCTTCACCAGACAGGAAGGGAACCGCGAGATCGAGGCACCGACGGTTATGCCGGAAGCGGTCTTCGAGGCGTCGGGTCACCTCGACGGCTTCGACGATATGCTCGTTGCGTGTCCCGAGTGTGGCGCCTCCCACCGCGCCGACCACCTCGTCGAGGACGCGACTGACGTCGAAGATGCCGAGGCGATGGGTGCAGACACGGTCGAGACACTGATCGCCGACCACGACATCACCTGCCCCGCCTGCGGCACCCCACTCGCCGGGGAACCGGTCGAAGACTTCAATCTCATGTTCGCGACCGACATCGGCCCGGGCGACAGCCAACCCGGTTACCTCCGCCCCGAGACGGCTCAAGGTATTTTCGTCGAGTTCCCCCGACTCAAGGAGTACGCCCGCGGTACGCTCCCGTTCGGCATCACCCAGATCGGCCCGGCGTACCGCAACGAAATCTCCCCACGTGGCGGACTGCTTCGGCTTCGCGAGTTCACCCAGGCGGAGCTCGAGCAGTTCATCGACCCCGAGACGGACGAACCCCCGCTCGAACGGGTCGAAAACGTCGCCGTGCGGCTGTACCCGGCGGACGAACAGGCGGCCGACGACGGCACGTACCACGAGACCACGATCGGCGAGGCGGTTACAGACGGCGTTATCGGGTCGCCGTGGGTCGGCTACTACCTCGGCGTCGCTCAAGAGTGGTACGAGCGCGTCGGCGTCGACATGGACCGTTTCCGGTTCCGACAGCACCTCGCCGGCGAACGGGCCCACTACGCGGCCGACTGCTGGGACGCCGAAAGCGAAGTCGACGGCGACTGGGTCGAGATCGCCGGCTTCGCGTACCGCGGCGACTACGACCTCTCGAAACACGACGCGCACGGCGACGACTCGTTCACCGTGTTCAAACGCTACGACGAGCCGCAGACCGTCGAGCGGGCGACCGTCGACCCCGACATGTCCGTGCTCGGCCCCGAATTCGGCAGCGACGCGGCTGCCATCGCCGACGCCCTGGAGTCTCTCGCCGCCCGTGACCCCGACGTCTTCGACGCCGAGACGGTGACCGTCGAGGTCGGGGAAGGACCCGACGCGGTGAGTCACGAGGTCGACACTGATGTGGCCAACTTCTCGGTCGAGACAGTAACAGAGACGGGCGAGCATCTCACACCGCACGTGGTCGAGCCCTCCTTCGGTATCGGCCGCACCGTCCAGACCCTGCTTGCACACGCCTACGAGACCGACGAAGTCGACGGCGAGACGCGTACGTACCTCGGACTGGTCCCGGAAATCGCGCCGCGGGACGTCGCGGTGTTCCCGCTCGTGACGAACGATGACCGGCTCACGGCGCTCGCGACGCAGATTGCAGACGACCTTCGGGCGACGGGACTGTCGGTCGCGTACGACGAGTCGGGCTCGATCGGTCGACGTTATCGCAGACAAGACGAGGTCGGGACTCCATTCTGTGTGACCGTCGACCGTAACGGCGTCGAGACAGCGGGCCCGGAAACGGTGACGGTCCGCGAGCGCGACTCGGCCGCACAGATCCGGGTACCCGTTGATGACCTCGTCGAGACGCTCCGATCGCTTCACGCGGGCGAGTCGTTCGCGGCGGTCGCCTCCCGCCACGAATCGGTCGAGACGGACGTGGAGACGGCCTAGCGTGGCCGCCGCGGCGACCGGGTGGCGTGAGCGTGTCGAGTTCGAGCGGCGACTCGTCCACGCGGCCGGGACGCTGTATCCCGTTCCGTACCTGCTCGGGTGGCTTTCGTGGACCCAGACGACGCTGTTTTTGTTACTTAGTGTCGCGACGGCTGCCGCCTTGGAATTCCTCCGGCTCGTCGTTGGGCTTGACCATGCCGTGTACCGGGCGCTTATCCGCGAGTACGAAGCGGATGCCATCGCTGGATACGCCGTCTATCAGGTCGGGATGGCGGTCGCGGCGGCGATCGCGTTGACGTCCGTCGCGTCCCCGACGCTCGCCGTACCGGCAATGTGGATGCTCTCGCTCGGTGACCCGGTAAGCGGCGCACTTGGCACGAACGGCCCGCGCGAGCCCAAGCGCCCGCTGGTGTGGGCGGTGATGTTTGTCGTGTGTGTCGCCATCGCGCTTCCGTTCGTCGTGCCGGTGTTCGGACCGGCGACCGGGGCTGTCGCCACGGTGGTCGGTGCCGCGACCGCGACCGTCGCGGACGGCCTCCCACCCGTCGTACGCGGGACGACCGTCGACGACAACCTCACCATCCCAATCGGTGCGCTCGTGTCGATGGTGATCGTCGTTATCGCGCTGGGTTGATTCTTGTTACCTCAATCGGCGTGGGTGCGCGCTGCTCACTCACCTGACTGTGCGCCTGACCCGGTTGAGTGTCGACCGTCGAGCCAAGAGACGACGACCGACTCGACCAACCCAGATCGCCCCATCAGCGTGGTTCCGAGAACCGCCATCACGAGGACGTATCCAACGGCGAAGGCGTTGATCGTCGTCGCAAGTGCCGGGTCGAACGTCCCCGCCTCCGCGCCGCTTACCGCGATTGTCGCGATGATGAGCGAGAACTCACCACGGGTGGTCATTCCGAGTCCGACCCGAGTCGACCGGCGGACGCCGAGGCCGAACGCCCGGCCGCCGAGGTAGCCGCTGAAAAGTTTCGTCGGCGTGGTGAGGACCACGGCAACCGCGATCAATCCAAGCACGCTCCCGAACAACAGCGGGTCCGTGACGAGGCCGATCCAGAAGAAGAAGAGCCCGGCGAAGGTGTCTCGCAGCGGCTCAAGCAGCTCCTCGAGTGCGGCCGTGTGCTCGGTCGAGGCGAACGCCATGCCGACGAAGAACGCGGCGACCGCCTCGCTGACGCCCAGTGCGAGCGCGATGCCGGCGACCGTGACGAGGACGCCGAGCGTGCGGAGGACGACGAACTCGTGGTCCGTTGTTTCGACGAGCCGGCCGACGAATCGCGGACCTGCGGCGACGCCTCCCAGCAACACGAGAATGAACCCGACCGCAACTCCGACGTCTGCGGCCGCGGCCGCGAACCCACCGCCGCCGAGGACAACCGCCGAGACGACCGCGAGATACACCGCAATAAAAAGGTCCTCGTAGACGAGCGTCCCGAGGAGCGGCTCGGCCTCGTCGTTGGCGATCCACCCGAGGTCGATGAGCGATTTCGTGATCACCGCAGACGAGGAGATGTAGACGATCCCGGCGACGAGCACCGCCGGCACCGGCGCACCGAAGACAAGCCAGCCGAGGACCAGTCCGACACCGAAGTTGATCCCGAGGTCGATCGTCCCCGCCCTCGTGATCGCTTGCCGCCGGGCCAGCAATCGGGTGAGGTTGAATTCGAGTCCAAGAAAGAACAACAACAAGACGATCCCGAGCTCGGCGCCGAGCGAGAGGAACACCGACTCGGTGATAAACGCCTCTCCGACGACCGGGAGCGTGACTCGCCCGAGGACGAACTCGCCAAGCAGCATTCCCGAGATGATATAAAAGGGTATCACTGACTGCCCGAGCCGGTTTGCGAGTGCGCCAGCGGCGGCGATCGCCGCGAACGCCACACCGAGCTCCAAGAGGAGGTCAGCCACGGTCGGTCACCACGCCGCCTCGGTGCTGGACCGGCACGGGACCCACGCCCTTCGCTCTTGGACGCAGCAGAGAGAGGCCCTCATTCGGCCAACAGCGCCTCGAACGCGTCGCAGTCCTCGCGGGTTCCGACGCCGATGACCGTGTCGCCCTCCCGCAGCGTTCTGTCCGCGGACGGACTGGCGATCGTCTCTTCGTCGCGCTGGATCGCGACGATCGTGAGCCCAGTCTGGTTGCGGATTTCGGCGCTCGCTAGCGTCTCGCCGACCAGCGAGGCACCCGGATGGAGTTCGTACCACTCGAGGAGGACGCCGCCAGGAAGCGTGGTCTCTTTGGTCGCCGGTTCGACCGGCTGGAAGTGCGCGCCCTCGATGATTGAGCCGATCGTCCGCGCGAGGTCGTCGCCGAACTCGAAGGTCTTCTCGCTGTCGGCGTCAGCCGTCGGCCGGTAAAACAGCTCGCGTTTGCCCGTGTTGTGGATGACGACGATCATCTCGCCGTCGTCGAGGCCGATCTCGAACTTCTTGCCGACCCCCGGGAGGTCGGATTCGGTGATCGTCATACGGCTCTTTGACACCGCATCGGTAATAGTTCTGTACACCCGATCGGTCGGCTACAGTAACAGCCGGCGGGCGAGCGTGCCCGCGTCGGTTCCGAGCGCTACGGTCGCGTATCTCTCGGTCGCCGATACGGTCACCAAACGCTAAGTACGATCGGGTAGAATCCAGAAGCATGTGGCGGTCTAGTCGGGGACGGAATCGACGCGCGGTCGTCTGTATCGCGTGCGGGGAGTCCGTGCTGCGCGAGGACGCCCGCGAGTACGACAAAGAGGGCGACCGCTGGGACAGACGCGACAAGGAGTTCGAGTACCTTTGTACGACGTGTGATGACGCCTTGTGTCACCAGCCGCGCGACGGGCTCGAATCGCTTATCCTCGACATCGAGTCTACGGGGCTCACGCAGGCCGAGTTTCTCAGCCGGTACGTCGAGGCGGTGACCGAGGAGGCGCGCGAACACGACCGGTGAGTCGGACCGTCGGCCGCACAGCTGACGCCCCCGACAGGCCTTTCTAACGGACCCGCCTTCTGTTCAGCATGACAACCGAAGAGCCGAAACCGGGGTCCGCTGAGGACCAGGGGCCGGTGACGATATCGGAAGCCCTGGCGGACCGCCTCGAAGACAAGCGCGAAGAGTTGTTCGAGGAGTTCGAGATTCGCGACGAGTTTCCGCCGGCAGTTGTTCGGGAGGCCGAGTCGCGGACCGAGGGCGTCCACGAGGAGATCGCTAACGCGGTCGAGGAGCGGCGGGACCTCCGCGACCTGACGACGTGGACGACTGACCCGGTCGACGCCCAGGATTTCGACGACGCCATCTCAATTGAACGCGAGGACGACGCCTACCGGCTGTGGGTCCACATCGCAGACGTCACCCACTACGTCACGCCCGAGACGGCCATGTGGGAGGAGGCCGTCGAGCGCGCGAACACGGTGTATCTCCCCGATTACACCATCCACATGCTCCCGCCGATACTCGCCGAGACCGTGTGTTCGCTCGTCCCAAACGAAGACCGGCTTGCACACACCGTCGAGATGGAGATAGACGACGAGACGCTCTCGTTTGAGGACGTTTCGATCTACAAGTCGGTTATCAACTCCGACGAACGGCTCACGTACAAGCAGTGTGAGAACCGGCTGGAGGACCCCTCACTGCCGTTGGGCGCAGAGAACGCGCTCGCGTTCGAGTTGGCCGACCGACTTCACGAACAGCGCAAGGCGGACGGGTCACTCGTGTTGAATCCACGACGTGACCGCGCACACACCATCATCGAGGAGTCGATGTTGAAGGCGAACAAGGCGGTGACACACACGCTGATGTGGGACCGCGGCGTTGAGGCGATGTACCGGGTCCACCCGCAGCCGACCCCAGACCAGTGGAGCGAGGCGCTCAAAGAGATCCAAGAGCTCGATGGCGTCTCGATTCCCGGGTCGGCGTGGGGTGATGACCCACGAAAGGCCGTCAACGCCGCCTTAGAGGAGTCACCGGAACGGCAGCTCAACAAGATCCAGCGGGCGGTGCTCAAAGTGATGCCGCGTGCGAAGTACATGAACGACCCGTTCGGCGGCCACCACGCGCTCAACTTCGACATCTACGGCCACTTCACCTCGCCGATCCGGCGGCTCTCTGATACGATCAACCACTGGATCGTCCACGAGAACGACGTGCCGGAGACGCTCGTCGAACTGTGTGATCATGCGAGTGACAAACAGAAGGACGGCGAAACGGTCGAGCGTATCTACAAGGGCTTCCTGCGAGAGCAGGGACTCGACCCGCACGCGGTGAACAACCGCGGGGTCACCGTCGTAGACGAGGCCGAAGCGAAACACACCGTCTAAGACGGTACGTCGTCGCCTGATAGCGTGTGTTGTCGTCGCGGCCGGCGGCGCGTCGTCGACTCCGACCCGGAGGTATACCCGTTCGGGGCGCGTACGAGCGTCCATGCACGAAGACGACGAGACAGACGTAACGGCCGACACCCGACGCGGGTGCGCGATCGAGTCAAGCGGCGACCCGGAGCGCGACGCCGAGCGTGCGGCGACGATTGGCGGGTTCACCGGCGCGGTACTCGGTGCGAGCGGCGGCCCAATTGGCGCGAGTATCGGCGGCTTCCTCGGCGGGTCAGCCGGCTACCTCGCGGGCTACGCCGCGAGCGAGATGGAGGCGGCAGCCGACGTGGACGCCGAGTCGGGAGGTGACGGGCCGATCACGATCGACGTCAAGAGCGGGACGGACCACGACGAGCACACTGACGACGACCACGGCGAGCACGCGGACGACGACTGAACTGTCTTAGTCGCGGGCGGTGCCGAACCGCCCGACTGCGAGCGCGACGAGTGCGCCACAGGCGGCGAGTCCAGCGAGGACGACGAACAGCTCGCGTCGGCCAGCCACTGTGAGCACGAATCCGGCGAGGCCAGCACCGAGTGACCCGACGCCGAAGATCGCGAGGTAGGTGTACCCGAACGAGAGCCCTCGCGACCCCGGTGGCGTGTATTCCGCCACAGTCGCCTGCGAGAGCGGTTGTACGGTGAACAGCGCGACCCCGAGCAGTCCCGAAACGAGCAGGAACGACCAGAGCGCGCCCGTTGCGGCGACAAACGACAGCGCGAGGACCACGAGGATCGTCATCAGTGCGGCGAGCCCGCGCTCCGGCGGCATACGGTCGGCGATGCGTCCGCCGAGGTACTGGCCGGGCACGCCGACCAACAGCACCGCGACGTAGAGGTACCGACCGAGGTCGAACGATTCACCGCCGGGGCCTGCTAGCCCGAGCCCGTTGAGCCCGCCCGCGAACCCGCTGAGTGCGTCCCCGAGCAGGTCCGGAAGAAACGTGAGGAAGGTGCGATAGTAGAGCCCGCTGAACGTGACAAAGAGCAACACCAGTCCGAAGCCGAGTGTAAGAAGCGTCCGTGTGTCGCCGACGACACGCGTGAGCGACCCGACAACACCACCGTCAGCGCCTACTGACTTGTCGTCACCGGCCGACTCGTCGTCGATCGAGCCGTCGTCCACAGCCGCGAGGGCGGTCTCGACGTCGACCGTGTACCCGTATGCGGCGACGAGAAGTGCCGGAATCGTGAGCAGTGCAGCAACGACTCGCCAGTCGAACGCGACGAGAAGCAACACTGCGGCGAGCGGGCCGAGTGCGATACCGAGGTTCCCGCCGATGCCGTGGTAGCCCAAGGCGGTGCCGCGTCGATCGACGGCCGTCGAAAGGAGCGCCAAGCCAGCTGGGTGATAGACGCTGGCCGTGACGCCCCAGACGCCGAGCGCGAGCGCGAGCACCGGAAGGGTCGGGGCAGCCCCGACGAGCAGAAACGACCCTGCCATGCCGAGTAGACACGCGAGGATCACCGGCTTCGAGCCGAACTGGTCGACGACCACGCCGGCCGGCAGCGCGCCAACGCCGAAGAGGCCGTAGCCGACGGTGACGACCGCACCGAGGGTCGCAGCGGTCGTCGAGAACTCGGCGATCCACACGGTGAGCAAGATCGGGATCGAGAGCTCGTAGGTGTGGACCAACCCGTGTGCACTCGCGGTGAAGGCGACGATGCGTCGCTCGATGGCGTCCATGTGGATCGAACGACTGTGGGTGCGCTCATAATCCCGCGGGTTGGCGCCTGCGATTGCCGGGAGCGACGCCCGCAGGCGTTTCCTCGCAAGCTCACCGGTCGTCGAGCAGTCGAACCGGATGTGTTGGTCGCCGAGTCAACAGCGCGTCGAGCTGCTCGAGACACGAGGTTCCGCTGGCGACGACCGTGCGGTCTCCGGTCTCGGCCGTCGAGAACTGGTCGGTGAGCGACTCGCCGACGTCGACGCTGAGGTCGTAGTACTCGGTTTTGTAGCCGAAGCTCCCGGCCATTCCACAGCACTCCACGTCGGAGGTGACGACGTCGAACCCGCGGGCCTCGAGCACCGCAACGGTGTACGGTTCGAGGTCGAGCGTGCGCTGTTGACAGTGACTGTGGTACGCGACCCGCTCTCCGGTTCCGTCTGTGAGGGCCGCTTCGTCTGCCCCGTTCTCGACGAGACCGTATACATACTCCATGAGTTCGTAGCTGTTCTCACGAAGCGCCGCGGCCGCGTCCTCGGGCAGGAGCCGGTCGTACTCCCGGTGGAACATCGCGAGGTCGGACGGCTCGATCACGACGACGTCGCGGTCCGCGGCCACCGCGGGCGCGAGTGCCTCGTAGACGGCCTCGGCGTTGTCACGTGCGGTCGCGACCATCCCCTGTGAGAGTGGTGCCCGGCCGCTTTCACCGGCGGCCGGCACCTCAACGTGGACACCGAGCGATTCGAGCACGCGCACGGCTGCTTTCCCGCGGTCGGTGCGCACGTAGTTCGTGTACGCATCTGGATAGAGTGCGACCTGCCGGTCAGCCGCCGCGGGGGCCACCGTCGACCCTCGATCGGCGAACCACTCCACGAGTGACTCACGCTCGAACGACGGGAGGTCCCGTCTCCGGTCGATCCCGAGGGTCTGTTCGAGCAGCGACCGTACCGGACCGGTCTGTGCCACCCAGTTCGAGAGCGGCGCGAACGCCGAGCCGAGCCGCGCCAGCGCGTCGAAGTTCCCGAAGAGTCGCTTCTGGAGGTCGAGGCCGCCGGGCTCTGCGTCCGGCGTGAGCCCCTCAACAAGGAAGTCGAGCTCACCGCTTTCTCCACGGTTGAGACGGTCTCGGACGACGGTGTTGATCCACGGAATGTCGATCTTTACCGGACATTGATCGACACACCGGCTACACCCCGTACAGAGGTCGTTGAAGTCTTCGGCGCCCTCTGTGCCGTTCACACCGGCCTCCCAGCCGGTGGCGATACCCCCGGTGTACGTTTCCCCGCCGAAGGCGTGGCCACCGACGTGCTGGAAGTTCGCACAGGCGTTCGCACACGCCGAACACCGGATACAGTATAGTGTCTCCCGGAGCTCGTCGTCGTCACGCATCGCCATCCGGCCGTTGTCGACGAGTACGAGGTGGAACTCGCGGTCGTCACCGGAGCCGAGCTCGCCGGTTTCACCGAGGGTCGGAGAGTCACCCGGCGGGGTAAAAAGCGAGACGTATGAGGTGATGTCCTGGCCGGTGCCCGAGCGACCGATGAGTTCGACGAACGGCCGGAGGTCCTCGACGGTCGGGACGACCTTCTCGACGCCCGCGACGGCCACGTGTGTGTCGGTCGCTTGGACAGACTTGCGGGCGTTCCCCTCGCTCGTCACCAACGCGAGCGTGCCCGTGTCGGCCGTGATGAAGTTCGCGCCTGTCATCCCGACGTCGGCGTCGGCGATCTTTTCACCGAGGACCTGACGGGCGAACCGGGTGAGCTCTTCTGCGGTCTCCGGTGGGTCCGCGGGGTCGTACACCGTCTCGAACAACGCGGCGATCTCCTCACGCGACTTGTGGATAGCCGGCGCGACGATGTGAGAGGGCGCCTCGTCGGCGAGCTGGAGGACGAACTCCGCGAGGTCGGTCTCCCAGACGTCTGCGCCGCTCGCCTCGAGCGCTTCGTTCACTTCGATCTCCTCGCTCGTCATCGACTTCGATTTCACCACGTTGCGACCGTCGACGACCTCCGCGATGTGGCGGTTCGCGTCCTCGGCGTCGTCGGCGAGGTAGACGGTGCCACCGTTCGCCTCGACAGTCTCCGTGACCTGCTCGACGAGCTCTGGCAGACGCTCGATGGCGTCTTCTTTGATCGCGCGTGCCTCGTCTTTGAGCCGCTCGTAGTCGTCGAGTGCGGCGGTCGACTCGTAGCGCCCGTCGTTGAACACCTGTGTGTTCTCGTGGACGCTGTCTCCCTCGGTCTCGAGGAGGTGGCGGATGTGTTCGGCCTTCTGTTGGCGGTCATCGACACTCATTCATCTGTCCTCCAGGGCGACGACGGTGACGTCGATCGGTCCGTGGGCGCCCTTCACCAGCGCGCCCATGTCGGCCGTCGCACTCGGGCCGGTCGCGATGATCGCCTGCCCGGTCCCGTCACGGATGTCAGCCGCGAGCCGGTCGAACGCAGCACCCATGCCCGGGAGGACGTCGCTCGCAGCGACCACAGCGACGTGCTCGTCGGCGTAGAGGCTCACGGGCTCTTCGCCGTCGGCGCCGCTCTGTATCACGACCGAACCGTAGTCGGCGATACCGTAGCCGGCGGCAGTGACGCCCGTCTTCGCCGCCTCGAGTGCCTCGACTGTCGGATCTGTGTCGACGGTGTCCGGGAGCGATACGTCTTCGAACGGGAGCGGTGAGCCGACCGCCGGCGCGTCGAGGTGCGGCTCGAGTGCCGTCTCGAACCCCTCAGCTGTCGTCGACACGAGCTCGACGCCGACGCCCTCGAGCGACGATTCGAAGGTCGCGAGCGTATTTGTCGCCATATAACGAACGATCATAACACAGGCTCTTGGGTATTCCCCTCGAGTCTGTTCTCGCGTCGCCTGTCGTTGCGGTTCGATCGAACTGATACGTTTGGGTCAGCACCGATTTGCTGATATCTCGTGATCGATGGCTACATATATTACGTTAATACACGATGATACACAACAGCGTACACTACCATGACTTCTGTTCTCACACTGGCGCTCGTCGGTATCGTTCCGATTGGTGTCGCGTTCGTCCTGCTCGCCGGGCTCCGATGGTCGGCGGCCCGCGCGATGGGTGTCGGGTGGCTGCTCGCCACTGGCATCGGACTCACCTACTGGGGAATGGATTCGACGTGGCTCGTCGCGTCCGCAGTGTACGGCGCGTTACAAGCCGTCGATATCATTCTCATCGTCTTCGGTGCCATCCTCCTGATGAACTACCTCGAAGGGAGCGGTGCTATCGCGACGATCAGATGGTACTTCGGGCAGATCGAAGGCGATCGACGCATTCAGGTGTTGCTGATCGGGCTCGGCTTCATGACCATCATCGAGGGCGCGGCGGGATTCGGCACGCCGGGGGCGCTCGCTGCCCCGCTGCTCATCGGGCTCGGGTTCCCACCGCTTGCGGCCGCGGTGTTTGGACTCTTTTTCAACGCCCCGAATCCACCGTTTGGAGCGGCTGGCACCCCCGTTATCGGTGGTACCGGTGCCGTCATCGACCCGGCGCTGTCCGGGTCGATGGGGTCCGGTGAATTCCTCTCGCTCGTGTCGGCGTGGAGTGGGCTCGTCACCGGGCTCACCTACGTCTTTTGGGGGCTGCTCGGCGTCTTCTTTATGACGTATTGGTTCGGCGACGAGCGAACCGTCGGGAGCGCCGTGCGCGGAACCCTCCCGATCGCGCCGTTTGCCCTGCTCTTGGGTGCCGTTACCGGCGGCGTCCAGCTGGCGATTGCGTGGTTCGTTGGCCCAGCGCTCCCGGATATCGCCGCTGGGTTCGTCGTGCTCGCGGTCGGGTTGTTCCTCGCAAACAACAACATCCTGATTCCTGAGGCCCGCTGGGACTTCCCGGACGAGTCGACGTGGACCGACACGTGGCTCGGCGGTCTCGCGCTCGACGACCTCGCGCGCGACCATCCTGAACGGGAGATGCCCGTGTTGTTGGCGTGGACACCGTACCTCCTAGTCGCACTCGCCTTACTCGTCACGCGGTGGCCGGATCTCACCGTCGGCGGCGTTGCCGTCCTCGGGTGGATCCAGAGCTTCACCGTCAGTATCGACTCGATACTCGGAACCGAGCTTGGATACACCCTCCAGTACCTCTACTTACCTGGTACGATGCCGTTCATCCCCATTGCAGTTCTCACGGGAGTGCTCCACCGGATGGACACCGCAGAGATGGGTGCCGCCTGGAAGCGGTCCGTTCAGCAGGTTGCGCCTGCCGCGCTCACACTCATCATTGCGGTCTCGATGACGCAGATCATGATCCAGTCACAGACGAACACTGCGGACATCCTCGGGATGATGGAGGCGCTCAGCCGTGCGCTCGCGATGGGTGCCGGCGGACTGCTCCCGCTCATCTCGCCGTGGATCGGGGCCATCGGCTCCTTTATGACTGGCAGTAACACGTCGTCGAACATCCTCTTCAGCGTGCTTCAGTACAACGCCGCTGAGACCGTTGGCCTCTCGCGTGTGATCGTCGTCAGCCTACAAAACGTCGGTGGCGGCCTCGGCAACATGATCTCGGTGTTGAACGTGGCCGCGATTTGCGGCGTCGTCGGCATCACCGGTCGCGAGGGCGACCTGCTCCGCAAGGCGATCGTGCCGATGGCTGCGTACGCCCTCTTTGCTGGGCTGTTAGGGATGTTGCTGACGTACGTCCTCGTTCCGACGCTGTTCTGAGTTCGCGTCGGTGTCAGCCTACTCGCTCGACCCTTTTGCCGGGGCGTACACGACCGTCATCACCAGCTCGTCTTCGAAGTCGAGGAACTGGTGTTCGGTTCCCGGCTCCAGGTGGACGACGTCTCCGGCGGAGACCGCCATCTGCTCGCCCTCCACGTTGATCGTCGCCGACCCGGCGTCGACGTGGTAGATCTCGTCTTCACCGTGGGCGTGCATCGGATCCTCGTCGCCCGGTTCGAACGACATCACCTCGAGACTGACTGCGTCGGTTCGAAGCGCCTCGATCGACTCCTCGTCGGCTGGAATCTCTTCGGCAACGTCGCTCACGTGGAACGAATCCATGACATCGTCACTTGCGCCTCGTGTCACTTAATCGTGGGGTTGGCAGCCGACAGCCAGTGGGAAATGGCATCCATGGCGGGCAGCCACCGGGCGGTGACAGCCTTGCGTGCGTGATTGTTACGACCGAGACGCGCCAGTGAAGAATCGGCGCAAATATCAACGCTGACACGCACACCCATCGCCTTATATACCGAGAGGGTGGTGAATTTCGTATGAACCACACGACCCTAGTCGTCGTCTTCTGTGTGTTGGCGGTCGTCGGAGCCGCCGTCGGTACGCCGGTGAGCGCACAGCCGGCTGACGACACGGGTGTGCCCGTGGTCGTCGTCTTCGATGACCAGTCGGCGAAGAATCCGCAGGCGGTCGAAGCGAGCGGCGGGCGTGTCACCGGCGGCGGGAACGTCGACGTTGCACCAGTGTTGTTCGCGACCGTCCCTGAACCTGCCCGCGAGGCGATCGCGAGCCGGCCTGGTGTGCGATCGGTGAATCCCGACGTCGAGTTTCAGACGTTCGCACAGACGACAGACTGGGGCGTCGACACCATTGGTGCGCGCACGACGGCCCCAGGCGTCGACGAGTCCGGCGTCACGGTCGCCGTGGTCGACACGGGGATCGACGCCGACCACACCGACCTCGGGAATCAGGTCGGTTGGGGGGTCAACACGGTCGGAACGGGATACACCGACGGCGCGGCGAGTGCCGACGACGGCAACGGACACGGCACCCACGTCGCCGGGGTCATTGCCGCACAGGACAACGACCGCGGAACTGTCGGTGTCGCCCCACAGGCACAGCTCTACGCGATGAAGGCGCTCGCCGACGATGGAACCGGTACCTTGAGCGACGTCATCGAGGCGATCGACCTGAGTGTGAAGGGCCCAGACGGGACCGTCGGCACCGACGACGACGCCGACGTGGTGAGCCTCAGTCTTGGGACGAGCACCGACAGCGACGCGCTCGAGCGCGCGATCACGGGCGCAAGTGACCACGCAACCATCGTCGCCGCCGCCGGTAACGCCGGTGATGGAGACGCGAGCACGGATACCATCCAGTACCCGGCGAAGTACGATGGCGTCATCGGCGTCGCGGCGACCGACGAGGGGGGTGACACCCCGACGTGGAGCAGCGAGGGGGCAGCGGTTGACCTCGCCGCGCCGGGTGTGAGCGTCGTGTCGACGTACCCCGGCAGTGAGTACCGATCGATGAGCGGGACCTCGATGGCGGCGCCACACGTCTCCGGGACCGCCGCTCTCTATATTGCCGCCGAAGCGGCACGCACAGGGACGGCGCCGACGGGAAGCGAGGTTCAAGCCGCGCTTACCGACGCCGCACTCGACATCGAGTCGACGGGCGTCGACACACTCTCTGGGGCTGGCCTCGTCCAAGCCGATGCAGTCAACACGGAGCTTCCGGCGGGTGAGATTGTAGCCCCAGCCTCGGGCGAGACCTTGGCGGATGAGACGCAGGTGGTCGTCGATGCGCGGCACCCTTCGGAGTCCCCCTCGTCGCTTACTGTCGAGTACGCGGTCGACAATGGGACGTGGCAGCCGTTAACGTATAATGCGACAACAGAGCAATTCACCGGAACGTGGAACACGACGACGGTCGACGACGGTGCCCACCAGCTGTGGGTATGGATCGGTGACAGCAACGGCGACTCGGTGAATCGCTCTGTGTTTGTACAGGTGTCGAACGTCTCGCCGACCCCGACGGTCTCGTTCGCGACGCCGACTGACGGGTCGACCGTTGACGACGAACAGTCGATAGCGCTGAACGCGAGCACCAACGGGACCGCGCCGGAGCAGTTGTCGGTGGCATATCGGGTCGACACAGGTGCGTGGACGTCGCTTTCGTACGACGCCGAGGCCGGTGCGTTCTCTGGTGCGTGGAATACGACGGAGCTCGACCCCGGTCGCTACACGCTCACCGGCTACGCCGAGACCAACACCGGTGTTGCGGCGACGACACAAATCGATGTGTACAAAGAGAATACGACCGTGCCGCCGGGCCAGCAGTTCTCGTCGATCGCCGAGCTCGTCCAGGCGCAGCTCGCCGGTGAGCTTGAGGGGCGGGCGTTCGGCCAACGAATTGCTGCTGCAGCGAGCGATCAACAGCGGGCCGAAATCGCGGCCGAGCAGCAGGCGCGGCTCGAAGATCGCCTCGAAGAGACGCTCGCTGAACCGCCGAGTCGAGCCCGTACCGCCCGTCTCCGAACGATCAACGAGCTCTCAACGGATCAGTCTACGGTTGTCCGCTCGCTTCCCTCGTCGGCTCGCGACGCTCAGGGACTCGACACGCGCGACGTCGAGGCGGTACGTGACCGCTCCCGAGCGGTTGGTGCCTCGGTGAGGGACACCGGTCCTGGCCCGGTACCGGCTACCCGACCGCAGTCTGGTGGGCCGGTGGACGACGCCTCGGCTGACGGTGGCGATGACGACGACGCGGCCGCTGGAGAGCGAGGGCCACCTGTGACACCGCCGCAGGGACCGCCGGAGCACCCGGACGATGACGCCGAGCGCGGCCCACCCGATGGGAAGAACGGTGCCAGCGAACGCGGCGACGGCCCTGGCCGGTCTGGCGGTGGATCACCGGGTGGTGCGGATGGCGGGTTGCCAGGCGACGGATCCTCGGATGACGAGTCAGAGGGCGACGACGGCGCCAACGGCAGCGATGGCGACGGTAACGACGGAGCCGGGAACGGTAACGATGGAGCCGGGAACGGTAACGACGGAGCCGGGAACGGTAACGACGGAGCCGGGAACGGTAACGACGGAGCCGGGAACGGTAACGACGGAGCCGGGAACGGTGGCGACCGTGGGACCGGTTCAGGTAGCAGTGGTCGTGGGAACGGCGACGCGGATGACGGAGACAGCAGTGGTACGAACAACGACGGCGGAACGAGTGGTGGTGCCGGGAACAGTGACGGGGCGAGCGGCAGCAATGCCGGTGGCGGAAGCAGCAATGGGGACGGTGGGAACGGTGTGAGCGACGGTAGTGATGGGAACGGTGGCGACGGACGTAGTGGCGGAGGCGGCAACAATGGTGCAGGCGGCGGGAACGGCGACAGTGGTGGTGGAAACGGGAACAGTGGTGGTGGAAATGGGAACAGTGGGAGCAACGCCGGTGGCGGCAACAGTGGAAGTAACAGCGATCGTGGCGGCAACAGTGGGAGCAACGCCGGTGGCGGCGGCAACTCAGGCACCGCTGGTCCCCCCTAACCCGCTGGCCGGTTTCAGGGTGTGTCGACGGCCAGGGTCTCTACGATCGACGCATCGCGACCGCACTGAGGAGCACCGCGAGCACGGCGAGCCCGACGGTGAACCCGGAAGTCGTTATCGGGGGCTCATCGTCTGACGCCGCGCCCGTGGGCCCAGCGGCCGGCTCTGTTATAAGTGTGAATCCTGAAAGAGCGGTGTTCGCGTTCCAGGTGACACTGGTGTCGCTCTGCTGGTCCGGCTCGGGCGACACGGACGTGATGGTGTGTGAGGTGGGTGGTATCACCCGAAACTCGCCGTTCGGCGTGAACTGCGTCGAGAACGGCTCCGCGAGCGTGAGGCGGTCATCGTCGACGCGTGCGAGGTCGGTCCACTCGATACGGACGTGTGCCTTGCCGACCGCGTCGATCCGCTCGAACGTCACCGTCGCGTTTTCTACCGCCATCGAGCGATTCGTGGTCGCGGCCGTGCGCTCGGCGACAGCGTCCATCTCCGTTCGGAACTGTTCGGCAAGCGCCTCACGGGTGGCCTCGTCCGTCTGGAGTTCGTCGAACGCCGCCTCGTCTGCGGCCGTCTCAAGCGCGAATGCGTACGTCAGCGTCACCGTTGCATCGCCGTCGGCTTCGAGCGCGACGGTGTAGGTCGTGTCTGTGGGCGTCTGTCCGGTCACTGCGGGGGCCCCGGCCACGAGCATGAGACTGGCAAGCACAATCGCGATGAGTGTCTGCGTCAAGGTGTTCATCATCCGGGTTCCAGTGGCCTACTCATAAGTCGTTTCGATCGTGTGGGCTCTTGTCGATCAGGTACGCGTGAGGACGCGATCGAGCTTCTCTCCCGGGAGATTCCGCCCCGTCACGGGGATGACGACGGTCTCTCCCGTGATCCGGTCGGCGAGGCGATCGAGGATCGCGAACGGGGGCGCACACGCTCCTTCGAGCAGGATTCGTTCCTCTCTGAACAGCGTCGCGATCGTCTCGATGATCGCGGTCTCGCTCACGGTGTACATTTCGTCGAGGTGGTCACGCATCACCTCGATGGGCAGCGCGTAGGGTACTCGGGCTGCGATCCCGTCGGCGAACGTGTTGGCCTCCGCTTGTGGGGTCAATGTGCCCGTTTTCCACGCCTGGTAGGCTGCGTCCACATTCGCGGCTTGGACACCGATCACGGTCGCATCCGTGACCGCACCCACCGAGAGTCCGTACCCCGCGCCGATACTCCCTGCGCCTATCGGCCCGAGGACCACGTCGACGTCTGGGCACGCATCGGCGATCTCGAGGCCGGCCGTCCCGGTGCCGGTGATAACCGCACGCTCGTTGCCCGGGTGGACGTATCGGTGCCCCTCGGCTTCGGCTCGGTCCGCTGCCCACGCCGCGGCGTCGTCGTAGTCGTCGCCGACGATCTCGACGCGGCCACCTAGCTGTTCGATCCCGTCGATTCGGTTCTGGCCCGTTCCCTCGGGGACGGCAACGACAGCTTCTGTGTCGACCCACCGGGCGGCCTGTGCGAGCGCCCGGCCGTAGTTGCCCGTGCTTGCGGTGATGACGCCCCGGTCAAGCACCGACCGCTCGAGGCCGGCGAGCAGCGTCGTGATCCCGCGGATCTTGAACGACCCTGTCGGGAGCGTGTCCTCGCGTTTGAGGTAGATATCCGCGTTGTACGTCTGTGAGAGATAGGGGCTCTTGACGAGTGGTGTCTCCGGGAGATACGGCGCAAGGGTGTCTCTGGCGCGGTAGACGTCCGCGGTCGTCGGTGGCGTGAGATCGTGGTACGTGAAGATTGTCGACGCGTCTGGGGAGTCGGCCCGTCGTGACATGTGCTGGCGTACTGCGAGTGACCACCTAACGGTACTGGATGCGCCACACCGACCACGTCGCATCGACAGTGCGAGCCACCCCACGTGGCGCGCGCCTCGTGAGCCGCCAGCGGCGTGCTCGCGAGCGCGTGCGAGGGATGAACGAGTCGCCCGTGGGCGACGAGTGAATCGGCTGGGGAGGGTGTGGCTGAAAGGAGTGCCCGTGTGTCGTGCGGGCGTGTCCGTCACAGAGCCATTACAACACACGTATAGAATCGGCTGGGGAGGGTGTGGCTGAAAGGAGTGCCCGTGTGTCGTGCGGGCGTGTCCGTGACGAGGCGACTAGGATATCCGTACAGGATCGCTCGTGGAGGGCTGTGGTCCACGTGGTGTCCGGGTGTCACGACATCGTGTTGTGCACGCGATCACCAGTGTCTATAGCGGGACGTGTGACATTTGGGCCCGCATGCATACGTTCCTCGCCGAGTCACTCGCACACGATGGTGATAAGAGGGTGGTGGACACGACGCTGCGGCACGCGGACACCACGTACCGCCACACCCTCCCCAACCGATTCCGTACGTATGCGGGAGTAGCTGTGTGAATAACACGACTCCACGGTATCCGGACACCACGTACCGCCACACCCTCCCCAACCGATTCGCATCGGTGCCTGTGGCACCTCGCTCATCCCTCGCACGCGCTTGCGGGCACGCCTCCGGCGACCCGCAAGGCGCGCGCCACTGCATGATGGGGTAGTCGCTGATCTGTTGACACGGTGCTGGCTCGGTCGGTCCCGAGTCGGTCGGTCGGTCCCGAGTCGGTCGGTTCCAGCGCGAGTGGCGCCGAGTGCTCAGAACCACTCGCGAGCCTTCAGACGAGCCGTGAGTTGGATAGATTTGCGGAGGCCACGCCGGACGACCCCACTCGAGTTCGGGACGCCCTCTCCGTCGTCGTACTCCAGTCCACGGACGACTGTAACCGGGATCTGTTCGTCGGTCTGTCCGAACAAGAGTGCCGATCCGGCGGTGAGCTCGTCTGCGACGAGGTCGACACCACCGACCTTCGGCTGACCGTACAGATCCGTTCGTCCGAAGTTGCTGTCGATCGCCTCGATTCCCGAGCACCCCATAGCCAGATCCATCGACCCCGGACCAGCGATCTCTGAGTCGGCCAAGACCACGGCCACATCCGCGTCGGTCCGGTCTTCGATCTCCTCGCGGAGCCGACGAGCACTCGCGTCAGGGTCCTCCGGAAGCAGCGTCATCGTTCCGTCCGGGCTGTTCGACCGATCGACGCCCGCGTTCGTACAGAGTCGCCCGTCGCGCTCCGTGACGAGCATCGCCGGCACGTCTTCCAGTGCCTCCCGAGCCGTCTCGGGGTCGACGGCGTGGTCAACTAAGACGTCTTCGCCGACTGCTGCGATCGGAATCGCCCCGAGGACGTCGCTCTCGTCGTAGATGACGGCCACCTCTCGTGGGTCGATTCCGGTGATCTCCGCGACGCGCTGATCCCGGTCAGTGACGTCGACCGCGTCGACGTCGACGAGTCGGTGCTCGGCGATTGAGACGACCTTCGTAGTGACGACGACGACGTCGTCGTCCATCAGCGGATACGCGTCTGCCGTCGTGTCGACGATTCGTTCGACGAGGTCGTCACCTGGCTCGACACGCCCAATGTCGAGTCCGTGGAACGTGAGTGTTGTCACTGTGTCGACATCGTCGACACCACTGTTCAACGTTTGGTGCATTGTGTGAATCCGAGTGGAAAGCCGGGTTTTTATCGAGGGCTGAGATACGATGGAGTCAGTTGGGTCGGGTATATGAATGTTACCGCATCCCACAGCTCGCTCACGACCTTGTCTCCACATCAGCTGTTGGTGGCAAGCTCGTCCGTGGGACCGGATCAAATGTTCATGTGGGGTAATGCCTAATGCGAATATTAGCCTAGTAAGCCATCTACACCCAGAAATAACTACTCAGCAGTTTGAACAATTGACTGGACTCGTCACTCACTGCGCGCGACTGGTAGGGTTCAAATCCACGCGTCCGCGTCGCGGACGCTCGGCTCGTCCATTCGCTCACTCCGTAGGACTCCGTTCGCTCATGGACTCGCTGGGATTTGAACCCAGGGCCTCTTCCTTGCGAAGGAAGCGATCTGCCGCTGATCTACGAGCCCGCGTTTTCACTGAACCCCCGTCCGTACTTGTACCTTACTTTTCGCAGACCACCACGCCATCGTCTCACACCACAACCGACGAACGTATCGGTGTCACACCCCGCTATCGATGTGTACGCTTCGTCTATTCCATCACGCTTGTGAGATGTGTTCCACCTTCGGTATACTTTTTGGTACCGAGCGCGTATACATCATATATGACTGAACCGACGGCGGCGGGTACCGATCCGGCGGCGATGGCGGCGCTCAAACACGTCGCGCTGGCGGGTGGACTCTCCGAGACGAAGGTGTCGTGTGCGGCCCTCGGCGACCGCTTAGACGCGTCGACACAGACCGCCTCCCGGCGCCTCCAGACGCTCGAGTCAGCCGGCTTCCTCGAACGTGAGGTCGTCGGCGACGGCCAGTGGGTCCGCCTCACCGATGCAGGTGAAGCCGCACTGCGCGGCGAGTACGCCGACTACCGCCGACTCTTCGAGAGCGACACCGAGTTAGTGCTCTCCGGGGCCGTCACTGGGGGGATGGGCGAGGGCCGCCACTACATCACGCTCTCGGGATACGCCGAGCAGTTCGCCACGCGGCTGGGCTACGAGCCGTTCCCCGGCACGCTTAACGTCGAGCTCGACGAAGAGAGCGTTCGCCGGCGCGGAGAGATCGCGGGTATCGACGCGGTGCCCATCGATGCCTGGGAGGATGACGACCGAACCTACGGTGCGGCCGCTTGCTATGCAGTCACGCTCGTCGCTGGCGACGAACAGTACGGCGCGGCCCACGCGATCGTTCCCGACCGAACACACCACGACGACGACAAACTCGAGGTGATCGCCCCAGACGAGCTTCGAGCGTCACTCGACCTCGCCGACGACGACCCGATCGAGGTGCGCGTCGAAGCCGCCGCACGGGCGGACAGTCCGACCGATGCGACTGAGCCCGCGAGCGAGGTGGCCTGATGCGGGCCGGGACCGACGCCGACACGGACGGAGCTCCCTCGGAAGCGACGGTCGAGCAGGCGCTATCCGCGTTCGACGCCGGCCAGCCCGTCTGTGTCCACGACTTTGCGGACCGAGAGGGAGAGACAGACCTGATCTATCCCGCGAGCGCGGTTGACCCAGCGGCGGTGGCACACCTTCGAAACGACGCGGGTGGGCTCGTCTGTGTTGCGGTCGACGACGTCGTCGCGGATGCCTTCGGGCTCCCGTTCCTCGCGGACGCACTGGATCACCCGGCTGTCGACGACGCTCCCGCCTACGACGACCGGTCGTCGTTTTCACTGCCGGTCAACCACCGTGAGACGTTCACCGGGATCACCGACGCCGACCGCGCGCTGACGATCACGGAGCTCGCGAGTGCGGCTGCGACCGTCGAATCAGCGCCCACGGCGTACGACCCAGACGACTTCGCGGCCGCGTTCCGCGCCCCCGGTCATGTCCACGTGCTTCGTGGTGCGTCGGGCGGGATCGCAGACCGGGTTGGCCACACTGAACTCGGGCTCGCGCTGGCGGCTGAGACGGGGTCAGCGCCCGCGGTCGTGGTCTGTGAGATGCTCGATGACGAGTCAGGTGATGCGCTTGCGCCCGCCGACGCCGCAGCGTACGCCGCACGCCGGGAGATTCCCTACGTCGAGGGGGCCGCGCTCGTCGACGCGTTTCAGTGATCTGACTGCTGTGTGAGGCGTTTGGCCGCCGACAGACTCACGGTTTTAAGCCCGGACGCCACTTCAATTGATACATGGGCTTCGACGAGATGGACGTCGATACGATCTGGAAGAATGGGGAGTTTCTCGACTGGGAGGACGCGACTACGCACGTCCTCACACACGCGCTCCACTACGGGACGGGCGTGTTCGAGGGGCTGCGAAGCTACGAGACCGAAGACGGACCGGCGATATTTCGCTTAGACGAGCACCTCGACCGGCTCTTCGACTCGGCGAAGATGTACGACATGGACGTGGGCTTCTCGCGCGAGGAGATCACAGACGCGACCCTCGAATTGCTTGACCGCCAGGACCTCACATCCTGTTACATCCGACCGATCGCGTACTACGGCTACGACTCACTCGGCGTCTCACCTGGGGACTGTCCGACAGACCTCGTGCTCGCCGCGTGGCCGTGGGGGACGTACCTCGGTGAGGAGGCACTCGAGGAGGGCGTCGACGTGATGGTTTCTTCGTGGCGGAAACACGCCTCCTCGCAGGTCCCAACGAACGTGAAGACCACTGGCCTTTACGTCAACTCTATGCTCGCCGGTGAGGAGGCACGGCGGAACGGCTACGTTGAGGCGATCGTCTTGAACAAAGAAGGAAACGTCGCCGAGGGCCCCGGTGAAAACATCTTCATGGTGAACGATGGAGAGATTTACACGACTGGGCCCGCACAGTCGATCCTCGAGGGGATCACCCGCGATACGGTGATCACGCTGGCCGAAGAGCACGGCTACACCGTCCACGACGAGGCCGCCATCTCTCGGGGACAGCTGTACACCGCAGACGAGCTCTTTTTCACTGGCTCCGCCGCCGAGGTGACCCCCATCCGCTCCGTCGACGACACGCCGATCGGAGATGGGAGTCGTGGACCCGTGACCGCAGACATCCAGCAGGCGTTCTTCGACGTCATCGAGCGCCGTGTGGATGACCACGACGAGTGGTTCACGTACTACTGAGGCGGGGATCGTCGAGGACGTGAGGCTCGGCCCGCTGGTGGGCCGCGTCTCGGGGTAGCACGCGATATCACGCTGGTGGTGCTCTCGCTACAGTGAGATTGATTCACTCTGTGTACAGTGGTCGTTCCGTGACGAACACGACTCCGCGACACACGGACACCTCTTTCAGCCACACCCTCCCCAGCCGATTCTGTACGATCGTGGTGGCGCTTTGAGAAACACGACTTCGCGATATCCGGGCGCCACTTACCACCACACCCTCCCCAGCCGATTCGCGAGTCGCCCACGGGCGACTCGCTCATCCCTCGCACGCGCTCGCGAGTCCGCCTTCGGCGGCCTGCGAGGCGCGCGCCACCGCAGTGGGATGGGTGGATTCGATCATGTGTGTTCGACGTCTGTCTGTGTCGGCTGGTGGTCGTCTGGCGTTGGCTCTTCTTCGACGGGTATCTGGTGAGCCGACTCACCGAACCCCGCCGAGAGGATACGCGTCATTCCCTCTTCAACCGTTTCGCCGGTCTCGTCGACCCGCTCGGGGTCAACCTCGATGACGAATCCAGTGGTGATGTTCGGGGCGGTCGGCATGAACAACACGATGCGACCGTCACGTGTTCGCTTGCCCGTGCGGAACGCAGTCATTCGCAACCCGGGCCACGTTTCGATGTAGACTGGACTCTGCAACTCTTCTGTTCCAGAGATGGCCGTTTCGGCGGCGAGTTTTGAGGCGTTGTACACCACGCGCAGCGCTGGAATGTGGTTGATCAGGTCGTCGATCTTCGACTCCGCGACCCGCCCGAGCGTCGTGCGCATGAAGTATCCGACACCGAGCACGAGCGTCGCGAACACCGCGAGTGCGATGATGACACGCGAAAACGGCGCGAGCGGTTCGGGGATCCCCGTCGGCTGGAGCGCATCGATGAGCGGGATCGCCGCGATCTGAAGGTAGATCCATCGGATGACGAGTATCAACACCAAAAGCGGCGCCAAGACGATGAGTCCGCTGGCGAAGTCGCGTTTCCACGTGGGCATCTGTTAGATCTGCATGCGGCGCCATCGCTTAAGAGGGCTTTCAAACGTCGGACAGGCGACCATTTCGTTGGACGGCTGACGACTCGTGCCGACGAATCCGAGGCCTATATCACCCGGAGTACTGATCACCTGGCCATGCTCGCGTCGACGGTGGTGACGGCACTCTGGGCGATGGGACCGGCGTACGTGCCGAACAACGCTGCAGTGCTCGCCGGCGGCGGCCGTCCCATGGATGGCGGCCGCGAGTGGCGCGGACGTCGTCTCCTCGGCGACGGAAAGACGTGGCGGGGGTCTGCAGCCGGTACGCTCGCGGGCGTTGTCGTTGCCGTCGTGCTCAACGCGGCCGCCCAGTCGGCGAGTGGCACGCTCGGGGTGTCGTTGCCGACGTTTCCGCTGCCGGCCGCCATCGCGCTCGCGGCGGGCGCGATGGCGGGTGACGTGGGTGCCTCCTTTCTCAAGCGGCGGTCCGGTCGCGAGCGAGGGGCCTCGTTCCCAGGACTCGATCAACTCGACTTCGTCGCCGGCGCACTGATCGCCGTCTTCCTCGTCGCACCCGGCTGGGCGAGTGGGGTGTTCACTATTCCCGTTGTTGCCGCCGTCGTCCTCGTGACGCCGGCGCTCCACATAGGGACGAACGTCATCGCGTACGCCACCGGGCTCAAAGCCGAGCCCTGGTGAGCTCCGCGTGGCGTCTGAGCCCCGCCGCACCGTCGGCGCCACACCGTCCGCGACGCTTGAGCGTCGCGTGTTTCCAGTGGACGAGGAACGCAGAAAGATACTTATCAGTGTGTGCCATACACTAGCACGCAATGGCGACTGCACCCAGCTCCGAGGACGACTTGTTCGACGAGTTCCTCTCTGATCGCGGCCACGAGATGACGACCGGACGCTGGGAGCGATCGTATAACAAGCTGCAGTGTCCAGAGTGCGGGGCCCTCCACGACGAGGGAGCGGGCGCCTGTACAGTGTGTGGGTGGGATCCACGCTGAGACCCACAAGAGCTGACTGTCAGCGTTTCTTTCTCTGCAATTTGGGCGGCAGTATTATATATACCGATTTAGTAAGGGTGCGTATGCCGACGTGTCAGAACTGCGGTTCATTCGTTACGACCGACTACGTACGGGTGTTCACGCCGAACGACGTCAACCGACCACGCGTCTGTCCCGCCTGTGAGGACCTCGTACGCGATGGTGCTGACGTCCGTGAAGCACGTGCGACCCGAAGCAATTGATCGGCGACCTGCCATCCTCCAGGGCATCCTGGGTCCTATTTGATCAGGGACTCACCACCGTGATACAAAGGCTGTGAGCCATGGCGTTTAAGCCTAACCGGCCTCAGTAGACGGTAATGACCGACCCTACGGTGACCCGGCTGTTCGGTGGTCCCGGCAGCGGGAAGACCACCGCCCTCCTCGACCGCGTCGAGGACATCCTTGAGGACGACAGCGTAGATGTGCGTGACGTGCTCGTCGTCTCGTACACACGCGCGGCGGCCGCCGAAATTCGCGAGCGACTCGCCGAGCGACTCGACGTCTCTCCTCGCAGCCTCAAGGGAAACGTGTGTACGATGCACGCGAAGGCGTATGAGCTGCTCGACCTCTCACGTGGCGACGTCGTCGGCGAAGACGACAAAGAGGCGTTTTGTGCGGAGTACGGTATCGAGTTCGAGGATCAACACGGTGGTGCCGGTCGCCGGACCGCCCGGTCGACGACGATTGGCAACAAGATCATCGCGACCTCCCAGTGGCTCCAGCGCACCGAACGTGAGGTCGCCGACTGGTACGACGTCCCGTTCCAGTGGGACGTCGAGGAGGTTAGACTCCCTCCGGAGATCGACCCCAACGCCCAGCAGGGAAACAAGTACACACCCACGTGGTCGACCGACGACGACCGGATCGACATCCCGGAGGCTATCCGTGCCTGGCGGGCGTACAAAGGCGACAACGGGCTCGTCGGATTCGCAGATATGCTCGAACGAGTCGCTGGTCGCTCGCTCGTCCCGGGCGTCGAGTATCTGGTTATCGACGAGTTTCAAGACATCACGACGCTCCAGTACGACGTCTTCGAGGAGTGGCGCCCCCACATGAAACAGGTGCTCATCGCCGGCGACGACGACCAGGTCGTCTACGCATGGCAGGGCGCCGATCCCGACCTCCTCTTAGATACCCAAGTGGACAACGACGAGATCCTCCCGAACTCGTACCGGCTGCCTTCGGAGATACTGAACGTTGTCAACAAGCAGATCCGGCACATCGACAAGCGCCAGGAGAAAGACCTCAGACCGCGCAAAGAGGGCGGTAGCGTCGAGGCGGTCGAGTCGCCGTCGATGCTCGAGCTCGTTCGAAACGTCCGGTATACGGTCGACGACGAGGACGGGAGCGTGATGTGTTTGTTTCGCGCACGCTATCAGATGTTCGACTTCATCGACGAGTTCATTGGCCACGGCATCCCATTCACGATGCTGACGGACGGCCGGATGTGGACCGACCGGCTGCAAGACTACGTCGCCGCCATCGAGCAGCTTGAGGCAGACGAGCCGGTGACGCTGCTCGAAGCTCGCCGACTCGCAGACATGCTTCAAGCATCCGCGTTCGGCACGAACGACCGGGAAACGCTGTACGATCTCCTTGACGACCGCGAGGAGGCAGCCGACACCGACGATCTCACCGCAATCACCGTCGAACCGGACGCGGTGACAGAGCGCGTCCCGTTCATGCCCGGCCCTGAGAGCGCAGCAGACATGGTGCGGAAGGTGACGAGCTTCCAGCGCAAGTCGATGGACGCGTACTTTGCGGGCGACTACCGCGGTGCGGACCCAGACGCGGTTCGTGTCGGGACGATCCACTCTGCGAAGGGACGGGAGGCCGACCACGTGTTCCTCGCGACGGACCTCACGGAGAAGGTGGTAGAGCAGATGGCCGCCTCCGTCGACGACCCGACGGCCGTCCCCGGTATCGACGAGTTCACGAAGACGACGAATCCAGTTCCGGTGTTGACCGACAACGAGCGCCGGGTGTTCTACGTCGGGATGTCACGTGCACGCGAGCGGCTCGTCATCTTAGAGAACCTCGTCAGTGGTGCGCCAACACTTCCAATCAGCGTCATCCTGTTCAACGAGCGTAGCGAGGAGCCGGCACAGGAACTCGTCGAGACGGTCCAAGCGTCGGTCTCCGTCCCTGAACCCGAGCCGTGACGGCGGACGCTGGGCGTACCGTTCGTGACCGCGCCCCGCTTCAGCCCGATCTTGGGCCGATTCTCGATGCGGTGACGACGGCTGAGGCGGCGGGGTTCGTCACCGTCGGTGCCAGCGCCGACCGTCGGTACCTGACCGGTCTCGACGCCTCGACACCCGGTGGTGTCGTCGTCGTCCCCGGTACCGGTGTGACGCCACCGCGAGCAGTGCTCTGTGTTCCGCCTGAATTCTCCGTCCGTGCAGAGGAGGCGTTTGTCGACGCGGCACTCGATGTGCCCCGGCCCGCAGACGACCCGCCGAGCGCTCACGCGTTTCACGACGGGATCGCTCGAAGCGTCGTCGCTGATTCCGTGCCAAACCCCATCGGTCTCGCCGTCGCGTCTGTGCTCGCGCGCGAGTACAAACAGGATGGTGTCCCCGATGCCGACGCGGGAGGCGGCGAAGGTACGGGTGCAAAAGCGGACGTAGACGCAGAGACCGGTGTGAACACGGCTGAGAACCAGACCGTGCTTGCCCCGCGGTCGATCCCACACGACGCGGCGCTTTATATCGAACGTGCGGGCTTCACCGTCGCGTCGACGACCGCAGTCCGAGATGCACGGGCACGAAAGAGTCCGGAAGCGGTAGAGCGTATCCGCCGAGTCCAACGTGCAGCCGCTTTGTCGATGGCCCGTGCAGAGACGATGCTCGCCCGTACGAGTGTGAGTCGTGCCGGGAGCGCAGACGAGGCCAATGAGGCGGGCGACGCCACTGATACCGGCGATCTGCATCCGGTGTGTCGGCTTGACGGCGAGCCGCTCACGACCGATCGCCTTCGTCGTGCGATACGCACGACGCTCGCCGAACACGGTGCTCACGGAGAACAGGCCGTTGTCGCGACCGGGACCGCGTCGGTCGCCCGTCATCTCCCACTCCACGACGCGACACCAATTCGACCGGGTGAGCCCGTTGTGGTGTCGATCACGCCGCGTGGCCCTTCAGGGTACCACGGGCAGCTCACACGGACGTTTGTCGTCGACGGTGACGGCGGGTGGGATCGACGAGCGTACGTGGCCGTCGAAGCGGCACAGGCAGCAGCACTCGCCGAAATTACCCCCGGTGCGGTCGCTGGCATAGTCCACGAGGAGGCGGCTGCCGAGGCCACAGCGTACGGATTCGACCCGACGGCGGACCGAGCCGAGCCTGGCTACATCCACGACACCGGCGGTGGCATCGGCATCTCGGCGCGGGAGCTGCCCCCGCTTACGGGCGACACAGCGCTCCGCCCCGGGTACACGCTCGCCGTCGAGCCGGGCGTGTCTGACCCGGCTCACGGCGGTGTCCGGCTCGGTGACGTTGTCGTGGTCACCGACGATGGCGCCGAGCGGCTCATCGAATACCCGTTTGGGACGACGCCGGAGGTGCGGTCGATCGACGAAGTCGACAAACCGACAGCGCAGACGGACGAGTGAGGTGCGGATCAAGGCGTTCGTGTTCGCTCCTGGCTGGTCAGTGTGTGTAGGCGTCGGTCACCCAACGACCGTCGCCAGTGCGTCCATAGCGCGGTCGACCCGGTCGAGGTCGGCGTTGTGTCCCATGTGTCCGATCCGAAGAATATCGTCGGCGAGGTCACCGAGGCCGGTCGCGAGCACGACGTTGTGTTCGTCGGCGAGTTCACGCTGGACGCGCGCCGCCTCGCCGGGCAGCGAGAGCGCCGTCACCGTCGGCGCGCTCCGGGCGGGGTTGGCGTAGCATTCGATTCCGAGTTCGGTGGCCCGATCGCGACAGTGTGCAGCGACGGATTCGTGTCTGGCGTACACCGTATCGAGCCCTTCTTCCAGGAACATCGAGAGTGACTCATCGAGCGCGGCGACGAGGGCTGACAGGTGGGTGTACGGGAATCCGTCGGAGACGTCCCGCCAGGGGGCCAGGTTCGTGTAGAACGACGCCGAATCGGCCCGCTCGACCGCGTCCCACGCGCGCTCGCTCACAGAGACGGTCGTGAGCCCGGGCGGCGCATTCAACGCCTTCTGTGAGGCGCCGAGACAGATGTCGACGTTGTCGGACGGGACCGGCATCCCGCCGAGCGAGGAGACAGCGTCGACGATTGTGAGCACGTCATGGTCAGCCAGCCTCGCCAGGATCGGCTCTATGTCGTTGCCGACACCCGTTGGCGTCTCACAGTGGACCATCGTCGCGGCCGCAAACTCGTCTTCGGCAAGTGCGGCCTCAACCGCTGTGACGTCAAGTGGTTGGTCGTAGTCCACCGAAACGACCGTTGGCTCCGCGTCGTATTGTCAAACAAAGTCGGCGAAGCCGTCGCCGTAGATGCCGTTCGAGACGCACAGTACGCTGTCGCCGGGGCTGATCGTCGACACGGTCGCCGCCTCGAGACCCAAGATCCCCTCGCCGCCGAGGACGACCACGTCGTCGTCGGTGTCATACACGGTCTGGAGGTTCACACAGACAGTGTCGTACAGCTCGGCGAACGCCGGTTCGACGTCCGGGTTGAGGGCGGGCTCGGCTAGCCGGTCGCGGACGCGCTGTGGGACGGCCGTCGGGCCGGGTGTGAGACGCATGCGTATCGAGTAGATGAGCCCTGCAATTAACGCTCTGGGGTGTGACTCTCGGTCGAGAGAAACCGTTAACCGAAGTCGCCCGGAGACGAGTTCATGACCAAGTTCGCGCCGGCGGTACTTGAGTCGTACATCTTCTCGCGGACGGGAGCCGAAAACGACAATCTCCTCGTCGGCAGCGGGTACGCTGAGGACGCGGCCGCGATCGACCCTGGCGGTCAGCCGCTCGTCGTCAACACGGACCCGATCTCGTTTGCGGCCGACAGAATCGGCACCCTCGGCGTTGCCATCGCGAGCAACGACGTCGCGGCCTGTGGCGGGACGCCCGAGTGGCTCGTCTCGACGATTTTCGTCCCGTCACCGGACCTTGACGTCCTTGATGACATCACTGCCCAACTCGACGCCGAGGCCACTCGGCTGGGAATCACCATCGTTGGTGGCCACACGGAGACGGTTCCGGCGCTCCCACGGCCGATGCTCTCGTTGACCTGTCTCGGGTCGACCGACCGCTACGTCCCTACCGGTGGTGCGACGCCGGGTGACACGGTGATACTCACGAAAGGTGCGGGCATCGAAGCCACCGCGATCCTCGCGACGGACTTCCGCGAAGCACTGCTCGAGGCCGGCGTCGAGGAGGCGACGGTCGACCGCGGCGAGACATTCTTCGAGGCGGTCAGTGTCATCCCCGAGGCGGCCGTGCTCGCCCCCATCGCCACGTCGATGCACGATCCGACCGAGGGCGGCGTGCTCAACGGACTCGTCGAGTGTGCCTGCGCATCCGACGTGCGGATCGCCCTCGACCCATCGGCCGTGCCAGTGCGGGAGCCGACTCGTCGGCTCTGTGCGGCCGTCGGCGTCGATCCACTCCGCGTCTTCGGCTCGGGGTCGCTGCTCGCGACGGTCCCTGCCGACGAGACGGAGTCAACGCTCGAGGCGCTCACAACCGAGGATATCGACGCGACAGCCATCGCGACGGTCGAGTCGGCGGCCGGCGAACCAGGCGTCGTCATCGACGGGGAGCGATACACCGACGGCGTCGACGACGACCTGTACGCACTCTGGGAGTGACCGAGGAGAGGGTGTGCGTCGCTCTCTGGGCGCTCACCGTGAGAGCAGCTCGGCCGCGGTGGCCGCGAATGCCGCTGGGTCGTCCCCAATGAGCCGGTTGTCACCCAGCGTGAGCCGCAGTCGGGGGCGGCCGACGTCGATCGGTACTTTCTCTGTGTCGATGAGGCCGGCCTCTTCAAGCCGGGTCTTTGTCCGCGAGAACGTTGCCTTGGAGGCGATCCCAACGTCTTCACCCCACTTCGAGATGTCGTACAGGAGGACGTCGTTGCGGGCGGCAACGAGCAGCGCGACCGTCACCTCATCGAGGGTATCGGTCTGGTCGGGTGCAACCGCCTCGAGCACTGCATCGAAGTCGTCCCGGACGTCAGCACCAATGTCACCGGCGAGCGTCTCACGAACGCGGCGCAGTGGCGGCGTCCGGAGGTCGTACGTTGGGGCCGTCTCGAACGCGTCTCGGTGGACCCCAGCCACGGCATCGACAAATTCGTCGTCGGTTGTCGAGAGGGCTGCGACCGATTCTCCTGCGGTGACAAGCACCACAACCTGCTTTGTTGAGATCAAGAGCGTGTTGTCGACGGGAGCGTCGAGAACCCGGAGGTCGAGTGCTCCGTTCTCGACGAGGTCGGCCGCACGCGACGCGACGGGGAAGTCTCCCCCAAGTGCCTTCGAGACGGCCTCGTCGGCGAGCACGGACAGCGGCGGGAGGTCCGTTCGGGCCGCGGCGGCCTCGACGAGCGACACAAGCGTCTCGGCCGACGGGTCGACCACGAGTAGTTCCGCTGTCGATCCCGCGACCGTCGCGTCGAGCACCGCCTCGACGTCTGCCGCCACCAGATTCGACACCATAGTTCTCCTTGAATAACACCCTGTACTGTATTTAATATTATCGAAATTTTGGGCGAACAATTCCATACAGCCGGCTGTGACGACAGTCACGGCCGATCCGTGTGAATCAGGATCGCAGCCGAGGACGGACAGCCTTATTGCTCGTTCGGCCCGATCATTCATATGGTCAACGACAGCCTCCGGGCGGTCGACCCGGCGGTGGCAGACGCCTTGGACGGCGAGCGCACGCGGCAAGAAGAGACGCTTGCGATGATCGCGAGTGAGAACTACGTGAGCCAGGCGGTACTCGAAGCCCAGGGGAGCGTCCTCACCAACAAGTATGCGGAGGGATATCCCGGCTCGCGGTACTACGCCGGCTGTGAGTACGCCGACGAGGTCGAGGAGCTGGCGATCGAGCGTGCAAAGCAGCTGTGGGGTGCTGACCACGTCAACGTCCAGCCGCACTCGGGGACGCAGGCGAACCAGGCGGTGTACTACGCCACGTTGGAGCCGGGCGACAAGATCCTCTCGCTCGAGCTGAACCACGGCGGGCACCTCTCACACGGGCACCCGGCGAACTTCACCGGACAGATCTACGACGTCGAACAGTACGAGGTCGACGCTGAAACCGGCTACATCGACTACGAAGGACTGCACGAAACGGCCGAGGCGTTCGACCCCGACATCATCGTCTCGGGGTACTCTGCGTATCCCCGCGCGGTCGACTGGAAAGCGATCCAGGCAGCCGCCGACGCGGTCGACGCCTACCACCTCGCTGACATCGCTCACATCACCGGGCTCGTCGCCGCCGGCGTCCACCCCTCGCCGGTCGGTGTCGCCGACTTCGTCACCGGATCGACACACAAGACGATCCGCGCGGGTCGCGGCGGCATCGTCATGTGTGACGAACAGTTCGCCGACGACATCGACAAGGCGGTGTTCCCCGGCGGGCAGGGTGGCCCCCTAATGCACAACGTTGCGGGGAAGGCGGTCGGATTCAAGGAGGCGCTTGAGCCGGCTTTCGAAGCGTACGCCGCACAGGTCGTCGACAATGCGCGGGTCCTCGCCGAGACGCTCACCGATCATGGTCTCTCTCTCGTCTCTGGTGGCACGGATAACCACCTCGTCTTAGTTGACCTCCGTGAGTCACACCCCGATCTCTCCGGTGGCGACGCAGAGGACTCACTCGCGGCTGCGAACATCGTGCTCAACGGCAACACCGTGCCGGGTGAGACGCGCTCGCCGTTCGACCCCTCGGGGATCCGAGCGGGAACGGCCGGGCTGACCACCCGTGGGTTTGACGCCGACGCGATCGCCGAGGTCGGCGACCTCATCTACCGCGTCGTCGACGACGCCGACAGCGACGACGTCATCTATGAGGTCGGCGAGCGTGTCGTTGAGCTCTGTGCTGAACACCCGTTGTACGAGTGAGCCGTTCGGGCCACGCTGGCCCGCCACCAACGACTCGCCCGACCGAATCCGTGCGTACAAAGTAGGGTGACTGCGGAGAAGGCGTATGGACGACCAGTCGTTTCTCGGCCGGCGGCTCGACCGCGCGGCTGCACCGCTCGCCGTCGGCGACCTGCTCGTGTTGCTCACCTTCTTGACGCTTGGAACGCTTAGACACTCGTCTGTCGCCTTCTTAACCGACCGGCCGGCGTACCTGATCGGTGTGTGGGCCCCGTTCGTGATCGGGTGGGCAATCGTTGCACCCCTTGTTGGCGCCTACTCTGCCGGCGCGGCCGAGGCGGCCAAGTCGTCGGTACCGCTGGTTATTCGCTCGTGGGTGCCGGCGGCCGCAGTCGGGCTCGCCCTGCGTGCAGTCGCGTTTCGCGGCGGAGCCGACCCGGCGTTTGCTGTCGTCATGCTCGTAACCGGCACGGTCGCACTCGGCGGCTGGCGTGCACTTTATTTCAAACTGCGACGATAGCTGACTTCGGAGAGGCAATTGACCTAGCGGCGCGTGTGCTGTGAGAGTCCTGCCCGTACTCGTTTGATTTTACGGCATCGTTCAGCGATCCTGTCGGTAGAAACTGGTGATAACGTATGCGATCCTTCAGTGTGTACACGATCAACTGCACCACGAGGTCACGCGAAAAAATTATGTGGATCTCACGATAATTGTACGGTGAATCCATGAGTCGCTATTACGACTACGTCCTCGGACTGATCCCGACCGCACTGATCGGCGTGACCGTGTTCCTCTCGGCTGTCGGCGTGTCGTGGCACACCGCAGTGCCGGCGGGCGCAGCCGTCGCGATCGGCGTGATGGCCCACGCGATGTTCGTCAGGGCGCCGCGGCCAGCGCCAGCAGCGGCCGTCACCGACGCCGCGGCAAGCGCGTCGGACACCGTCGGATCGGACGCGATCGAAGCCGGGTCCGCTCAGCCGGAGTCCGTTCGGTCGACGTCCACCCGGCCTGGGTCTGGTTCTGGATCGGAATCTGACACTGTCCGTGCTAATTCCAGTTCCGAACACGCTGGGTCCGGACCCAACCGATATGGCTCGGGGACGGACTCCGTCGCCGGCGGAGACTGATCGATCCGGCAGCTTGCAGACCACGTCCACACCCTGTACGGTTTAGTCGCCTGCGGCCAAGCTGTCGGGTATGACTGACGCGCTGTTCCTTACGAGTGACGCGGTCAACGACCTCGCGACGCCCGCAGACTACGTTGCTGCCGTCCGCGACGGGTACCGAGAGGTGGGCACCGGCGCACCAGCCGAACCGCGGACGTTACTCCCGAGCGGAGACCCGCCGGGAATGCTCACGACCTACGTCGCGATGCTCCCCGATATCGGGGCCATGGGTGGGTATACATACTCGGCCGGGTTCGCCGAGCGCGACGCGTGGTTTCTGACGCCGCTTTTTGACGCCGAGACTGGCGAGCCGCTCGCGATCATCGACGGCGCCTCGATGAACCCGTTCAAGACCGGTGCCGCCGGTGCGGTCGCAGTCGACGCGCTTGCGCGACCGGACGCCTCGACCGCGGCCGTGATCGGTAGCGGGCCACAGGCGCGCGGACAGCTCCGGACGACGGCGACCGTCAGAGACCTCACGGCAGTCAGGGTGTTCTCGCCGACGCCGGCCAACCGCGAGTCGTTTGCCGACGAGTTCGCCGAGCGACTGGACGCAGACGTCACCGAGGTTTCGTCTGCGAGTGCGGCGCTCGCCGGCGCCGATATCGTGATCACCGCGACGACCGCGAGCGAGCCGGTAATCGCCGACGCCGACGTCGAGCCTGGCGCACATGTGACGGCGATGGGACAGTACGCGGCTGATAAACACGAGCTCCCACCGGAGCTCATCGCGCGGGCGACGTACGTCCCCGACTTGACGGCCAGAGCGACCCGCGATGCGGGGTCGTTCATCGCCGCCCGCGAGGCCGGACTGGTCAGTGACGACGACCTCGAGGTGGAGCTTGGTGACGTCGTCGCCGGGAACCACCCGGGTCGGACAAGCGACGATGAGGTGACCGTCTTTGACTCCGGCGGGACCGGTATCGAGACCGTCGCAGCCGCGCATATGCTCTACGAGCGGGCTCGGGAGGCTGGGCGGGGGACCCCGCTGTCTATCGCTCCGGCGAGTGAGACGCTCACCGGTCTGTGATCGAGTTGGGCGGTCGACGCCACGCCCTCCCCAATACGCGTGTGAGCGTGATGGTGTGAACGAGACGACCGCGCGACACTCGGGCACCACTTGGGCCACGCCCTCCCCAGCCGATTCTGTATGTGTGAGGTCAGAGTGTGATTAATACGGCTTCATGACACCCGGACACGTCTTTCAGCCACACCCTCCCCAGCCGATTCGCTCGGTCGCTTCGCTCCCTCGCTCATCCCTCGCACGCGCTCGCGAGTCCGCCTTCGGCGGCCTGCGAGGCGCGCGCCACCGCGTAGGGGGTGTCCGGTCGACGGTTGCTGTCAGTGGTCGCTATTCGAGCCGGTATCGAAGGATTGCGGCGATACCACCGAGTGCGGCGAGCTGTTCGCCTGGGTCGAACTCAGCCGAGAAGACGACGACGTTACCGCCCTGCTGTTCGACCGACTCGATGACCCCATTCACGTCTACCGACCAGTCTCCCTCGCCTTGCCGCTCGGTTCGGAGGCGTTCATCGACGACGAGGAGCGTCTCGACTGCCCCGAACTCAGCGGCCTCGGTGACGTCTTCGGGGCCGTAGGTTGCCTTGCCGTCCGTCGCGATGTGCTCGGTGAGGTCGTCGATGAGCGAGGCCTCCGTCGAGATACGAGTCGCCTCCTGCACCTCGTCGACCGCGCCGCGCGTGAGCACCTCGTGGACGCCCCGATCTCCGGCAGCTGCAGTGTCGACGACCGTCACCCGGTCGGCCACGTTCGTGCCAGATTCCTCGAGATAGTCGCGCGCGTCGTTCTTCGTGAATCCCGGCCCGGCAAGGATCACCGCGTCGGCGTCGAGGTGCCCGAGCGCATCGGTGAGCTCGGCGAACAACTCCTCGCGCGGCCGCGCGTACTCGCCTTTTCCAGTTGGCCTCGTAAAGGAGGCGTACTCTTCGGTACCATACTGCTGGACGGTGTGAATCGACGCCGCCCCCTCCTCAACGGTGGCGATGGCGACATCCGGGTTCTCAGCCGCTTCTGTCGCTTCCTCGATTCGCTCCGTCTGGTCTGGTTTGAAGTATTTTTCAATCGTGACCTCATCGTGTCGCTCGACGTTGAGCGTATGGTGGCTGCCGAGTTGGTCCTCCCGAGAGCAGCCAACGATAGTCCCACCGACCCGGAGTCGGTTGGCAAATCGAGCGAATTCGACGTCTGCAAGCTCAAGCGTAACGAAGAGGTGTTCGCGCTGGCCGCCGGTGTCCCGCATACGGTCGTCGTCGCGCTGAATCCGTCTGGTGGTGTCGCCTTCGACCCGGTCGCCCGGCTCGAGCACGTGAGCGAGGTGCCAGAGGTCGTCGACGTTCTCGGGAACGAGTGTGAGCCGCTCGCGGCCCTCCTCGCCGTAGCCCCGCTGGGCGATGCGCATATCGTTTCGTTCGGGCGGGGTCGTATCAACCCTTGCCATCCCGACGCCCGCTCGGAGAGACAGTCTCGCTGGCAGTTGTCGTCCGGCAGTTGTTGGTGAGACTGGTGAAACATCCTTCACCGGTATTTTATCACGGCCGCAGCTGTACGATAAATTGGCCGCACGGGACAATCGTGTGCCTCTGACAGACCCGATACTGGTCGTCTATCGTGACGGCCCCCGCCTGCGGCTTTTGTCGTGCCCCCCCGCGTCATCGACCAGCTGCCGGTACCGATTTACCGTATCGCATCGACGGACCAGGTATGGGAGACGAGGCGCCCCCGCAGATCGAACCGACGCTCCGCAGCTATGGCATTAGCGTCGAGTCGGTCGACGCTGGCGACCCGCTTGAGCTGACGTACATGACGGCGTTCCCCGGCCGCGAGGTTCATCGTCGCGAGATCGGTCGGGCGCTCAACGCGCTGATCGACCGCGCCGAAGCCGGCGCGTGGGACCCGGTCTGCGTCGAGGCGACGGTCGTTCGCACCCCCGGTGACCCGCTCGGTTCGTGGGCCGCAAAGCCTGGCTGGTTCGACGCGCTCCTCACCTACGAGATCTCCGAGACGGAGTTTTCCACGCGCGTCCTCAATACGGTGTCCCACGTCGACGGGGGAGATGACACCCCGTGACCCGCCGAATACCGTTGAACCGGGCCCAACGTGGGCTCATGCGGCCGCCGCGCGAGCGATTCGCGACCCAGACGCTTGTGTTCGAAGTTGACGGCGAGCGTTGTTGTGGCACCCTCGTGCGTCCGAGTGGTGTCGACGATCCACCGGTCGTCGTGATGGGACCGGGACTCGGCGCGACACAGGGATTCGGGTACCGCGCGGTCGCAGAGCGCTTCGCTATCGGCGGTCGGGCGTCGTTCGTCTTTGATTATCGCGGCTTCGGGGATTCAGCGGGCACCGACCGCCTGATCCACCCCGAGCGTCAGCGGGCCGACTACGTCAGGGCTCTCGACCGGCTGACGCGAGTCGATGGTCTCGGCACAGAGCGCATCCTGTGGGGTACCTCACTGTCTGCGGGCCACGCGCTCGTCCTCGCAGCTGATCGGCAAGACATCGACGCCGCGATCGCGGTGTCACCAGTTCTTGACTGGCGAAGGGTGATTCGGGCACGAGGGGGGCGGTATCTGGCTCGCGCCACCGCTGCTGTCGCACGTGATCGACTCGGGAGTCGGTTCGGTCATGATGTTACGATTCCGATAGTTGAGGAGCCGGGGTCACTCGCGGCACTCACCGAGCCAGGAGTACGCCGCGGGTATCTCGATCTCGTCGACCGCGAAGGAGGGTGGCGAAACGAGACGTCGGCGCGGTCACTGCCGCTACTCGGCCGGTACCGCCCGATCGAACACGTCGAGCAGATCCGCGTCCCGACGCTGTTACTCGGCGGTGTTGACGACCCCCTCGTCTCACCCCCAGCGATGCGTGCAGCGGGCGAGCAACTCGATCGCGGCACCATCATCACGATGCCCGGCACCCACATCTCGCCGCTCGGATCACGGTTCGAGGCGACGATCGAGTATCAGCGGGCATTTCTCCGCGACGTCCTCGACGACTGACCGGCGGTCGATCGCTCGTGAGGGGATCGGCTTTTATATTGAGGCATCACCACCACGCGATATGACCGTCGTCGCGATGGTGAGCGTTGCACCGGTGATCGAAGAGAGCATGGCGGGTGAGGTAGCGAAGGCCGTAGCCGCGCTCGACGACTTCGACGTCAGCTACGAGACGAACCCGATGGGAACAGTGATTGAGGCCAACGACGTCGAGACGCTCCTCGATGCGGTCGGTGCCGCCCACCAGGCTGTGGACGGCGACCGAGTCTCGACGGTTGTGAAAATCGACGACAAACGCACGGCCGAGACGTCGGCAGCGCAGAAGGTCGAGTCCGTCGAAGACCACCTTGGTCACCCGGCGCAAAGTGACCGATGACTGGTGGCCGGTGACCGGTGACCGGCCGGTCTGGGTACGGCTCTCAGCGCCTATCCGCAAGTGATATTATGTGGTGATAAGACCGTCTGGTCATGGCGATACTCGTCACAGGTGCGAGTCGGGGAATCGGTCGGGCGGTCGCCGTCGAGCTCGCGGCACACGACGTTGTCGTGAACTACCACGAGCGCGAGGACGCGGCCCAAGCGACTGTTGAGGCCGTCGAGGCGGCCGGCGGGTCGGCCGTCGCCGTGCAGGCGGACGTATCCGAGTCAGCCGAGGCCGACCGATTGGTCGAACAGGCAGTATCGACGTTTGGCGAGCTTGAGGGCGTGGTGAACAACGCAGGGATCACCCGGCCGAATCGACTGACAGACACGACAGACGAGACGTGGGAAGCGGTGATCGAGACGAACCTCTCCGGGGCGTTCTACGTCGCCCGGGCGGCGGCACCCCACCTCTGTGCGGTCGCTGGCGACGTCGTCTTCGTCTCGAGCGTCGGCGGCACACTCGGCACTGTCGACGCCAGCTACGCGGCGAGCAAAGCCGGCCTTCACGGGCTGACCCGGTCGCTCGCCCGCGAGCTCGGGCCCGACGGCGTGCAGGTGAACGCGGTCGCACCCGGCCCCGTCGAGACGTCGCTCAACGACGTCATCCTCGAGTACCTCGAGTCGGTCGAGTTCCGTGGCCACGAGAACGTGGATACACACCTCCCATCGTACGCGTGTACACCCGAGGACGTGGCCGACTCGGTCCGGTACCTCCTCGAGAACGAGTACGTACATGGGGAGGTGCTCGAGGTCGACGGCGGCATGCATTTGTGAGCGAGCAGCCGTCGGCGTCGACACCAATGACCTTTCCGCGGCGTACCGGCACGGTCGGTGGTCACAGCGGACGCTGCGTCGCAGCCGCATCTCGACCCGGACGCTTGCCGTCGCCGCCGAGTGCCGGTTGCACACACCACCGGCAATACCGGTACCCGACACGGTTCGTCGCGCCACACGCCTGACACGAGACGGTCTCCCCGCTCGTCTCGAATGACGGCGGCTGTCCATCGATCTCTGACCATTCTTCCTCGCGCTCGCTCGCGTTCGCGATCGCGGCAAATCCGGTTTGACGGTCAGCGCCGGTGCGTCCACCGGTGGACCCTCCCATTCGGTCGAGGTTCACATCACCACGAATGATCGCCAGCGTGATCGCGAGGTTGATCACGAGTACGGCCGCGAACAGGGCGGCAAGGAGTGCCCCGAACATGGTGTTCGGTGTTGGTACTCGAGGAATATACGTGTACTGGTGACGCTGCACACGAACCGGATACACTTAGTGGACCACGACAAAGGAGCTTCCCATGGCAGATACCATACACACGGATGACGCACCGGAGGCAGTAGGCGCGTACAGTCAGGCGAAAACGACTGACACCCTCGTGTTCACCGCCGGACAGATACCACTGACAGCGGACGGGGAGCTTCGCGCTGACGCGCCGATCGAGACACAGACGCAGCTGGCACTCGACAACCTCTTTGCCGTGCTTGAGGCGGCTGGTGCCGGCCCCGAAGACGTTCTCAAAACGACGGTGTTTCTGGCCGACATCGACGACTTTGACGCGATGAACGCGGCGTACGCCGACTACTTCGAGACGGCGCCGCCTGCACGGTCGGCGGTACAGGCGGGAGCACTCCCGAAGGGTGTTGGGGTCGAGATCGAGGCCGTCGCGAGCCGCGAGTGAGATGCCGACTCGCGACGTCGACAAGCCGGGCGATGCCAGCAGCCGGTCGCCAACCCTCCGTCGTCGGATTCTGTCGGCCGTGCTTTGGGGTATCGTCGGTGGGCTCTCCGTCGTTGTGCTCGTGCAGGCGTGGCTGCTCGTCGGCGGGACGATGCCAGTCTCGTACGGCGGGGTCCTCGTACTCGCGGGTGGCGTCGCCACGACTGCCGGTGCCGTGACGTTCGTGACCGAATACCGGATCGCCCGAAAGCGGTCGAAAAGAAGGACTTAACACGCCCAGTCAAGTAGCTTCGAGCGAGCCAGGATGGCCGAGTGGTAAGGCGCACGCCTGGAAAGCGTGTTCCTTCACGGGATCGGGGGTTCAAATCCCTCTCCTGGCGTTTATCGCTCCGAGCAACGGCGTTATCATACTCTCGCCGGAAGCTTCTTATGCATGTCATCCGTTATCACGGCTGAGCATGCCAGACACGAAAACGGGCCGCGAACGAAAAGGAACTGGGAAGCGCCGACAGCTTGAGCACCACCTCCTTCGACGGGAGCTCGAGGCCGACGACGAGCCACCGGCTCTTGCAGACGACGCGGCAGATGCCGTGTCTCTTTTCGACACTGAGTAGCACGCTTCGGACGTTTGTTCGACCGTTCGACTTCGCGCGGAGTGAATTTTTACCAGGCCCACATACGTACTGTGGTGGCGCGCGCCTCGTGGACCGCGATAGCGTGTCCACGAGCGCGTGCGAGGGATGAGCGAGGAAGCGAAGCGACCGAGCGAATCGGCTGGGGAGGGTGTGGCCAACTGGTGCCCGGATGTCGCGGAGTCGTGTTCGTCACAGAACCACCACGATACACGTATCGAATCGGCTGGGGAGGGCGTAGCCGAAACTGCGTCCGTGTGTCGCGCGGTCGTCTTGTTCACACGGTCGTGTACACAGTCACTGTCACACGCGTATTAGCGAGGGTGTGGTCAGGTGGCGTCCGCGTGTCTCGCGCTCGTGTCAGATACAAAGCCACTGGAGCGGTGTGGAACCGACCCGAGAAGGGGTGCCCATCGGCCCCCGAGTATCCCCGCATTGTCTGCTTCCGTACCGCGAGCCACGGCCACCCGAGCATATATTGACGACGCGAGGCGACAGCGACCCATGTCGGATTGGTCCCCGCGCGACTCACTTGGAATCCTCTTCGTGCTCGCAGCCACGCTCTCGGCGGCGAGAACCGTGGACGGTATCGCCCAGGCGCTGATCGTGTTACTCGGTGTCGTCATCGCGTCGTTGTGGATCGGCACCTTTGTGCTGCGCGGCTACCTCGACGTACAGCGACCGCCCGGGGCCGACGACTGAGTTGGTCGACTCGACACGACCGTTCTCTGGCGGTCGACGAACTCATGGATAGATACGACCTATGCTCACGCGAAGCCGGGCATCCGCTCGATGTACCCCTCCATCACGTCCAAGAACGCCGGGTCGTACGAGTCGTCTACGTGATCGACGTTCCACAGTCCAGACTGTGCGATGGCGTCGACTGGGCTGTGGTGACCGAGCCACGCCTCGGCTCGTGGGTCGATAGGATCCGTGTCGCGACTGCCCGCGTCGCGGTTGCTCACGAGCGCGATTGCGTGCTGCTCGACGTACGCTCGATCGCTTTCGGGACCCGGCTCGTCGTCGATCGCCACCCAGAGGAACGGGAGGTCGCGGACGTACTCACTCACCCACTGCTCGAGGTCCATCTCCGCCAGTCGACGCGCCTGGCCGGCCGTCGAGCCGACACCCTACGTGGGGTACTCGTCGGCCAGCTCGTCCCGCACGATTCGGGCCTCGCCGACGCGCTTCCGGAAGACGGAGCCGCGGTGGTTCCCGCCACCCGCGTAGCTGCCGCGCTGTGCGCCGCGATGGGTGCGGAGCCGACTCCACAGCGTCGCATCGCTGCCCGCACTGACCGCGTGGGTGCCGATGCGAGTCACACGCCGCTGGTCGCTGGACGCCCGAGACGCCGTCGAGTGAAAGAACACGTACAGCCCGCGGTCGGGCCAGCGCATCCGCCCGTCGCAGTCGCGTAGCCGTCTTGGCCCCCCGACCGTCGTCTCCAGGTCGTCGAGGAGCGCGTAGAATCGATCGAGGTCCTGACGACGGCTCATGTTGGATCACTGGGCGCGTCCGGGGTAGGTGTTTCCCAGCCCGAGTGTAGGCGTGTAGAGCACCCCACCCTATTTGTCGTACAACGCGTGCACGACTACAGCTGGTTCACAGCCGGTATGGGTGCCGCTCCTGGACGTTTATAACGAACCTCTCTCGAACAGTTAGGTATGAATGAGGATGCTGTCTGTGCGTACGTTGATCACGCACGAGCCACTATCGAGGCGGCCCCCCAAATGGACGAAGCAAACACGAAAGCCGCCGTGTTACGTGACTTTCTCGACCTCCTCAGCTGGACCATCCCCGAGAACACGCGGCTTGAGTACCCTGTGAAAGCCTTCGGGAAGACGTACAAAGCAGACTACAGCGAGAACTCGGTCGTATGGCGAGTCAGTGCGAGCTTACGGTGGAATTTGTGGGTAGCTGGTAGCTTCTTCACTACAGCACCATGACTCCGTTTGATCTAACCGATCTGCGGTGAATCAGCCGTCAGACTGAGCGTGCGTGTTGACCGCTAGGGGCTCTGTCGGCTCACAGGAGGTTCTAATATGCGTTCAACAGAGGGCGTTATAGAACAAGTAGCACACCAAAGAGCAGGGTGAATACAAGGTGGATGAGCCCAGCGAGCCTACCTCTTAACGTGGAAGCGTCGCTGGTTCGAGCCACTCGGCGGGTAATGCAGGAAAGAGCGTTCATCACATTTACAACGCTCGTGTTCAAAAATGTACTATGAGCGAGACCGTTGAACCGGACGCTCAGGGACGAATCACAATTCCACAGCCCATCCGTGAGAAGTACTCAGGTCGGTTCCGGATTCTCGAGGTTGACGACCGCATCGTCTTAATCCCGCTCTGTGAGGATCCAGTTGACGGGTTACAGGAAGCCACCGGTGAGGCCTTGGAGTCGGAGCCACTACAAGGCGACACGCTGGAGACCACACACTCCTCAGACGACCAGCGTCATGCCGAAACGACTGGGGCACTCGATCAGTGATTTACGCTGATACAGCCTTTTTTATTGCGCTTGCCCGGTCTCCAACCTCGCTTCAAGATCAGATCGTAGACCTCGCGGCTAATCACGAGGGTGGTATCTACACCTCGCGGGTCGCGTTACTCGAGCTCCTGGCCGCCGCTGCGGATACTGAACTTGACCCGCTCGAAGCGCTTGGTCATGCGCTTGAGATTGCGACTGTGCCAGAAGGAGACTCGAGCCTAGCTGATGTGGCACATTATATCGACGCTCACGACTGTTCCGTGGCTGAAGCGTACCACATTGCGTACGCTGACGGAGACCCAATTGTCTCACCAAATGAACAACTTGACCGACTCACCGACGAACGGATGTCCGTGCAGTTGAATTCCTCTCACAGCTGAAGCCGTGAACTCGCTTCTACCCTTCTGTGAAAGTGATCCCGACGACCGACTTTAGTTCACTATCACAGCCCAAGGTTGAAACAACGCCTCCACAAAACATAGCGTATGCTGACGCGGCGGAATGCACTCCTCGGTATGGCGGGGCTCATCGCCGGGGGAGGAGCCGCGATCGGGACAGGAGTCGTTACGTCCGGAGAGCCTGATGCACGTATTGTGTTTACGACCGACGTAGGTTCCGGTCAACTCACGCTTGTCCCCAGGTATCTCGCCACGGGTGAGTATCGCAACGTTGCTACGGACGGTCAGATCACGCTGACGCTTCCGACACTTCCTGCAGACCCGCCTGTGGCACTGACTGAGATTCTTCAGGTGCGAAACGATAGTGACCGGCCTGTGTTTGTACACCGCTCTCGTGAGACAAACGAGTCACCACCGCCTGTAGCTGTCTCTGCCATCTCACGCCAGGGAAGCGACACAACGAGACTGGTACGTGATGCCCCGGACTCGGCACTAACCACGCCGACAACAATTGATCAGCCACGTAACGCAGTTCGTGTCCCGGAGGGGTTTAGCATCTCTCTTACGGTACGGGTGACGACAACGGCGGCTGCATCGCCCTTTCGTGAGACCGTACAACTGCATGCTCGCCCAAATCCCCCGCCAGCAAGCCCGTTTTGAGAAAGCACCACTGGCTTCGCTGGTCCCTGGCCGACACACCCTTCAGAGTGGCTCACCAGCCAAGCAGCCACCCAGCTTACCGACATGAGTATTCGATCGGCGGTCCAACGGATCGCATTCGTTCTGGTGCTTCTGTTTGCGCTATCGGTTGTTGCTGGATCATTGCTTGGACAGCCTATGGGGGTTGCGTACGTCGAGACCGGCAGTATGGCACCAACACTTGAAGCGGGGGATGGGTTCATCGCGGTGCCGACGCCGCTCGCTGGGGACATCTCTGAAGGAGACATCGTGGTTTTTGAGGCGGTCAACCTGAACGATGGGGGCGTCGTCACGCATCGCGTCGTTGATGAGACACAACGCGGGTACATCACTCGCGGCGACGCAAACGTTGTCACCGACCAAGACGGAGCTGAACCCCCGGTAACGGACGCTCAGATCAAAGCGGAGGTGTTAGCTATTGGTGACTGGGTCGTCGTAATACCAAACCTTGGAACGGCAATTCTCGGGGGGAGTGCGATAGTCCAAACGCTCCAAGAAGAGGTTGCAGCGCTTCTCGGGACGCGAGCAGTTCTTGGCACACGTGGGTTATCATATCTATTGCTAGGGTTCGGTGGGATGACGTACGTCCTCTCGGTCGTTGCTGAACAGTCAGGCAAAGAGCGGTCCCGAAGCACCCGTCGCAGCGCCGACGCCATCTCTGCAACGATGGTCATTGCAGTGATGACCACGATTCTCATCCTGCTGCTTTCAGCGAGCATGCTCGGGCCAGGCGGAGTGTATCAGATTCAGTTCGTAAGTGCTGAAACAGACGCAGCCGGGTATGACGTGATCAAGCAAAATACGACTGAGACCGTTGAGTACACCGTACCGAACGATGGTGTTCTACCGGTTGTCGCGGTGATTGAACCCGCTACAGACGATATCGCGGTCAATGAATCAACACTGTATATCCAACGTCGCACCTCAGACGCGGTCACGTTACGCGTACACGCCCCGCCTGAGACTGGAGTACACACTGAGGCTGTGACCGAACACCGGTATCTCGCCATTTTACCCGTCTCTGTGCTGCTTGAGTTGCACGCTATTCACCAGTGGGCACCGATTATTGTGATCAATGTGGTCGTTAGCAGCCTCTTTATCGGCGTTGCTGTCGCGTTGATCGGTTTCGACCCGATCCGGATTCGACGTCAAAATCGCGGTATTCCGCTTCGCATCCGGATCCGGCGGTGGTTCGAGTGAGAGCAGGTCACTGGTCCGCTAGATCGCTAGTTCTCAACGAGGTTGAAACAATTCACTCCGGTGAAAAGTCGATCCATGAGGAGATAACTGTCGGATCCGGTGAATGATAGTAGACGACACCCTCGTCAACGATACTGTACACCTCGATATCACTGTCATAGATCACCCGATTGTTTGTGTCAATCGCAATATCGACGAGCCCTTTCAGCGAATCGATATAAATGTAGTTGCGCTCTGAGCCAGCCGGGAACTCGCCTTCGGAGATCCACTCGCTGTACTGCTCTCGATACACCGCAAGCTCAAGTTCACGCGTATCTTCCTGTCGGGCACTCCAGACGATGACGCCGCCACCCAGCACGATGAGTACACCGCTCACCCCAAGGAGTAACCCGACCTGAGTTATGTTTGGAGAGCCGACTTGGGTGCCGCCACCTCGAGTCTGACTCTGTGTATCGCTTGCGGACAACCCTCCCTGCAGATAGTATGCGTCACCGGTGAGTTGGATCGGGGAGCCGGTTTGTAAGCGCCCTGTGTACGTCTCGCCGCCTTCAGCCGGCGATTCGTATCGGAGCGTGATCACGAGATCCGTTGAGAGTGAACCGACGCTTCCGAGCGCATTTCCAAACTCAGATTGCTCTTGTGACACCTCCGGAATCTCAAGGGTTGTATTGATCTGGAGCTGGTCTCCTTTAACGGTCCGATCGACAGCAGCGAGTAGCCGTTCCCGTGACCAGAACGACTCTCCATTAAAACTCGCCTCGTAGCGGACGAATGTTCGCTGGGAAATCGTGACGTTTCGGTCTCCTGGAACGGTAACCGTCGTCGAGAGACGCAGGTTAGGCGTTGAGTTTCTAAAGTACACCGGGTGATTTGTGAGGACTTCGCCTTCCTCGTACAGCGGTGTCGACCGTGTTACTGTTGCGCTGTGGGCCGTGTCCATTGAAAATGACTGTACAGCAAACTCTTCGGGAGGTGTCTCTTCAACCGGTGGGTTCGTGTACACATACGCACTGCCCGCCGCTGAGAGGAGTGCAATGATGATCAGTCCGGTCCCAATGGCTCTACCATACAGCGAGAGATAGTAACTAACCTGCGTGTCGATAGCCATCAGGAAGTGTCTCTGCATTATTGATGCATCCCACAATAAATTTGTGACACGATACGCCGATTCGTATCTGTGACGACACTCTTTGGGAGAACATGGTCGGTGGCGAGCTGTCGGGCGGTCTTGTCGTAGCTCTGTTTGCCCGTCCGGGCTCACCACAACGGGAGCGAACCAGCGTGAAAGAAGCGATCTACCGACATCTCTCAGTCTGGCGAGTCCTCACCAGCAATCTGCTACACAAGAGCGTACGACCAGCTGCCCCAGCTTCATCTCGACACCTAGATCGTCTCACATAAAATATAGATGTTTGTAGAAACAAATAACACATAGATGGGTACATACTCCCGCCGTGCAGCACTGACAGCGATTGCTAGCGGCGCGGGTATTCTCGCCTTCCAGTCGTCAGCATACTCCACTGCTGAGACGGACCGAGTCTCAGAGGTGAACACGGCATCCGATAAGACAGCTCTCGTCGGTCTTGAGGGAGATGTGATAACTACGGACGGAGAGACACCGACCGAGCCGCAGTCGTTTACGATCGTAAACAACACCTCGGTCACATTTGATAATCCGGGTCTGATACGGGTTGAGAGTGCTAACGGCCGGCTTGAGTTCCGGTTTAGTTCAGAGGGGATCGGCCAAGCAACGCTCGATACTGCTGATTTTGCCGATATACTCCCATTTGAGCCGGGAGACAATATTGGGATTGAGGTGCTAACTGCTGCCCGTCAGACGGGCACGGTGACAGATACTGTCGTGTTTACCCTGCAGTCTAGCACAGACGGGCTAACCGCCGAGGTCACGCGCGAGATCTCGCTTCAGTTCGATGCAAGCGGGCAGTTGGTGTATGGTGTCGGCGATAATATCCTGGTGTATGGTGGTCAAAACAAGACTGTTTTGTCTCCTCCTGAAGAGGGTACAATAAACTCAATAGGATCTATCGTCGCGGACATCACTGGAGATGAAAACGCCGATATTGCATACGTTTCAGGCGATACACTTGAATTCACGCAGGTGAATCCCAGCAGTGACTTTCCTGTTAGCGTGGATCTGACACCTGCACCAACTACAGGTAGTACGCGAGTAGCAGCCGGCGACCTTGAAAACTGGGCTATAAAAAATAATTCAGAGCTTGGAGATGCCGTGGCTTTGTATGTAGACGACGATAAAAATAGCATTTATGCTGCAGAGTCAGACGCTAGTGGAGGCTCACAGACTGTTGAGCAACTTGTGGACACCTCTAACGCTGGGAGTGCCGGCGGCGTTGTGGGCATTGAAGATATTGATGCCGACAGATCTGATGAGCTCATCTATCTAAATAGCTCTCAACAGCTCAATTTCATCAAGCAGATAGATACAACTGAGTTCTCAAGCCCTAGTGAGTGGGTTGGAACTCAGGAAAATTATTCAAAAGTATTACAAGTGTACAAAGATGGAAACGAAAATTTTACAAACACGATAAATGGAATAGCGTACGGGAAAGCCACGCTTGGGAATGCAGGAGTTGGATCAAACAATAACGTAGGGGTGAGCGCCGCAGGAAACTTTACGTCTGACGAGAATAGTATCAAACAAATTCCATTTGTTGACGGGAGCAACAATCTTGCATTTGTCAACCACAAAAACGAAAAGACAGTAATAAATTCGAATCTTGAGGAGGGCTCAGTCGCAAAAAAGGCGGCACTCGCACCAGTCGACATCGACAATGATGATATCACTGAGTTATTTTTCATCGGCAAAACTGATCAGGCAGGTGAAGACGGGCCACTGCCAAGAGTAGATACCGATCCTGACAGCGTCAATATTAGTGACAGCACCGGCCCGATATTTTATTTGAGTAATCCTAGTGACGCTATCGATGGTAGTACACCACAGTTCGAACTACTGCAGGTCCCAGAAACAGAGTATGACCGCCCAGGCGTCATCGGTGCTGAGAGTTCGACTCCCGGATTTATTGTTCCAAACGGATCGCTTGGGCTCAATGCAGGCACAGTGATCTGACCTTAGCCGGATGCGTCGTCTCCACCAATCGTCACGCCTCGATATCTTCTACACCCGCGGCAGCGACTTGCTCTGTTCGGTCATGGGCCGTCTGTCCATGATCGTTTTCGGCGATGACGCGAGCCTGATAGCCGCGATCAGCGTGCAGTGTCACGCTCGGGGGGACAAGTATCTGCTCTGGCTCGGCTTGGTATGTGAGCGTCACCGGCTCCCGCCGGCTCTCGTTTAACAGGCCAATCTCTGTCTCGAGACGTACCTGTTGGCTGTTCGGCCCTGTTTCGATCAGTTGAATCGTGATCGACTCAAGCGGTCGGTCGTCATCGACGACCTGCAACATCCCGATCTCGACGTGATTTCCGACTGGGTCAACGAGCAGGTCGGCACACTCGATGATGCGGGGGTTATCACGGAAGCGTCGCCCGAGGCTGCGCCAACTCACCCGCTGATATCCACCGACAAGACCCATGACCCCCAGCACAGAGAGAATAGCTGGAATCGTCATCGACCACCCTGCCGCGACGTTCCCGACGACGGGGACGTCTGGCCCTACCGTCACCGTCGCTGTTGTCGTCGTCGCAACGCCATACTCGTCGACTACCCGCACAACGACATCATGCTGGCCTGGCGGCAGGTCGTGACGTACGACCGGCCCGGTCGCCGTCGCTCCGTCGGGAAACTCCCACGTGACCGTCGTGTTCCCGACCTCATTGTCGACAACCGCGACGAACTGCGGCGTCGAGTTGGCCGCGTCATCTGAGTCCGACGAGTCGATAACTGCAGGTGCGGCGGTTGGCACGTCATTCACGACGACCTCCCGGGTGTCGGTCGCTGTCTGTCCACGGGCATCCGTAATGCGAAGCTCAACTGGATACACTCCTGGCTCCTCAAACGCGTGTGCAACCGACTTCCCTGTCTGCGTTGTCCCATCGGGGAAGGTCCACTCGTAGGTTACTCCCGTATCGACAAACACAGCGAACGGCGAGAAGTCATCGGCTTGAGCTGATGCAACCACGGTCTCTTTCCGGACGGTGACATCCGTCTCGAGCAGTTCCCACCCACTATCCGTGAGGTGCCCGACGGTGACTGCCTCCGGATCGACACTCGCAATCGTCTCACGTCGGACGCCGATGCTCACCTCGCCACCGGCATCCGCCTCACCAGCGGGCTCAATGTCAACGGCTCGCCCCACTTGAGCAGTGCTTTGCACGACGCCATCCGTCGACTGGATGGTTGACTGCTCGCCGCTAAACGTTGATTCCTGATCAACGACGGTAACAGGGCGGTCGCTTGATACCGCGTTTTGATCAACGCTGACCTCGTCGACGGTTGCTGAGTCAGGTATTGACACGGTCTCAGCTGAGAGGCGCTGGCTTGCCGTATCCCCACCATTCAGGTCTGTTGTACCCGAAAGCTGTTGGGCCGTCTCAGTTGAGATGTCCTGCACGCTCAGCTCCGTCACCTGTGGCTCGACGTTGGCATCGACGCTGACGGCAGCCGTCGCGTCGATCTCGGCAGCCACCCCGCTCGTTGATGCGGTCTGAGCTACGGTTTCTGCCTCAACCGTATCGATAGCCGTTGGAGAGAGTTCGGTGACCGTCACCGACGACGTCCCAGTAGCGGTCGTGTCGTCAGCAGCGGGTGTCCCTCGAAGGTCGACCGCCACATCCGGGGGCGATGGGTCCGGCTGCGGGGGTTGCGCTTGTGGTGGCTGTGACGAGGGAGTATCGTCACCCGTCTCATTCCCTGTATCTTCGGACGCTGTCACCGTAATGGGGACTGAGGCTGTGCGTGTCTGGCCGGTTGCATCGGTAATCGTTACCGTTGCTGTCCGCTCGCCAGGTTGCTCGAATGACTGGGATGCAGTGAGTCCCTGAGCAGCGGTGGCGTTCTGGACGGACCACGCATACGTGAGCGCCGACTCATCGATGACGGCAAACAGTCCAAGATTGGTGACCGGGGCTTCAACGGTGAGTTGGCCGTCTGACTCATCGACGACTGCCGTCTCGAGGAGCCGCCACTCGGTGCTATCTGCCGGCGAGTGGATGATGCGGACCGCTTCTGTCGGCGTCTCCCCACGGCGGGCAGCGCTCAGCGTAAACCGGACCGCCCCGACCGGGGTGTCTGACGCGCTCACGCGAACCGGCTGGCTACTCAGCAATTTTGGCGTTGCGCCCGGCTCCTCTCCGATGGCGGCGGTGAGGCTGCTCACGCGTGAAGTGGCTGCCGAGAGGGTGACCGATTCTCCTGTCTCGATTGATGACGGTGTCGCTGTCGCGGTCACCGTGGGTGGCTCCGTTGCTGTCGTGAGCGTCGCTGGCAACTCCCCGACCGGCGTTGATCGTGCGGTGACGTTCGTCGCCGGGGTCCCGGCCGGTGACCGTACCGAGACGCCTACGCCCTCTGGCGTCGTCGTGGGGTCGAACGTTGCCGTAATCGTAATTGTTGCTGTCAGCTGTGTTCCGGTCGGAATCCCGTCCGTATCGACACTCATCCCTAGCCGCTGGGTCTCCCCAGGAGCTAACTGAACGCCGTCTCCCACCGGCGCTCCAGCCGCGTCTCGAAAGGTGAATGCGTCACTAGCCTGGGTGACGGTGACGGTCACCGGCTGGTCTGTCGTATCCGCATGGGTGATTGCAATGAGGTCATCAAACGCGGTCACGGCGTCGGCGTTCACCCCGGGGTCGTCGACCACGATTGTGAGTTCGTTCGTGCCGTCCGTCGTTTTGACATCGACGTATTGGCTCTCCGGCTCAACCGGCTCGACAGTAATGTCTGGCGGCTCTTCAGGAAACAACTCATCGCTTTCGACGGCAGGGACCCCCATTAACGCACCCGGAAACACCACCATCCCGGCGACAATGAGAGCGACCAGTGGATTCAACGAGGTGAGTTTCATCGCTCACCCCCCTGTCGTGGACCCACCCGTCTGCTGGCCGGCGGCGTGGTCGACACGCACCTCCAGCGTCACCGTGGTGGCTGCTGGTGACGCCGAACTGGTGGCGTTGGCTCCGGCCGCCTCGTCTGTGGGGGTGGCCCCAATAACGACCGTTTCACCAGGCTCGAGCGTTGCCGCGGTCGCTGCGGTATCGAGTGTCTCTCCGTTCTCGACGCCAACCACACTGAGACCGTCTGTCTCAGTCCCGATCCAGACGGCCGCCGCTTGCGTGTCGGTGTTCGTGACGGTGAACACGCGGGCGGTGCTACCGGCCGCACGCACGTCGCTTAACGTCGCCGTATCGACGGTCACGGTCCCGTGAGGTGACGCTGACGTCGTCTGTGTGAGCGCAGCTCCGCCCGGGGTGTCGGCGGCGTTGATTGTGACGCTCGGTGCCGCTGTTTCGGTCGTGTCGGCCGGATCCGCACCGGGGACGCCGAGTACGAGGCCCGGCAGGAGCAGCACGCCGGCGATGACGGTGCTAAGGCCGATGATGGTGGTGAATCGCATAGGTGGCTCTGGTGGGGGTGGTGAATGCGCTATATCACATCGGCTGTGGAGCCTCTGTCAAAATTACAGAGGCTGCTTACCGATCTATTAGTTACAGATGTTTGAAATTATATTGCCTTATACGGACTCTGGGTCCTCACTGAGACTTTCGTCTTCTATCTCAACATCAACACCAGTCTCATCCTCAAGGCCAGTATCGGCGATAATCGTTACGTCACTTATGATCTCATTTGAATTCTCAAGCTCCTGTCCAAAGAGATCAATTGCAAAGCCAACCGTGACGGTGTCTCCTGGGTCAAGCTCAACAACAGCGTGAGATGTGCTACCGTCGCTTGCTATGTCACTAGTGATACTATATTTGCTTTCATGACTGAACCTGTTTGGTGTACTACTATTAGTTGTGTTAGCAACATTCGATTCGAACTCGCTGTTACCAACTGATGCAAGATTTACATCTCCGGCAGCCGAATCGGCGTCGCCAGTACCGGATGGGTCAGATGAATTTCCAACGTAGAAGTGCGCGGACCCAGCTGCAACATCCTGAGTAGAGAGTTCAACTTTCACTTGAATTGTCTCCTCTCCATTATTGGTTAAGTTGAGTACGTTTCCGAGATCTGTTGCTGCGTCCGCGTTAACTCCACCTCGAGAATCATTCACACCAGAGAGGTTCATTACAACCTGCTCAGCGGTGCCATCAACAGTTACAAACTCATTCCCGTTCGTATTCGTTGCCTTTTCAATGCCTAACAGTGCGTTCGCATCGCCCGCAACATTCACTTCGGCCGTCCGGTCCGCCTCTGCAGTCGTGAACGCGCCCGTGCCTGCGGCAACGCCAATCGCCGCGAAGATGAGCACCAGCGCGAAGATCTTGCTTTTTGCCATGGGGTAACTACGTGGTGTCGTCGAGCGCCGTGCGGCGGCCCTCTTACCACCACATACATACTCCCATCCCTTTGTTACCCCGACCTACGCAGTCGTTACTGAGCGCTAACACCCCCGCTGATGACGGTTACGCCGGGCTACTCAGTCCATGAGAGCGCGGTAGGCCGGCCTAACACGGTCGATTCCGACACCACGTGGCTACCTCTGCCGGTCAAGCGGGTCTCCTCGAACGACGGGCGGTCAGCGACGCGGCCCGCCCCCATCGCGAGTCTGCGGTCTCAACTGGCCTGTAGATATAAGTGACGTGGAACGCTTGGTTTTGCCAGCACCGTGTCATGACCGGACACTTGATTCGGGGACAGATTATCCATCACGTGCTTGGCGTTTTCTCCCTGCTCTCCCAGATCAATCCGCACAAGCGAGTGAGTGTGCCATGACGGCCGCACGTACGGACTCCTCCGCAGACGACCAGCCAGCTGCCCTCTCATCAGACGAGGCGTACGATATCCTCGCCGACCGGCGGCGTCGCTATGCGATTCACTACCTGAAGCAGGCGGACGCCGATGCGGTGACAGTGCAGACGCTGGCCGAACAGGTCGCAGCGTGGGAGAATGACAAATCGGTTGAGGCCCTCACAGCCCAAGAACGAAAACGGGTGTACATTTCGCTGTATCAATCACATCTGTCGACGCTCGATGAGGAAGATATCGTCACATACGATGAGGATGCGGGGACCGTCTCACTTACCGACCCCGTTGAACAAGCCGATATCTACTTGGAGATTGTTCCCCGGAGAGATATCCCGTGGAGCTACTTTTATGCTGGACTCTCCGTCGCAGCGGGGGTGCTTGTTACCCTCCGGTGGGCGGCTGTAGGTGCGTTTAGCGATGTCCCACCGCTTGCAGTCGCCGCTATCGTTGTCGTGTTGTTTGCTGTGGCGGCAGTCGTCCACGGTGTCCAGAGCGGTCGCGCCAAGCTCGGTGATGCTGGCCCACCCCCGGAGCTTTCGGCTGATGAGTGAGACGTGACGACGGCTGCGACAGTGTCTCACTACTTAACTCACATGGGCAACGCCACAGCCGATACGTCTCAGCGCTCACAAAAAGGAGAGAGCCACAGCCTCAGCCACGAGACGAATCTGACTGTGTCTCGATATCGTAACCGTCGGCCGACACCGTGACTGACCGCTCAAACAAGGGCTCGATCGTCGCTGTCGTCTGTGGATGTTGATCCCGGTCGATGTGGTAATGTGCCGTCACATCGGCCATGCTCAGTTCGTTCGTGATTATGTGTAAGAACTTGAACAACGGCTCTGCATCAACAGACTGGACAAGCGTTTCAACCCCGTGAAAACACGCTACGGTCGGCAGTGACTCATCAAGTTCGGCTAGCGCCTGTGAAATGAGAATACCGATCCGGGAGAAGTCCGTGTATGCGTTAACGCGCTCGATCGTTACCGGATCGGCAGCATCGGTGCGGATAGTGCGTGACCGTGCAGTTGCAGTCGGACTCTGTGTCATCAGCGCGACCACCGTCGTTTCCCCCTCCTCGGATGTGTGGACCTGCTGAACCCGCTCTGCTGCCCGGCCTTCAGGGGCGATGATGAGCGTGTGATGTGGGTGGTCTAACTTGAGTAGCTGGTCACAGGCGGCCTGCGTTGCGGGGTCATTCATACTACCATCGACGAGTACTTGCGCACCCTGTGGCGTCAAGAGCGTCTCGAGATCTGTCGTCGATGGCTCTGGGTCAGCCGGCGTATCGAGCTGTGTCTTGCCGGTGTCGCCGGTATCCGGAGTCGGCTCGGGCGTCTTGGTTGGAGAATCAGCCGGCTCGGTTGGCGGTGCAGCTGCCGGCGGCGGAGCATTGTCTGCTGGTTCAGCCACTGTGGGTTCGCCATCGCCCGTCTGGTCCTTGATGAGCGTCTCAAGTGATGTGTCTGTATTGCTATTCCACGAGTTCCAGAGTCGCAGGTTGTCAGACGTCGTTTCGGCGTCTGTGTGAGTCTCCCGGTTGGACGCGGGTTCGACGTCATCAACCCGCTGAAAGCGCCCGGTTGCGATATCCCAGGCGGCTGCATCATCACTGTCTCTTCCTGACGCAGCCGCTGTCGTGCTGGACCCCGTTCCTGACGGGGCATCGCTGTCGGTTCCCGGTGCCGAGAGGTCTGCTGGGCCATCTTGACCAGTGTGGACTTCGTCTGCTGGGTCGGCGTCGTCGAAACCGGCGTCAGGAGAGCTCTCCGAGGCCGCTGTATCGGATTGTGACGACGGTGTGTCGTCTGTGGTATCCGCGTCCGACGCTGTAGCCGTTATCGATGCCGTATCGACCCACTCGAATGAGGTCTCAGATTCGGCGTTATTATCATCAGCGCCTGTCGTAGATGAACCCGCTCTAATCCCCTGATTCCAGATGTAAGCATCCTGTGTCGTCCACGACGTGGTCGTTTCAGCGTCGTGATCAAGCACATCTGTTTGATTCCAAAGTCGGGTCTCTGCCTGTTCGTAGTCAGTCTCTCCTTGGCCCACATCCGGTTTGTCTTGGGTTGATGCGCCTGGCAAGCTGACCTCAGATACCACGTCGAACAACCCTTCGGTGGTTGCCATCGCTTGCTCTAGGTGTTCATCATTGATTCCGTCAAACTCGTCAGCCATGACCCGATTCTACTCACCCGGCTGTGCCGACAGCCCCCGAGCTATCGGCTGTAGTCACTGGTAGCGTACACATAGGTTTTCTGTGTATGAGTCTTGTGCTTGCATGGTAGTGTACACGTCTGGTAAACTCTTTGATGGTTGATGCTGTGAGAGTAGCACACCCCCGGGTAGACGATGTATAACGGGTAGCAGGGAGGTGCTCAAATACCGAGAGTGTTGTTATCGGCTATAAATTTTATACACATGTATATTGGGTCTGAGCACAGTGCAGTATTGATTTATAATATAGGCCAAATGAAATGAGTGTCCGAACGTGCACAGAACACATGACTGAAGTCATAAACACAACGAAAATTATCATCGTAATAAACACAACTCCTTCGACAGAGTCGAATCCCCACTACGCGTAAGTGGAGTGCAATGAGAATTAAAACGAACAGAAAGAGAGCCGATAACCCCGAGACGAATGAAAAGAAGTATCAGTGGGTTGGCGATGAAATCCTCAATCAACACTTCCAGGTCAGCGATCTCCCCAGTGATGTCCTTGATATACAACACAGCGAATATGAGGTCTTGGATATCAGTCATTTCGATGTTGTATGACAGTTATCTATCTTATCTCTGCCAGTGTATTTCCTCTTGTGGGACCAGAACACCCGTGACTGATACATACTCTGTACTAGGCAATTCGCCGTTGACTCTGTAACAACAATAGCTTGTGAACTGTTCTAAGATGCCCCTTGTTCAGGCATTCTATCCGGTCTCAACTGTTATATTGCGTCAGGAGAGCCTGTAAACGTCTGCTATCTTAGTATCCACGAAACTGATATTCACAGTAATGTATTTAATTTCTGTCACTTCTGATTCAGTGGCGCGCGCCTCGTGAGCACGCCGAAGGCGGGCTCGCGAGCGCGTGCGAGGGATGAGCGAGTCGCCGCCGGCGACGAACGAATCGGCTGGGGAGGGTGTGGCCAACTGGTGCCCGGATGTCGCGGAGTCGTGTTCGTCACAGAACCACCACGGTAGACGTATCGAATCGGCTGGGGAGGGCGTAGCCGAAACTGCGTCCGTGTGTCGCGCGGTCGTCTCGTTTGTACAGTGTCACAGCGTCGTCTCGCTTGCACAATCACTCTCACACGCGCATTGGTGAGAGTGTGGCAGGACGTAGTGCCCGCGTGTCGCGGAGTCCCCTGGAGTCACACGGACCCCATCTCGCTTGGTTCGATCGACACCGTCCCACGTTACACTTAAAACCGCCGCGCATACCCGATGTACACGCACACTCGAGCGTGTGACAAGTCAACACGAATCTCGGCTCGGACGCGTTCCATCACGTGGTTTTCTTCGCCCGATTGCCGCCCCGCACCTCCACTCCGCGACGTGTGCTTACGATGGATTTATATAGAATCACAATCAATCAAGCGCTGTATGAGTCAGCGAATGCAGCAGGGCCAGCCGATGATCATCATGGGCGAGGACGCCCAGCGCGTCAAGGATCGTGACGCACAGGAGTACAACATCTCTGCGGCGCGCGGTGTCGCCGAGGCGGTACGCTCGACGCTCGGGCCGAAGGGGATGGACAAGATGCTCGTCGACTCGATGGGCGACGTCACCATCACGAACGATGGCGTCACCATCCTCCAGACGATGGACATCGACAACCCGACCGCCGAGATGATCGTCGAGGTCGCCGAGACCCAAGAAGACGAGGCCGGCGACGGAACGACGAGCGCGGTCGCCGTTGCAGGTGAGCTGTTGAAAAACGCCGAGGACCTCCTCGAACAGGATATCCACCCCACCGCGGTGATCAAAGGCTTCAACCTCGCGAGCGAGTTCGCCCGTCAAGAAGTCGACAACGTCGCCACGACCGTCGACCCCGACGACACAGCAACGCTCCAGAGCGTCGCCGAGACGTCGATGACAGGCAAGGGTGCCGAGCTCGAAAAGGACGTGCTCGCAGATCTCGTCGTCCGCTCCGTCCAGGGCGTCACCGTCGAGGCCGACGACGGCTCACACGTCGTCGACCTCCAGAACCTGAACATCGAGACGCGCACCGGCCGTGCAGCCGGTGAATCGCGGCTCCTCTCGGGCGCAGTCATCGACAAGGATCCCGTCCACGACGACATGCCGACCGACTTCGAGGAGTCGAACGTCCTGTTACTCAACGACCCGATCGAGGTTGAGGAGGCAGACGTCGACACCTCTGTCAGCGTTGACTCCCCCGAGCAGCTTCAGCAGTTCCTCGACCAGGAGGAGGCCCAGCTCCGCGAGAAGGTCGACCAGATCGTCGACGCAGGCGCTGACGTCGTCTTCTGTCAGAAGGGCATCGACGACCTCGCACAGCACTATCTCGCGAAGGAGGGTGTCCTCGCCATCCGTCGGACGAAGAAGTCCGACATGAAATTCCTGAAGAACATTCTCGACGCGACGATCGTCACCGACCTGGACTCGCTGTCCGCCGGCGACGTCGCGGTCGGCTCCGTCGAGCGCGACACCGACGAGGAGCTGTTCTACGTCGAAGGCGAGAACCCCCACGGCGCGACGCTGCTCCTCTACGGTTCCACTGAGCACGTTGTCGACGAGCTTGAGCGCGGGATCAACGACGCTATCGACGTCGTCGCGACAACCGTTTCCGACGGCCGGATCCTTCCGGGCGGCGGCGCGATCGAAGTCGAGCTCGCAAGTCGCCTCCGCGACTACGCCGACTCCGTCTCCGGCCGCGAGCAGCTCGCCGTCGAGGCATTTGCCGACGCCCTCGAGCTCATCCCCCGTGTCCTCGCCGAGAACGCTGGACTCGACTCTATCGACCTGCTGGTCGACCTCCGCGCGGCTCACGAGGGTGGCGACGCGAACGCCGGGCTGAACGTTTTCACCGGCAATGTAGAGGACACTTTCGAGGCGGGCGTCGTTGAGACGGCCCACGCAAAAGAGCAGGCAATCGCCTCCGCGGCCGAGGCGGCGAACCTCGTGCTCAAGATCGACGACATCATTTCGGCAGGCGACCTCTCCACCGCCGGCGACGACGACGAGGGCGCCGGTGCCCCCGCTGGCGGTATGGGTGGCATGGGTGGCATGGGCGGCGCGATGTAATCGCGTTGGGCACGCCTCCTACAGCCACCCGCCGACGGTCCGCCCGTCCGAATTGACACAAAAACACACATTTTACACGAATATTGGCCGTGAAACGGCCGCTCCAGCAGTCCTAAGTACCGACCACTGTGAGAGACGAGTATGCAGACGCTGCTTCTCACCGACGACGACGTCGACGAGAACGCCAAGATGGACCGCGTGATCGAAGCGGTCGAAGGCGCGTTCACGGCCTACCAGCGCGGCGACGCCCAGATGCCGCCGAAGTCGTACATCGACCTTCCACAACACAACGGCGATTTCCGTTCGATGCCTGCGTACCTCGACACCGGGTCGTTCGAGGCAGCTGGCATCAAGTGGGTGAACGTCCACACCGACAACCCGACCGATCACGACCTGCCGACGGTGATGGGAACGATGATCTACTCCGACCCGACGACCGCGTTCCCGCTTGCGATCATGGACGGAACGATGCTGACGATGAAACGAACGGGGGCAGCCGCCGCAGTTGCCACGGACCACTTGGCAGTCGAAGACGCGCGCTCGCTTGGAATCGTCGGCGCCGGCGTCCAGTCGTACACACAACTCGAAGCGATCGCGACGGTTCGTGACATCGAGGAAGTCGTCGTCAGTGATCTTGACGATGAGCGCACTGCGGCCTTCGTCGACACCTTCGACGATCGGTTCGACGTTCGAGCGGGCTCCATCTCGGCAGCCGGCCACTGCGATGTGCTCTCGACGGTAACCCCGAGCACGGAGCCGATCGTCGGCCCAGACGATGTCGGTGATCACACCCACGTCAACGCCATGGGTGCTGACGCCGCGGGCAAACACGAACTCGCCGACGAGCTTCTCCTTGACGCGGCCGTCGTCATCGACGACCACGAGCAGTGTACGCACTCCGGTGAGATCAACGTCCCGTACGCCGAGGGCGTGCTCGGCGACGACGACATCTACGGGGAAATTGGAGACATCGTCGTCGGTGTGCGGGCCGGTCGGTCAGATTCACACGGAGTGACGGGCGTCAGCGTCTTCGACTCTACGGGGCTCGCGATCCAGGACGTCGCTACGGCACACGTGGTGTACGAGCAGGCCGCTGCGACCGACAACGGCTCGCCGTTCGACCTCCTCGGGCTCGACGGCTAGTGCACGCAGTCAGCCGAGTCGCTTTAACGCATGCGGATCCGTTCTGTTGTATGCGACTGGTCAGCGTCGCCGCGGTGGCAGAAAACGGCGTGATCGGCGACGACGGTGCAGTTCCGTGGCCCCCGCTTCCCGCCGATATCGAGCAGTACCGGGCCCGTGTCGACGACGCTCCAGTGATCATCGGACGCCGGACCTTCGACTCGATGCGTGAGGACCTCCCGGGAACACACCAGATCGTCGTGAGCCGTCGCCTCGAGACGCTCGCGGAGCCGACCGCGGTCGTCGCCGCCGACGTTGAGGAGGCACTCACGCTCGCGAGCGAACGGACAACGGATGACGTCGCATACGTGCTCGGTGGTGCAACGATCTACGAGCTGTTCCAGCCGTTCGTCGACGAGATGGCCCTTAGCCACGTCGACGGCCGGTACGACGGTGATGCTCGGTTCCCACCGTGGGACCGAGACGAGTGGATAGTCGCCGCTGAGACCCCGTACGAGGGGTTCACGGTCCGCGAGTGGCGCCGGACCGCCCAATCGAGTCAGTGACCGCGACAGTCGTGCGACCCGCGACAATCGTGCGACCCGCGACAATCGTGCGACCGGACTGGGCGCAAGCAGACGATGCCGACGGGTGTCGCGAAACTCTCGGGCCCGATTCGGCCACCGGTTGAATCCACCGGGGGTAATAAGTAGTGTGGCACATATCTTCGATCTATACCGTATAATGCCGGTTTCGTGGCCACTCGTCGGTGTGTTCCTCGCGTCCACAGCGGCGTGTTTTGCCGTCGCTGCCCGTGGGTCGCGGCTCGGAAATCCCGACTCACGACGGGGCTTGCGGTGGCTGCTGCTCGTCGTGGGCGTCTGGGGGGCACTCCAGACAGGTGGGTTGCTCGTTACGAACGAGTCGACCGCGACGGCCATCTACGCCCTCGCACTCGCTGTCGGATTCGCCACCATCGGACCGTGGCTGTACTTTTGTTCGGCGTACACGGGCCACGACTACCACCGGCGGCGGTCGTACCGGCTGACAGCCGTCGGCGTCTACATCGTCGTGGTCGCCGCCAAGCTCACCAACCCGATTCACGGTCAGTACTTTACTGCGACGCTCCAGCGAGAACCCACCAGACTCCTCCTGATCGACCAAGGACCGCTCTACTGGAGCTCGTTCGTCCTCGCGTACCTACTGACAGGTATCGGCTTTGCTCTCCTCTACCGGCTCTACCGACAGTCCGAGCGACCGCCGTGGACGCTTGCCGGACTCTTTGCTGTCACCGGACTCGCGTCTGCACCGAAGGCCGTGAACTTGCTCGCACCAGATCTCATCCCGGCGCTCACGTACGAACCCGTCGGGGTCGCCGTCTTCGCGGTCGGGACGACGGTGTTTGCTGAGGAGCGGTTCGTCGCCGAAGAGCGTGCGACCCGCCGCTCGATCGTCGAGCGTGCAGCCGGTGGCATCCTCGTCCTCGACGCTGACGGCGTCATCACAGAGTGGAATCAGGAGGCGGCGACGATCTTCCCGAGGCTCGACACCGGCGACACACCGGTGTCTATCGAGGAGCTCTCATCGTCACTCGCGGCCGACTACGACACCGGTCGCCCGGTACTCGTCGAGACGACCGTGAGCGAGGAGACTCGAACGTACCTGAGTACGAGTCATCCGCTGGAGGTCGGGACCGAGACGTTCGGACACACGCTGTTGCTTCAAGACGTCACGACCTTCGAGCGCCAGCGCGAGCGGCGAAAACGACACGAACAGCAGCTCGCGGACATGTCAGGCGCAATCGCACACGAGCTGCGAAACTCGGTGACGGTGGCGAACGGCTATCTCGACGTGACTCTCGAGCGACTCGACGCCGACGATCCGGCTGCCGCTCATGACTCGGTCAAAACCGCTCAAGAACGTGTTCGACGAATCGAACAGAGCGTCGAGGATCTCCACACGCTGGTTCGATACACACACGACGCCGGTGAAGAGACGTTTGTCGACCTCGAGCGGATCGTACGCGCGGCCGCTAAGACGGTTCCCGGGGCGCCGCTTATCGTCGTGCGTGGTGGCGGCACCGTCTTAGCCGCCCCGACTCGACTCAAACACCTCCTGCGGAACGCCGTTCGGTTCGCCGCGTACAACGGGGCGTCGACGCTCACGCTCGAGGTCCGGTCTGACGGCTTCGATGTGACGGACGACGGCCGTCACGACACCGGCGGACGCGACGGCCTCCTCTTCGCGTACGAGAGCGCCGAGCCGACCGCGGACGCGGGGATGGCACTGCCGAACGTGCGCGCACTCGCGGAGACCGAAGGGTGGACCGTCTCGCCTGACCCGAGCTACACCGACGGGGTCAAGTACGCTATCCGCGGGGTCCGCGTCCAGCCCGCGGAAGACGACGAGGACGCCGATACCGACGTCACGGACGTGGACGAGACGCGCTCGACTCGCTCGTCGGTCGTCGACCGACACACCGACCCCTCGCCGTGAGATCGTCGATGGGTGCTGTTTCTCGCCTCTCGCCCGCAGAGGTGTGCCGATTGGGTTACTCGCTCGTCGACTCCACGCGGCTCGCGAAGCCGAAGCGCGGCTTCACGTCTTCGACGACGACTGTGACGGTCTCATCCGGTGCCACCTCGGGAACGAAGAGGGTGTAGCCGTCGACGTACGCGATTCCGTCGCCCTCGTCCCCACGCTCTTCAACCGTCACCGTGAGCCGGTCGCCGACGGCTACGGTGGCGGTCAGCAGTCCCTTCGCGACGAGGTACACCTCCGAAGAGGCGTCCCGAGAGGCCGGCGGTGAGACCGTCCGCACGTAGTCGAAGGCGTCTGCCACCGACTCCCGAAGGCCCTCTAGGTCGCGGCCTTGGAACACCTTCACGACGAAGTCACCGCCGGGCGCGAGCAACTCTTCGGCCACCGCGAGCGCCTGGCGTGCTAGGTGCACCGAGCGCGCGTGGTCGAGTTCATACTCGCCGGTCATGTTCGGCGCCATGTCGCTCACTACGACGTCTGCGCCGGCCTCGCCGACCGCCTCACGGAGGTAGTGTCGGGTGCGCTCGTCGGTCATATCACCGCGGATCGTCTCGACGTCGTGCTCGTCGAAGTCGTCGATCCGCTGAAGATCAACGCCGACGACAGTCCCTGTCTCGCCAACCGCCTCGGCGGCCACCTGTAGCCACCCCCCAGGGGCGGCCCCGAGGTCGACGACCGTATCGCCAGCCTCGAGCAGGCTCGCCTCCGAATCGAGCTGTTGGAGCTTGTAGGAGGCACGGCTGCGGTACCCCTGCTGTTTCGAGCGGTTGTAGTAGTCGTCTTTGCCCGACATGACTACTGTACCTCTAGTGATACGTCCCGAACCGAAACTACCGGCGAATGTGCGTCCATGCACAAAGAAACGTCACCGGAGCGGAAAGGTACATCGGAGTGTGTGAGTGCAGACGTGTTTCACCGCCGGTAGAGTAACATTGCCGCCGGATCCAACTCGAAGCATGAGTATCGACACCGACGAGCGCCCTATTCGGTGTCTGGTCGCGAAAGTCGGACTCGACGGCCACGACCGGGGCGCACACGTGATTGCCCGGGCGTTCCGTGATGCGGGCTTCGAGGTCGTCTATTCGGGGCTCCATCGGGCGCCAGAAGAGATCGTACAGGCGGCCGTCCAAGAGGACGTCGACGTCCTCGGCATCTCGATCCTCTCTGGGGCACACAACACCCTCGTCCCGAAGGTGATCGACGGGCTGGAGGCGTACAGTGCGCTCGATGACACCCTCGTGATCGTCGGTGGGATCGTGCCTGACGATGACGAAGACGCGCTGAAAGCCGCCGGCGTCGCGGAGGTGTTCGGCCCCGGTACTCCGATGTCTGAGACGGTCGATTTCGTCAGGGCGAACCTCCCGGAGCGCGCGTAGATGGTCGGACGCGACACGGACACAGACAGAGACGAGGCGAGGAACACCGAGGAGCCGGCCGGTGAGCGCCAGAAGGGCGCTGCTGATGGGGCCAGCACAGACCTGACCGATCGCGACGCGGCCCTCGTTGAGTCGCTGCTTGACGGGAGCCACCGGGCGCTGGCGCGGGTCATCTCGCGGATCGAAGACCGCTCGCCGGGATACCGCAGGATCGTCTCGGCGCTTCACGACCACACCGGCACCGCCGACGTGATCGGTATCACTGGGTCACCGGGTGCGGGCAAGTCGACGCTCGTCGACAAGCTGGCGCTTGCGCTCCGGGACCGCGGTGACACCGTCGGGGTCGTCGCCGTCGACCCTGCCTCACCGTACACCGGCGGGGCGGTACTTGGCGACCGGATCCGGATGGCTTCGACCGTCGGTGATATGGACGTCTTCTTCCGCTCGATGAGCGCCCGCGGGCAGCTCGGTGGGCTCTCGATGGCGACGGCTGACGCGGTGACCGCCCTCGACGCCTTCGGCAAGGACACGATCCTGATCGAGACGGTCGGCGCGGGCCAAAGCGAGATCGATGTGGTGCGCACGGCCGACACCGTCGCCGTGTTAGTCCAGCCCGGGGCGGGCGACGACGTGCAGACGCTGAAGGCGGGAATCCTCGAGATCGGTGACGTCTTCGTGGTGAACAAGTTCGACCGGGAGGGAGCCGAACGCACCCGCGCCGAACTCGACGAGATGGTCCATCGCCGTGAGGTGAGCGCGGAGACGAGCCACCCCACGGGTCACCACGGTCCCGGAGCCGCCCGCGTTGTGGAGACGACCGACACAAGCGACGATGGGTCGTCGACATGGACGCCGCCGGTCGTCGGGACCGTCGCGGAAACGGGTGAGGGTGTCGACGCGCTTCTCGAGGCGTTCGACGCACACGCGGCGGCCCTCCGCGACTCGGGCGAGTTGGCGGCGGCACGTCGCCGCCGGCACGCGGCCACGATTCGAACCCTCATCCGTGCCGACGTCGGTGCACTTGCGAGCGACTCGATCGCCGAGCATGGCGGCATCGACGCGCTCGCAGAGCGGGTTCGTCGCGGCGAAACCGACCCCTACACCGTCGCAGCCGAGGTCGTCGGCCCTATCGAACGGTGTGTCGAGCGAGCTACTAACAGAACGTCGAGTGAGTCGTCACAGCCCGACACCGAATCGCGACGGGACTGTCCGAGCGAGAAGGATTAACCGTCACACCCACGACGGATCGCCATGGCGATCACTCCAGATCTAACCGGCCGAACCGCACTCGTCACCGGAAGCGCTCGACGCGTCGGACGCGAACTGCTGCTCTCGCTTGCCGACTGTGGCGCGGACGTCGTCGTTCACTATCATGATAGCGAAGCCGCAGCGACAGCGACCGCCGAGGAGGCCCGCGAGCGCGGTGTTGAGGCAACGACTGTGCAGGGAGATATCACCGATCCCGACGCCGTTGACGGCCTGTTCACTGCCGCAGCGGAGGCACTCGACACGGTAGATATCCTCGTGAACAACGTCGGCGACTTCGACTCGCGTCACTGGAGTGAGATCGAGTGGGAGTCGTGGCGCAACGTGGTCGAGTCAACATTCTACGGCACAGTTCTTTGTTCACGGTGCGCGGTGCCGGCGATGCGCGAACAAGGGTGGGGACGCGTCGTTAATATCGGCTTCGCCGACAGCGACCGACAGCACGCACACCCGGTGAACTTCCCGTACTTTGTCGCGAAAACGGGGGTGCTCATGTTCACTCGAATGCTTGCAGCCGACACCCGTGACGACGGGATCACGGTGAACGCCGTCTCGCCATTTGCTGTCGAGAACACCGAGGCCGGTGTCGAGTCGTTCCCGCGCGGCCGCCCTGCAAGCTTCGCCGACGTCGCCGCGCCGCTCCGATTCTTCCTCAGTGACGCAGCCGCGTACGTGAGCGGCCAGAACGTGGCCGTCGACGGCGGCCGACTCCCGGAGCTCGACGGCTGATGTGCCACTAGCGTGGCGCCAAACTGGTGTCGGCCGATGGTGCACACGGGACGACGACACCGTCTCTCCCCACGGGTATAAATCGCGGGAGACACACATTCCGGTATGCGACTCAGAAATTTCGTCGGGACGGCCCTCCTCGGCGCCGGTGCAGTCGCGACGGCGAACGTCGGGCTCCGCCACCGAGAGCCGCTTGAGTCTCCGCTTGACGGCGACGAGGGAACCTATCACTGGCGCGGGATGGACGTCGCCTACACCGAAGCCGGCGACCCGGACGACCCCGACCTGGTGTTGCTCCACGGGATCAACGCCGCGGGCTCTTCGGGTGAGTGGCGAGCGGTGTTCGAGGATCTCGCTACTGATCACCACGTCATTGCGCCGGATCTCCCGGGGTATGGCCGCTCTGATCGTCCCCCACTGCGGTACTCCGCGGCGCTGTACGAGGACTTTGTCGCTGACTTCCTCGCTACGTTCGACAGGCCCGCGGTCGTTGCCTCATCGTTGTCGGCGGCGTACGCAGCGGCTGCCGCCGACACCACCGGCGCGAGCGATGAGGGCGTCACGCTCGGTGGCTTCGTCGGTGTGTGCCCGACAGCTGTCGCGGGCCCGAGTCCGCCGAAGCCGTGGGTCCGAGAACTGCTCAGGGCCCCGCTCGTCGGTGAGGCCGCGTTCAACCTCCTCGCGTCGAAGCCATCGATCCGCTACTTCAACGCTGACCACGGCTACTACGCCGAAGATGCGCCCAGTTCGGCGTGGATCGACTACGAGTGGCGAACAACGCACGTCGAGAACGCGCGCTTTGCGCCCGCGTCGTTCATCTCTGGCTTCCTCAACAGCAACCTCGACCTCGCCGGAGCGCTCCAAGCCCTCGCGGTCCCGGCGACGATCGTCTGGGGACGCGAGGCCGACGTGAGTCCACTCGCCGAGGGTCGTGACCTCGCCGACGCGGCTGATGCACGACTCGTCGTCTTCGATCGCGCGCGGCTCCTCCCCCACGTCGAACACCCGGACCGATTCGTCGATACCGTTCGTGAGAGTCTCACCGCGGGGCGCATGACAGCGGCATGACCCACCCCGAAATGGGTATCAGCACCGCCCAGTGAAACGCCGAGTGCGTGAAGACGGCCTCCTCGACTGGCGCCCGAGACACAAACGAGACCTCCACGACAACCGGTACCGCCGCCCAAGAGGACCGATCGCTCCGGGCGTGTGAACGGTGTGGGTCCACGACGAGCCGTCCGGTATGCCGAACGTGCCGGCCGCTCGAATCGATCGAGGCGGGTTGAGCTGATACGACCCGCTCGTCACAGCCAGTGGGTGTTCGAACCGAACGGCTTACACCCGGTCGTCCCCCACAAATTCGTATGAATACCGCGTTGTGGGTGCTGACGGGTGTTCTCGCGTACACAGCGGCCATGGCCTGGCTGCAGACTCGCGGGATCCTCCCCGACTCGGTCCGGGTGTCAGGTCCCCTGACGACGCTGCACACCCGCCGTGGCCGCGCGTTCCTCGACCGACTCGCCCGGCCGACTCGGTTCTGGCGGGCGCTCGCCAACCTCGGTCTCGGCGGCGCGCTCGTCGCGATGGTCGGATCGTTTGCGTTGATCCTCTCGTCTGGACTCTCTGCGCTCACTGCGACCCAGCCTGCTGCGATCCGGCAGCCGCAGAACTTCCTGATCATCCCGGGCGTCAACGACTTCCTCCCGCTGTCGGTTGCCCCCGAGATTGTCGCCGGACTGGCAATCGCGATGGTGATCCACGAGGGTGCCCACGGACTGTTGTGTCGCGTCGAGGGGATCGACATCGACTCCATGGGGCTCGTGTTCCTCGCTGTCCTTCCCGTCGGCGCGTTCGTCGAACCGGACGAAGCGGCGACACAGGCTGCCTCTCGTGGCGCCCGTGCACGGATGTTCGCCGCCGGTGTCACGGCGAACGTCCTCCTCACGGTCCTCGCGTTCGCGCTGCTCTTCGGTCCCGTCACGGGAGCGATGGCCGTTGCTCCCGGCTACGCCGTCGGCGAGGTGACGCCCGGCTCGCCCGCGTCTGCCGCGGACCTTGAGCGCGGTGACCGGATCGTTGAGGTCGCCGGGCAGCCAATCGACGGCGCTGCAGCGTTCGACACCGTGCTCGCAGACGCTGCCGCCGACGTCCCGATCGTCGTCGACGACGGCGACACAACCCGTGAAGTCGTCCTCGAGCGGGAGCTCCAAGCGATTGGGTCTGCTGGTGGGAACCCGTTCGGCGTCACGGTCGCGGACGCGCCGCCGGTCGTCACCGCGGTGAACGGTGAGTCGGTGCGGACCGAAGCGGACTTTCTCGCGGCGGTCGGTACCGACGAGCGCGCAACGGTGACCGTGACCTCCGCGGACGGTGAATCCCTCGCCGACACCCGCGTGCCGGTCGGCGCGTACGTCGTTGCCGTACAAGAGGGCGGCCCGATACACGAGGCGGGTGCCGCCGTCGGCGAGCCGCTCACCATCGTCTCGGTCGACGGTGACCGGGTCCCCACCGACGAGGCGCTCGCGACGACGCTCCAACAGTTAGAGCCCGGTGAGACCGTTCCGGTCGCTGCCTACACCGCGTCCGGCGAGCGTGTCGCGTACGACGTTACGCTTGACCCACACCCGAGTCGGCCCGGCGGGCTCATCGGCGTCAGCCTCTTCCCAGGGTCGAGCGGCCTCGCGCTCGACGACGTCGGTGCCTCGCAATATCCGGCCGACACCTACCTTGCGCTGCTCGGTGGCGACGGTGGACCGGACGCACTCACAGGCGTCGCGGTCGGCGGACTGGCGAACTCCATCGTCGGGCTCGTCTTCGTTACCCTCATCCTCCCGCTTGGGAGCCTCTTTGGGCTGCCGTTCAACTTCGCGGGGTTCGCGGGTGGCGTCGCGAACTTTTACGTTCTCGAAGGCGGGCTCGCGGTGCTCGGCGGCGGGGTGTTCATCCTCGCGAACCTGTTGTTTTGGGCCGGCTGGATCAACGTCCAGCTCGCGTTGTTCAATTGCCTCCCGGCGTTTCCGCTCGACGGCGGTCGGATCCTCCGGATGGTCGCCGAGGCGACGATCAGCCGTGTGCCAATCGATAACCGCCACGCGGCCGTCAGAACGATTACGGTCTCGTCGGGCCTCGTCATGCTCTTCGGGTTGATCGCAATGGTGTTCGGCAACCAGATCCTCACGGCGCTCGGGATGGCGTGAGCCGACCGCGGCCCGCGTCGCCGGAAGAGAAACCGTATTGAGTGCACCTACCACATCGAGTGACGTGTCCAGACTTGATCCGCATTACCGTCGTTTCGTACCGTCGTCCGTGACCCCGTGTCGACTGCGCGAGAACGTCTCGTGAGCGTCGAGTACCGGCCGTACGATCCTGCGACCGACGCCGACGGGCTGTACGCGTGTAAGCGAGCCTTCGAGCGTGGGCTCGGTGAAAATACCGGTGGTGTTGGGAAGGCGGCGGCGTACGACGGGAAGCTTACCGACGACTACCGACGTCGATGGCTCGACTGGGTTGACCGTTGTGTCGCCGACGATCCTGACTGTGTGACGGTCGCCGTTGACGCGGAGGACGTCGTCGGCTACGCCTTCTGTCTGCCAGAGCGGCTGGCGTTCATTTGGGATGCCGCGGTGCTCAACGAGCTCTACGTCGCACCGGCACACCGGGGGACAGGGGTGGCAGACGCGCTCATCGAGGCCGCTATTGCGGTTGCCGCCGAGCAAGACCTCCCGCTCGACCGGCTCGTGCTTGACGTCGACCCCGCAAACGAGCGTGCGCGCGCGTTCTACGACCGTCACGGCTTCGAGCCGTGGGGCGAGATGGTCTCCCGGTCGGTGCCCTGAGACGCGAACGCTTTTATACCAAGCGGCAGCCAACCCGTGACACGACACCGCAATAGCCCACGACCGGCCACGGCGGCTGCGCGGTCGACCGGCGTGGGGACGCAGCGACCGCCTGTTCGCCATCATGCTCGCGTGCGACCACGCACTGGGAACGCCAGACAGCAGTTATGTGTGTCCGGCCGAAAAAAATTGTATGCGCTATCTTGCTGCGACCGACGGATCGACGGTCGGTGACGACGCCGTCCGATACGCGGCCCGAAATGCACTCGCGATTGACGCGACACTCGTGATAGTTCACGTGTTGACCCCAGAATCGGAGTTGATCGACGGCACCCTCGTCATGCCCGGCGAGGAGGCCGCACTCGATGAGGGCGAGCAGGTCCTCACGGGCGCTAAGGCGGTCGCGAAGGAGACTGTCGCGGAGGAGGCCGTCGACGAGGATGACGCCATCGAGGTTGAGACCGAGCTCCTCACCGGCCGGCCGGCAAACGCCATTGCCGAGTTCGCAACGGAGACCGACGCTGACGCCATCTTCGTCGGGCACCGCGGTCTCTCTGCGGAACGCGAACAGGTCGTCGGAAGCGTCGCAAAGGGTGTCGTCGACAAGGCGACCATCCCGGTGACGATCACGCGCTGAACGGTCACACCACCCACCGGCGTTCACCTTCTGTCTACGTCGGCGACGCGAGCGACGAGCTGCCGTTCACAACAGCGTTTATGACTGCAGAGCCCGTACATAACTACATGGAAACCAATGTCGGAGCGACGGACAAACGCGTCAGAACGGCACTCGGTGCGGTCGCGGGCAGCCTCTCGCTCGCCACGCTCGCAGGAGTCGGCCCGTTACCGGCGACTGCCGGTCCGGTCCTTGGTATCGTCGCACTCGCGATGCTCGGCACGGCCCTGACCGGCACCTGTGGCCTTTACTCGGTGCTCGGCGTCGACACCTGTTCGGTCAACCCGGGCAACCGACGATAGCGTCTTCGCCGGGACTACGTCGTCGCACCGGCCCGGATCACTCCCACGCGTCGGGACCGAAGTCTGGATTGACCTCCCGGTGGTGCCGCTCGATGGCGTCGATTCGGGCGATTTCTTCGGTCGATAGCTCCAGTGATCGGCTCTCCCAGTTGTCGCGAATGTGCGTCTCGCTCGTCGCCTTGGGAATCGCCGTCACGCCCTTCTCGGTGAGCCACGCGAGGCTGACCTGCGCCTCGCTGACGTCGTGTGTGGCTGCGATGTCTTGTACGACATCGTTGTCGAACACCGAGCCGCGCGCTAACGGCGAGTAGCCGACGAGTTCGTAGCCGTGTTCGGCGGCGTGCTCACGGAGCGCCGATTGTTTGCAGAACGGATGTGTCTCGACCTGATTCGCAAATACCGGTGTGTCGAGTACGTCCATCGCTCGCTCGACGTGGTGTGGTTCGAAGTTCGAGACGCCGACGCGCGCTGTCAGCCCGCGATCCACAAGCTCGTCGAACGCCGGGAGCGTCTCGTCAGGGTCGTACTCTCCGGCCGGCCAGTGGACGTACAGCAGGTCCACGGCGTCGACACCGAGCTTCTCGAGGCTCGCTTCGGTGGTCGCGATGACATCCTCCGGTGTGAGATTCGAGATCCACACCTTTGTCGCGAGGAAAACGTCTTCGCGGTCGACAGCCGCGGCATCTATCCCCTCACCGACGGCAGCCTCATTGCCGTATATCTGTGCGGTGTCGATGTGGCGATAGCCCATCTCTAAGGCGACACGGACGCTTTCGGCACACTGTGCTGGATCTTCGTTCTTCCACGTGCCGAGCCCGAGCATCGGCATCCCATTCGCCCGTTCGACGTCGCCGGTAGATTGCGCTGATGGTGACACGGCTTCCTGTGGAACCCTGAGCCACTAAGCCGTTCTGGAGCCGGCCGACCCGAAACACAAAGCCCTTTTTGATCGCAACCGACTCACTAGTCAAATGAGTGACTTTCCCGAGACGGTCGACGTCGACTACGAAGACGGCACAGACGAGACCCCGGGTGATTACCCATCGCTCCAGCACAAAATTGAGAAAGCGGTCGCAGTCACCCGCCGGGGACTCGAGGCGTACGAGAACCCGGCGGTGATGTGGACCGGCGGAAAGGACTCGACGCTCACCCTGTATTTCATCAACGAGGTCGCCGCTGAGTACGGCTACGAGAAGCCGACCGCGGTGTTCATCGATCATTACCAGCACTTCGAGGAGATCACCGACTTCGTCGAGCACTGGGCCGACGAGTGGGATATCGAGCTCGTCTACGCTCGCAACGACGACGTCGGCGCAATCGTCGACGACCAGGCGCTTGAACCCGGGGACGACATTGCTGTCGCCGACCTCTCCGAGCACAACCACCACCACGTTCGGGAGATCCTCGAGTACGAGGAGGACACGTTCCCGTTCTTGCTCGACACGTACGTCGGGAACCACCTGCTGAAGACTGTGGCGCTCAACGACGCGTTAGAGGCGTACGACATCGACGGCGTGATCTCGGGGGTCCGCTGGGACGAACAGGAAGCGCGTGCGGACGAGACGTTCTTCTCGCCGCGACACGACCCAGATATCTACCCGCCACACGACCGGATCCAGCCGATCCTCCAGTTTGACGAGCGCGACGTGTGGGACGCGTTCTGGCAGGTGGTCGTACCGGAGACGGTCGAAGCGTTCCCGGACGACGGCTACGTCCCACAGGGTGCAGACGACCTCCCCGCGGGCGTCAAGCAGGCTGACGTCCCAATCTCACCGAAGTACTTCGCTGGGTTCCGTTCGCTCGGCAGCGAGGTGTCGACGGAGAAGACGACCGCAGAGCCAGCGTGGCTCCAGGACCTTGAGGGGACGACCGAGCGAGCCGGTCGCGCACAAGACAAAGAGGACTTGATGGAGCGACTGCGCGACCTCGGCTACATGTAGAAGTTGCCGGCGGGCCACACGCTGTGGCCGACCGTCACCGACGGCGGCCGAACGTGTCACAGTCGGCGCGTTTTTTGTTCGGCGGACGCGTTCACCGAATATGGGACTCTTCGACAGACTACGCGGTGCCGATGATCCTCGCGTGGTTTTTCTTGGCATCGACGGCGTGCCGTACGACCTGATCGACGACCACCCGGACGTCTTCAAGAACCTCCACCGAATCGCCGACGCGGGGACTGCCGGCCGGATCGACAGCATCGTTCCACCGGAGTCGAGCGCCTGTTGGCCGAGTCTGACCACCGGCGTCAATCCAGGCGAGACCGGCGTGTACGGCTTCCAGGACCGAGAAGTCGGCTCCGATGAGACGTACGTGCCCATGGGAAGTCACGTTCGTGCGACGCGCGTGTGGGATCGCGTGATGAGTGCCGGACGCGACGCGACCGTCCTGAACGTTCCCGTAACGTTCCCGCCTCAAGAGTCCGTCCAGCGGATGGTCTCTGGGTTCCTCTCGCCGTCTGTCGAGGCGGCCTCAAGTGACGCCGCTGTTCAGGCGACACTCGAGTCGTACGACTATCGGATCGACGCCGACGCGAAGCTCGGCCACAACGACGACAAGTCGGCGTTCCTCGAGAATGCTCACGAGACGCTCGACGCCCGATACGAGACGTTCAATCACTACCTCGCTGAGGACGACTGGGACCTCTTTTTCGGCGTGTTCATGACGACCGATCGGGTGAACCACTTCCTCTTTGGCGACTACGCGAACGACACCGACGACGCGGCGGGCTTTCTCGAGTTCTATCGGGCACTCGATGAGTACGTCGGCCGTATCTACGACAGCCTCCCCGACGACGTCTCGCTCGTCATCGCCTCGGACCACGGGTTCACCGAACTGCGCTACGAGGTGCACTGCAACGCCTGGCTCGCCGAGGAAGGGTACCTGACGTACGACACCGACGAGCCGGAGTCGCTTGCCGACCTCGGCGCCGACACCGAGGTGTTCTCGCTCATCCCGGGTCGGTTCTTTATCAACCTCGAAGACCGGGAAGCAAACGGCTCGGTCTCCGAAAGCGAGTACGAGGCGGTGCGGGACCAACTCGTCGACGATCTGACGGCGCTGACCGGTCCCGACGGCGGCTCGGTGTGTGCAGACGTCTACCTCGGCGAGGATGTCTTCGACGGCCCGGCAGCCGACATCGCGCCCGACGTCGTCGCCGTGCCCGCGGACGGCTTCGACCTGAAGGCGGGGTTCTCGGGGTCAAAACCGGTGTTTGGGGAGGGGCCCCGAAACGGGATGCACAAGTTCTCGAACGCGACGCTCGTCACCGACGACGACCGGATCGCCGTCACCGATGTCGACCTCTATGACCTCACCCCAACGCTTCTTGATCTACTCGAGGTCGACGTCGACGCCGACTTCGACGGGCGTAGTCTCGTTCGGGCGTAGACCCATTCGGGCAGCGGCCGGTTCAAGCGGAGGTGATGAGGCGTTGACGGCGGGGTGTAGCCACGCGACCGAGTCACCTCGGTCGACCACGCGTCGACGCTGGCCGGATACAGTTTAGTAGCTCGCGTGTTGATCGAAAGTCATGACAGACGACACGGACAACGACGGTGGATCACTCTCGCGGCTCGGACGCGTTGCACTCGGCCTAGGGCTCGCACTCCAGGCGTCAGAAGACTTCCGTGACATGGATCACGCGATCGAGTACGCCGACTCTTCAGGCGTCCCGATGCCAGACCTCGCGGCCCCGTTCGCCTCCGGGATGATGCTCGTCGCCGGTCTCGGTCTCGCGCTCTGGCGTCTCCCCCGGCTCGCGACCGGCGCGGCCGCAACGTTCCTCGTCGTCGTCACAACGACAATGCACGACTTCTGGAACGCCGACGAGGACAGCGCCTCGGGTGAGCGGCTGGCGTTCTTCGGGAACCTCGCGATGCTCGGCGGCGTCCTCGTCTTCTTGCGCCGGGCGTACGCCGGCGACGACTGACGGCCAATCGCTGGAAGAACCTGACAGTACGCCTCGACGCACCGCGGCTCACTCACAGGAACCGATCGCGCTCTTCGTTAGCGACGTCGACTCCGTACCGCTCGACGAGCGGTTCGAGGGCTGTCCCAAGCGCTCGCATACACGTCCTCGTCGACCCGTATCCGAGTTCGGCTGCGACACCGCCCCAGTCGTGCGCTTGTAGTACTACTCGAACGAGCAACCGCTCTTGTGCGGCGGTGAGGCTGGCTTCCGGGGCTGTGGAGCCGGCGGTCGTCTCGTCGGCGGGTTGGCCACCGAGCAGTGCGGCGTACGCGAGGTCACGAACCGCCCCCGGTGCGACCTCGTATCGTCCTGGGCCGACCGCTGCGGCGACGACCGCCCGCCACGCATCGTCGGTGAGCTCGATCGGCCACTCGACGGGGCAGCCGGCGAGCACACCGCGAACGACATCCACGTCGACATCTCTGTGGGACCCAGAGAGCGCGTCGCGTTCGCGACGCGCCATTGCCATCGCGTGTCTTTCACAGAGCGTCTCGCCGGAGTCACCAGCTGGGCGAAGCATGACGGCCGAGTACTCGCCGGAAGCGTCGTTTCTGGTCGTCGAGAGGTGTACACACCGGTAGCCAGCCCGTCGCCAGAACCGAAGCAGCCGGGGCGTGGCACCGAACCCGACGGCGAAGTACTCGACCTCGTCGCGGAACGCAGCGTGCACCCGTTCGAGCAGGTGGGTGCCGAGTCCACGACCCCGGCACGCGTGGTGGACGGCGATGCGAACGACCCGGAGCCCCACCGGCTCGGCGGCCGTCTCGTCCCGAAGCTGACTCGTGAGCAGGTCCGGCACCATGTTCCCGCGGACGCGTTTACCCTCGTACATCGCTGCTCGCGTCTCGTCGTCAAGTCCACCCTCGCGTGCGAGCAGTGCGACCGCGACGATCCGGTCACCGGCGACGAGCGCCCGCGCGGTCAGGTTCGGTGCGTCGAGCAGCCGCGCGACGTCGTTCGGCTCGGTGCGGTAGTGAGCGGCGACGAGCAGCCCGAACGCCTCCTGGAGGAGGGATTCGTCGGCCACGAGGGATTCGGGATCGAGCCGCCGGAACGAGACGTCGGCTGTGTCGACTGGCCCTGGGTCCGAGCGTTGTTCCTCGTCGACGAGCGCTGCCGGGAGTGCCGCGGTGACTGCGGGCCGAGCGTCGAGCAGCAGCGCCCGTGCCGCCCACGATTCAACGGGGTCACCGCGTGCGTACCGAATCGGCTCGTCGAGGTGGACGTCGCGGGTGGCGAACGGGCTCGCCGCCAGTCGGTCGCGGAACCGGACGGCGAACCCGCGGCCCGCTCCCTCGTAGCCGTGAACCGTCGTACAGAACGCGACTGCAGGGGCATCGAGGACGCCCTCGAGCAGCCGAACCGGGAGCGCGGCCGCCTCGTCGACGATCACGACATCCGGGTCGGCCGGATCGTCGACGGCGACGGCCGGCCGAGCGAACCGCACTCGCCCGCCGGCTGCGGCCTCGACCGTTGTGGCCGCGCCGTCGACGGAATCGGGCCGGCCGTCGCTGGAACCGCGCTGACCGTCGACGGCCGAGACGAGCTCACGCGCCCTCGCGAAGAGCGGCTCGGCGTTGCTCGGTGACGGCGCAGTCACGAGGACGTCGGTGCCTGCCAGCGCGAGCGCACCGGCGGCGAGCCCGGCTGCGCTCGACTTTCCTCGGCCTCTGTCGGACTCGACGACGACCGCGGCACCCGGTTCGGCGAGTCGCTCGAACGCGCGGACCGCGCGGACCTGATCGGCCGTGAGACACGCGTCGTAGGCGGCTGCCGGGAACGCCGGATCCGGCGGCGGTGTCGGGTCGCTCCGTGGCTGTGCGTTCGATGGTGACGTGCGGCCGTCCCGTTCGACTACCGGCTCGTCCCCCGATTCGGCTGCGAGTGAGACGACGGCGACGCCAGGGTGCGTCCGGAGCGTCTCGACCAGCCGCCGACGAAAGCGTCTCGTCACGTCCGCGACGGTAGCGGGCGGAACGGCCAGCGACTCGTCAAACCTATCATGACGCGTCGGCCACTCCTCGAGCGGTGGCGTCAGGAGGACGAAGAGACCCCCCCCGTCGACCGCGCCGACGGCTCGTCCCAGCGCGTTCGGCGGACACTGCTCGTGACAGTCTACGACGACGACCTGCTTCGTCTGGCCTAAAAGGGCGTCCGCGCCCCGCGGGCCGACACGGTCGAAGCGAAATCCCTCGCGCGTCGAGACGAGTGCCACCGCGTCGTCGCTCACACCGACAGCCTCGACGACATCGTACGCGGCGTCGATACCGCGGTCGCGGTCCCCGGCGAGTACCAGCAGCCGGCGCTCGTTCGCCCCCGCTGCCTCGTCTCGAAGCGCCCTCGCGACCTCCGCGATCATCGACCGGTCTTGTCGTTGCGGGGGGATGTGTGTTGTCTTCCGGCGGAGCCGGGAGGCTTACCACGGCTCGCGTCGTTGTGTCAGCCATGCCTACCGTTACGCTCATCGGCTCCCGGCTCGCGGATACCGGCCGCGAGTTCGTCTATCAGGGTGAGTCACCCGACTGTGAGGGGTGTCCGTACCGGAGTCAGTGTCTCAATCTCTCTGTTGGCACCCGGTACCGCATCACAGACGTCAGAGAGGAGGCCCAGACGCTCGACTGTGCCGTCCACGACACCGGGGTTCGTGCGGTCGAAGTCGAGCCGGCACCGATCCCAGCAACCGTGCCCTCGAAAGGGGCGTACGCGGGGAGCATCGGGTCGCTCGCCGGTCCCTGCCCGCACACCGAGTGTCCGAGCCACGAGTACTGCGTTCCTGACGGCGTCGACTTCGAGGAGGAACGACGGATCGAGACGGTGCTCGGTGAGCCGCCACACGATCACTGCGCACTCGATCGGGACCTCACCCTCGTGGAGTTCGCCCCGGAGTCCGAGTGACACGCGCCTTCGCTGTACCGTTCACACCTCAGTAGCCGCGTCGAGGGTGATCTGAATCGCCCGCTCGACGTTGTTTTTCGCCTTTGCCGGCAGTTCTTCGTCGGAGTCGGCTCCCTTCTGTGTGCCCGTGACGAGGTTGCCGTCGACGGTACAGATCGCGCCCGCCTGGAGGCCGCGCCGACGAGCCAGCGAAAAGACAGTCGCGGCTTCCATCTCGATCGCGAGCAGATTCGCCGCCTCCCACGACTCGACATACTCGTCGGTCTCGTTGTAGAAGGCGTCGTCAGAGACGATCGGCCCGACGTGGACCGTCTCGTTGTTCGCCTCCGCCGCGTCGACGAGTGTCGAGAGCGCGTCGTAGTCTGCGACGGCAGGGTACGTCGCCGACTCGTAGCGTTTGCTCGTCCCCTCCTCTTTTGCGGCGCCGGTGGCGACCACCATGTCGCCGATCGCTACGTCCGTCTGGAGCGCTCCACACGTGCCACACCGGAGGAACGTCTCGACGCCGACGTTCGCGAGCTCCTCGACGGCGATGGCGGCCGACGGACAGCCGATGCCGGTCGAACACAGCGTGAGGTCGGTTCCCTCGTACGTGGCGTTGACGACCCGATACTCGCGGTTCTCGGCGACGACCGTGTGCTCGTCACACTGGTTCGCGATCCGGTCGACGCGTCCGGGGTCTCCGGGGACGATCGCCGTGTCGTGTACGTCGCCCGCCTCGACCAGCAGGTGTGGCTGTTTCGCCATAGGTGCGTCTCTGCGGCTGCGCGCAAAAACGACCCGGTCGGGCACCACCGCCGTGGTGGTCACACACCACCGGGCGCGTGACCCGACGTCGAGCGCGCGGCAGTTCACAGAAGCTATATGTATTGCCGTGTCGACGGTGTATCTATGTCGATACAACGCCGCCGGTTCATCACCGCGCTCGGCGCTGGGACGACGGTCGCGGCGGCTGGGTGTGCCGGCAACACGATGGATGGGGAGACGAACGAGAGCGGGTCCAACGGCGAGACCACGACCCAGGTCGGTGTCGCGGGCGAGACGCTCACACTTACGACGACGACGAGTACGTACGATACCGGGCTCCTCGATGCGATCCACACGAACTTCGAGGACCTCTACGGCGTCTCCGTCGACGCCGTGGCCCAGGGAACGGGTGCAGCACTGGAGTCCGCCCGCAACGGCGACGCAGACGCGGTGATGGTCCACGCCCGTAGTCTCGAAGACGAGTTCATGCGGAACGGCTACGGGATCAACCGCCGTGATCTCATGTTCAACGACTTCGTGGTCGTCGGGCCCGAGGCCGATCCGGCTGGCATCGAGGGAGCGTCGTCGGCGACGGACGCGCTGACGACGATCGCGGACGCACAGGCTCCCTTCGTCTCGCGGGGCGACAACTCGGGAACACACACGAAAGAACGCGTCCTCTGGGAGGAGGCGGGCACCCAGCCCGGCGGCGACTGGTATCAAGAGACCGGTACCGGCATGGGCGAGTCGCTCAACATCGCGAACCAGCAGAGCGCATACACGCTCTCTGACCGCGGGACGTTCATCTCACAGCGCGCGGAGGTCGACCTGACCATCCTCGTCCAGGGCCCGATCGAGGGTGGCCCGGAGATCCTCGTGAACCCGTACGGGGTGATGGCGGTCAACCCCGGCGTCCACGACAACGCGAACTACGATCTCGCGATGGCGTACATTGGATGGATCACGAGCCCGGGCGCTCAGGACGCTATCGCTGATTACCAGATGAACGGCGAGCAGCTGTTCTTCCCGGAGGCCGTCTCCGAAGAACCGGACTTCCAGCAGTACGTGCCCGAGGGATGGCAGCCCGACTCGGCGAGCACGTGAGTGTGGCGCTCGAGGCGGTCGGCTCCGCGCTGGTGGGCCTTGTCGACCTCCCGTTTCGTGACGGCTACGTGCCCAGCATCGTCGTCGTCTCGCTGTACGTGAGCCTCGTCGCCGTGGGTCTTAGCACGCTCGTCAGCGTCCCGGTGGCGGTGACGATGGGGTTCCTCGAGTTCCCGGGCAAATCGCTCGTGAAGTCGGTGATCAACACCGGCATGGGGTTCCCCAGCGTCGTCGTCGGCCTCGTCGTTCTCTTTGCCGTCTCCAATCAGGGACCGCTCGGATCCTTCGAACTCATCTTCACGCGGGAGGCGATGATTATGTCGCAGTTCGTACTCGCGACCCCGCCGATCACGGCGATCAGCCTCGCGGCGATCACCGGCGTCGACGACCGCGTGCGAGAGGCCGCCAGAGCGCTCGGTGGCACCCGCGTCGACGTGGCACTCGTCGTGCTCAAAGAAGCGCGATACGGGATCGCAACGGCGATCTTGGCCGGTTTCGGCCGTGCGATCAGCGAAGTCGGATCGGTGCTCATCGTCGGCGGCAATATCACGAGCGCGGACGGCATCTCGAAGACGCGTACGTTGACGACCGCGATCCAACTCGAAGCCCGTCAGGGGCGCTACGAGACGGCGATGATACTCGGGGTCGTCCTCGTCATTTTGGTGTTGACAGTAAATACGATCGTCGTACGTCTCAGCGACGGCGGCACACCGCGCTAATGCTCCGAGTCACCGACGTCACGCACGCCTACGACGCGGAGCCGGTGCTCACTGACGTCTCGATGGCGGTCGATCCTGGCCAGGTGCTCGCGCTCATCGGCCCCTCCGGCGTCGGGAAGACGACGCTCCTCCGTACTCTCGGGCTCTCACTGAAGCCGACCACCGGTACCGTCACATTCGACGGTACGGACGTCTGGGCAGCCGACACAGCCCGTCGTCGTGTCCTTCGTCGGCGCACCGGGACGGTGTTCCAAGCAGCGAGTCTCTTCGACGCTTCCGTCGCCCGCAACGTCGAGTACGGGTTGCGAGTGCGCCGGCCGTGGCGAGAGCGGATCCGGTCTGCGGTCCGCGGACTCGTCGGCCACGAAGACATCCCGGCCTCCGTCCGCGATGCACTCGCGGTAGTGGGACTTTCCGAGGCGGCCTCGCGTTCGGTCGGCTCGCTCTCCGGGGGCGAAGCCCAGCGCGTCTCGTTTGCGCGGGCGCTGGCGTACGATCCCGACCTATTGCTGCTCGATGAGCCGACCTCCGATCTCGACCCGCGTAACACCGCCGTCATCGAAGACGCGATTGAGCGGGCAAGCGATCGTGGAATTGGCGTCGTTGTCGCAACACACGACATGCACCAGGCCGAACGGATCGCCGACCGGGTTGCGGTGCTGCTCGGTGACGGCGTCACCGAGGTCGGCTCTACCGACGCGGTGTTTGAGGCCCCTCGTGACGACCGTACCCGGAAGTTCATTGCTGGTGAGTTGGTGTACTGAGCCGTTCGTCGGCCTATCGCACTGGGTATCCGCTTAGTTTACGTTTTGGTTGCACAATCTCCGACAGCCCGACGACCGAATGCTCGCTGTGTCGGCACCATCTCCGTCTGTCGGCAAATTCATATCGAGGAGAGTTCCGTGTGGCGCGCGCCTCGTAGGTCGCTCGTGGCGAGCCTGCGAGCACGTGCGAGGGGCGAACGAGTCGCCCATGGGCGACGAGTGAGCCGGCTGGGGAGGGTGTGGCCACATCGCGCCCGTGTATCGCCGTCGCTTGACCTGCACCATCGTCGCCTGACATCCTCCCGTGTTGATGGGAAATTTCTCTCTGATTCTCCCTATTGGCTCTGTGAGCAATGCGACCGCGGGACACCCGGACACTACTTCGCTACACTCTCCTCAATACGTATGGAGCGCTGGGAGGACACCCAACACGACTGCACGACAGCCGGACACCACTTCGCCACACCCTCCCCAACCGATTCGCTCAGTGGCTTCGCCACCTCGCTCATCCCTCACGCGCTCGCGAGTCCGCCTGCGGCGCCCTCACGAGGCGCGTGCCACCGCAAATTGCAGGCTGTGTGTCGTGGGATTCGGTAATTGCTCTCGCTGTGCTTGCGGACCGCAGGCCCGGGAGCCACCTGCGGTCGTACCCCGTTTTCGGCCATCGAACAATTTAATATCGCGATATATGGTATACAGTACTTGCTCGCTGGCCGAGACGTTCCACGATCGACGTAGTATCCCATCGACACACACATATGCCAGCCTCATGAACGACCGTCAATGACTCCCGTAGGGATCGACGCGGTCGAAATCTGGTCCGGTAAGCTCAAACTCGACCTCCCGAACACGTTTGCCCCCGAGCAGGGTGACGACCCGGCGAAGTACACGAAGGGGCTCGGGCTGACTGATTCTTCGTTCCCCGACGTCTACGAGGATATCGTGACGATGGCCGCGAACGCTGCAAAGCGCCTGATGGACCGTGAGGAGCTCACGCCGGCTGACATCGGTCGCATCGATGTCGCCACCGAGTCGGCGTTCGACCACTCCAAACCGGTGTCGACGTATGTCGCCGGCTGTCTCGAATCCGTCTACGAGGGCGACTTTATCCACGCGAACAAAGGCGAACGCAAGTTCGCCTGTGTCGCCGGTACACAGGCGATAGACGACGCGTACAACTGGATTCGCGCAGGGCGCAACCGCGGTCGGGCAGCACTCGTCATCACGACGGACACAGCACTGTACGCCCGTGGCGATCCGGGCGAGGCGACACAGGGGGCTGGCGCGGTCGCGATGCTCGTCGACGAGGAGCCCTCGATCGTCGAGCTGTCGACGGCCCAAGGGTACGGATCGAAAGACGAGACGGACTTTCTGAAACCAAACCAGCAGTTCCCGAGCGTCGACGGCAAGCGCTCGATGCAGGTGTACCTCTCGCGGATGCGTGAGGCGCTCGAAGACTACGAGTCGGTCGCTGGCAAGCTTGCGCTGTCGGATTTCACCTACGCGCCCTTCCACACCCCGTTCCCCGGGATGGTGCGGAAGGCGGCGCTGCTCGCGTATCGGCACGTGATCCGCGATACCGACCACGAGACCGCCCTCGCAGACGACATCGGCCGTCAGCCCCGTGAGCCGAACTTTGAAGACCGGGAGGCGTACGAGACCGCGATTCGTGAGTACATGGACGAGTTGAAGACGACCGAGCCGTACCAGACCTGGTACGACGATACCGTGGAGCCAACGCTCGGCCTCTCGCGTTCCGTCGGCAACTGGTACACGTCCTCGGTCCACGTCGCGCGAGTGAGCGCCCTACGAGACGCCCTCGATCGCGACGACACCTTCGTCGGTGACACGCTGCTCGTTGCCTCGTACGGGTCCGGTGCACAGGCGGAGATCCATGCCGAGACAGTCTGTGAAGGGTGGCGCACCGGGATCGAGGCGCTCGACATCGACGAGCAGCTTGATGCCAGATACGACCTCTCGTGGGGCGAGTACGAAGATATCCACGACGTCCACGAGTACGACAAAGACCTCGGCCGAGACGTTGAGGCGTTCACCGTTCCAGACGGCGAGTTTGTGTTCACGGGGTGGGGGCGCATGAACGAGCGAACCTACGAGTACGTCGAGTAACGGAGGCCGCAGGATCCTGACGCTGTCACCGTACCATTACTCAGATGTACTCACAGGAGACATCGCGCCGTGCTGTTCGCTTCTCGGCTCCTTCCCGTGAAAACGGCTCACACGACGGCTCTCGAATACGATGGGTTTAAACGAGCTTGCACAGAAATATGCGTCAATGGCGACCATCTACGACGTGCCCGCCGACGCCCTCATCGAGGCCGTTGCGGCGCGACTCGAGGACCGAATTGACGAGCCTGACTGGGTAGCATTCACGAAAAGCAGCGCCGGAAACGAGCTTCCGCCCGAACAGGACGACTTCTGGTACGTTCGCTCGGCGAGCCTCCTCCGGAAGGTCGCCCAGAACGAACCAATCGGCATCGAGCGGCTGGCGACCGAGTACGGCTCGAAAAAGCGCGGATCGAACCGATACTCCGTTCGCCCCGGCGAGCACGCTGGTGGCTCCCGAAAGCTGATCCGTGCGTCCCTGCAGGCGCTCGAAGACGATGGCCTCGTCACCACCGCTGCCGGTGAGGGCCGACGCGTCTCCGATGAAGGTGAGTCGTTCCTCTCTGCGGTCGCTAGTGACGTCCTCGAAGACCTCGACCGACCAGAGCTCGAACGGTACGCCTGAGCCCACGGCGCTTTCTCCGATATTTAATAGTTCGGGACAGTGTTACTCCAGTAGAATCCAGCCGCGTCTTTAGATATCCTACCTGTTTAGGCTTACCTAAAGATGACTCTCACGACCGAGCGATGTCTGTCTGGCGTATCGGGGGGAGAGCGGATTCAGATCCAGGCGGTACCCGACGAGCGTGTCCGCGCACACCTGCTCCGGATCGGAATGCTCGATGGTCCGGTTCGATGTCGGACGACCCTTTCGGGGGGCCCAGTCGTGCTCGAACGCAACGGCACGACGATCGCGCTCGGTGACTCCGTCGCAGACGACATCACGGTAGCGGAGTGTGAGTGAGATGGGCGGCTGTACACGTGGTGGTGATGATCCACCACCGTGCGACGACACTGTAGTCCCTCCTGTGAACACGGTCGCGCTGGTTGGAGCGCCGAACGTCGGCAAGAGCGCGGTATTCAACGAGTTGACTGAAGCTGACGCGGACGTCTCCAACTATCCCGGAACGACCGTCACAGCGACCGTTGGATCGGTCGATGAACACCGCCTGGTCGATGCACCCGGCACCTACAGCATCTCTTCGTTCTCCGAAGAAGAGCGGGTCGCCAGAGAGGTGGTGCTTGACGCCGACGCGGTGATAAACGTCGTCGACGCGACACAGATCGACCGCGACCTGTTCTTGACCCACCAGCTCCTCGATATGGGGATTCCGACGGTCGTCGCGCTCAACGTCATGGATGAAGTGGGACGCGACGGCGACGAGATAGACATTGAGGCGCTTGAGGCCGATCTCGACGTCCCCGTCGTACCCACCGTTGCGGTAGAGGGTCGCGGAATCGACGATCTCCGTCGAGCTATTGACGAGGCGTGCGCGCCGGCATCCACCCCCGTTGAGCAGTGGTTCGACACGCTTCCTGATGTCGACTCGTCGCGTCGGGAGGCCGTCCTCGTGCTCGAAGAAGACCGACCGACACTTGAGCGGCTCACCGCCGGGGATGCCCGGGCGGACGGCGGACTCCCTGACGTGGAGCTGCCGTCACTTCGCGATCCGATCTACGAGCACCGACGGCGACGTGTCGACGCCACGGTTGAGCAGGTCAGAGAACGGACCGACGAAACACGATCACTCACAGACGTCGTCGACGCGGCGTTACTGAATCCGCTCACGGGGACCTCGCTCGCACTTGTGGGGATCGGTCTTGTCTACCTCTTCATCGGTGACGTGATCGCACAGCGGCTTGTGGACCTCCTCGAGACTGAGGTCTTTAGTGCACACTATGTTCCCTGGATGACCGGCCTCGTGGAGGCGACGATTTCGGCTAACGGCTGGTTGGAGCCGGTTCAGTTCGTGTTGATAAACGATAACCTAGGGTTGCTTACCGTGACGGTGCAGTACCTGCTTGGGGTGTTGCTTCCGCTTGTCGCAGGTTTTTATCTCGTGATCGGCGCGCTCGAGGACTCCGGGCTGTTGCCGCGACTCGCGGTGTTGACCGACCGCGGCATGTCGCGGATCGGCTTGAACGGTCGTGCGGTGATTCCGATGATTGTCGGGCTCGGCTGTGTGACGATGGCGGTGTTGTCAACGCGGATCGCAGGGTCGCGACGCGAACGAATCATCTCGACCGCACTGTTAGGACTCGCGGTCCCCTGTTCGGCCCAGCTCGGAATCATCCTCGGGCTCCTCGCTGCGCTCGGGGCTGGGTGGTGGTTCGCGTACCTTGGCGTAATGCTGCTCGTGTTCGGTATTGCGGGCGTGTTCCTTGACCGGACGCTTCCCGGTGAGAGCCAAGGGCTCGTTACCGAACTTCCGCGGATTCGACGCCCGCGGGCCGGCAACGTACTCCAGAAGACGGTCACTCGAACGAAGGGCTTTCTTACGGAAGCGATTCCGTTGTTCGCGGTCACCGCGGCAGCGATCTCCGTACTCGAATACGTCGGCGCGCTCGCGAGCATCGTGCGCGGATTGCGGCCGCTGACAGCCGCGCTCGGCATGCCCGCAGGGTTCGGTCAGATCCTGGTACTCGGGCTCGTCAGGCGCGACTTTGCGGCCGCCGGGATGACCGAGCTTACGTTATCTGCCTCCCAGGCGTTCGTCGGACTCGTCGTGATCACGCTGTTCGTGCCCTGCGTGCTTGCGATGGCGATGATCGTCAAAGAACACGACCTGAAGACCGGGCTGGTGATGTGGACCGGCTCGTGGGCCGTGGCGTTCCTCGTTGGCGGCCTTCTCGCTGCGGTGGTGACCATCCTATGAAGTGTCCAACCTGCCAGTACGACCTTGACCCGGCATCGCACGAGAAGTGTCCGCGGTGTGGCTACACCCTCCGCTGTTCGACGCTTGACTGTGGGAGTTGCGGCGCCTGCGGTGGCGGCTCGCTCGCGAGTCTGCGTGGGCTCTTCTCGCGCGACGACGAGTGACGCCGTTGACCACACGTCATCGCCCAACCTACCTGCGGTGGCGCGCGCCTCGCGGGCCGCCGGAGGCGTACCTGCGGGCGCGTGTGAGGGATGAGCGAGTCGCCAATGGCGACTCGCGAATCGGCTGGGGAGGACGTGGCGGTAATTGGTGTCTGGCGGTCGCGCGGTCGTGTTGTTCACAAGTCTCTCACACGCGTATTGGGGAGGGTGTGGCTGAACGGAGCGTCCGGGTGTCGCGAAGTCTTGCCCCTCATACTGCCACCGTCATATACGCTTCGAGAGCCATAGAGCGGACCGGCCGAAAGATGAACTGCCCCACGCGTATCGATGCAATACACCGGGGCCCAAGTAAATCGTATCACGCTATACAAAATCGTGCCACGCGCGACACCCACCGGAATTCTACGGTCGGGACGTGGCGACAACCCAAACAGCTAGGCCCCCACGACAGCACGTATCCCGTGTATGCTCGGTGACTGCTGGTGAGTGGGCCAGACGACGCACGCACAGCCGACAACACACGCACATCCGCCCCCGATGCGAGCCACACCTCGATCGTCGAGTGTTCCAGCTGTGATACGATTGCGCTGGTCATCGGGGACGACGCCGTGTCGTGTCACGGAGCGCCGATGGAGCCGGTCGACGACGTCAACATCTCGGTGAGCACGCCCGAACTCAAAGAAGTGCTGTTGCAGGTGTTTGGCCTCCCGAAAGCCGGCATCGATGTCTGTCTGTGTGTCGTCGGAGAGGGACCGGTGTCCGCCCGCGACGTCGCAGCGACGCTCGATTACGACCGGAGCACCGTGACCCGATACCTCCACACGCTTGTCGACCTCAAGCTGGTCGACCGCGCCGAACTGAACCGCGAGGGTGGTGGCATCGTCAACGCCTACCACGCCGTCGACCTCGACCGGATGCGCCGTGAGACACTCGTCGGATTCCTGCGCTGGGCCGGCGAGGCCGCGAATGGTATCCAGGAGGCGAACCGGCAGAAGCGGGTTGCACTCGCGGCCAACGGGGATCGTGACCCCCCAGAGGTGTTTTGGGAGACACTCGAAGAAGAGTGACTGGTGTTGGCTCGATTGTCGTTGCCATCTCACTACCAACCAGCTAGGTGCTTCGTAGAGCCGTAGACCCCGTGTGACCCATCGTCGGCAGCTCTAGCGGATCACATATATTTCCTTGTCGGAGCTGCATTCGACTTGCACGGCCGCCAACACACTATCTGTGCGCGCCTTGTGATCAACGTATGGTTAAAGCCGCTATCGTTGTGCTTGCAGGTACGGACGGTCACGAGAACCTCGGCCGCGTCGTGAACGCACTTGAGACGGCGCGAGAATTTGCCGAAGCAGACGACGAACTCATGCTCATCTTTGACGGTGCCGGAACGACGTGGGTTCCTGCGTTGGATGACCCGGCCCACGACTATCACGACCTGTACCAGTCAGTTCGCGAGCACGCGGCAGTCTGTGACTATTGTTCGAGTGCGTTCGACGTCGCGGACGCAGTCGACGCGGCCGGACTCGCCACCCTCGACGAACACGACGGCCATCCAAGCATCCGACGCCTCGTCGACGAAGGGTACGAAGTCATCACGTTCTAACCTCCCGCACGCAGCGGCCCTGACTACCCTGTATTCTTCATCCCGGCCGCGATACCGTTGACGGTGAGTCGGAGAGTCCGTTCCTCCGCTTCGGTTCGATGTGTGCGACCGAGGAGGTCGACCTGCAGGAGGTTGAGCGGGTCGACGTAGGGGTTTCGGCGGTCGAGACTCTCATCGAGCCATTCGCGCCGGATAAGCTCATCGCGGCCGCTGATCGAGAGCACCAGCTCACGCCCACGCTCGTACTCGTCGACGAGCTGCGGGAAGAAGCGCTCGCGGAGCTCGTCGTCGGCCAGTTCGGCGTACTCGGCGGCGATCTCCGGCTCGGTTCGCGCGAGCGCGAGCGCCGCGTTGTCGAGCGTCGTTCGGAAGAATGGCCACTCGTCGTACATCTCACGCAGCGTCTTGATCCCGTCCGCCTCGCCGGCCTCCTGCAAGTACGCATCGAGTCCAGCGCCGACGGCGTACCAACCGGGGAGGATGAGCCGCGTCTGCGTCCAAGAGAACACCCACGGAATCGCTCGCAGGTCCTCGACCGTGCGTTCACCGCTCCGCGAGGCGGGTCGCGAGCCGAGGTTGAGGTCTTCGACGACCGAGATCGGCGTCGCCTGCCCGAAGTACGAGACGAACCCATCGGCGTTCAACAGGCTCTGGTAGGTGTTACGGGCGGCCGACGCCATCGTCTCCATGGCGTCGATCCACGCCTCGGGCACCTCCTCGGTCGGCTCTCGGTTGGCCTCCTGACGGGCGCGTATCTGCGCGTCTAACATCTGTTCGAGCTCCCGCTCTGCGATCCGCGGATTGGCGTACTTCTCGGCTATCGCTTCACCTTGCTCTGTGAACTTCACTTGTCCGGTGACCGTCTCGTTCGGCAGGGCGAGAAGCGCCTCGTTCATTGGCCCGCCGCCGCGAGAGATGGAGCCGCCACGGCCGTGAAAGAGACGGAGGGTGACCTCCTCTTCACGGCAGAAGTCTGCGATCTGCCGCTGGTTTTTATAAAGATCCCAGTTGGCTGCGAGGAACCCGTTCTCCTTGTTGGAATCGGAGTAGCCGAGCATCACTTCTTGTACCTCGTTGCGAGCCGAGAGTGCGGCGCTGTACGCGTCGTTTTCGAACAACGTGCCCAGAATGCGTTCGGCCCCGTTGAGTGCGGACTCGGTCTCTAACAACGGAACAACGTCGATCCCACAGTGGTCGGGAAGCGTGACGACGCCGACCTGGTCGGCCAAAAAGAGAACCTCAAGGACGTGACTCGGTTCCTCGGTCATCGAGATGCAGTAGGTGTCGATAGCTTGCATACCGTACTCGTCTTGCCAGCCGGCGAGTGAGTCGAACCGGCGTAACACGCGAGCGGTCGTCTCGGAGACGTCCCCTGGCTCGTCAGGGTCGAGTATCGGTTCCGGCTGGAGGATCGCCTCGGTAAGGAAGTCGATCCGCTCATCTTCGTCCATCGACCGATAATTAACGCCCTCTGCTGCGACGGCTTCTGCGACGGCCTCGGTGTGGTTCTCCCGGTGGTCACGGAGGTCGAGTGACGCGAGGACGAATCCAAACGTGTCTACCTGCCGTCTGAGCGGATCGATGTGTGCAGTTCGGACGACGTCGTTGTCGTCGAGCGTGAGCGACTCTGCGATGGTGTCAAGATCGGCGAGAAACGCCTCGGCGTCTGGGTAGCCGCCGGGTCTGACGTCGTCGACGCGGTCGAGTCGCTCACGCATCAGCTTCAGCTTCTGTCGGTATGGCTCGTCGGGGTACCGCGTGCTCGCCTCCTCGACGACCGTTGGGAAGCGCTCGGCGTCCTCGGCCAACGAATCGCGAAGCGGGCCGGTCGTCGCATACCGGTCCCCGTCGTGGCTCAACACCGCTGAGAGTCGTTTACACTCCTCTCGGTACTTCTCGACGGCGGCTGCGCGCTGTCGCTCTAGCGTCTCGTCGGTAACCTCTGGGGTGACGAACGGATTTCCGTCGCGGTCGGAGCCGGCCCACGACCGGAACTCGAACAACTTCGGGCATTCGACGTCCTCGTACTCACTCGAGATGGTTTCTTCGAACTCCTCGTAGGCGCTGCCGACGACGTCAAAGAGGGTGTTCTCGAGGTACCACCCGACGTTTCTGGCCTCGTCTTCGGGCTCAGGTCGACGCTGTCGTACCTGGCGGGTTCCCCAGAGGCTCGTCACCTCGGCGTTCACGTCGCGCCAGCGAGCCTGCCGCTCGCGGTCGGTGAGCCGCTGCTCGTCGAGCTCTTCGATGAGGTTCGCGATCGATCGGAGCTTCGCTTTGACCGTTGCCCGCCGGGCCTCAGTCGGGTGCGCGGTAAACGTCGGCTCGATGAGGACGTCTCCGAGTAGCGCCTCCAGCTCGTCTGCCGCAACTCCCTCCTCGGCGAACTCAGCGATCGTCTCGGCGAAAGAGTCGTGGATCGCGCCCGCTGACTCGGCGTTTCGGACCGCCCGAACCCGCTCACGCTCCTCGGCGAGGTTGATCAGCTCGAAGTACGTGGTGAACGCCCGTGCGACGATTCCCTCCCGCGACCCGGAGAGGTCGTCTATCGCGTCGTACAATACGTCCCGGCTCTCGGCGTCCCCCTGTCGGTACGCGATCGCCGCGGTGCGGAGGTCTTCGACGGTCTCGTAGGCTGCCGTCGACGTCTGTGCGGCGAGCACGTCGCCGAGCAGGGCCCCGAGCTCGCGGACGTCCGTCCGCACGCTCCGGTTGTGTAACTCCATACCGCACACACACCGACTGGTTCCGGTTAAACCCGCCGCATTGCGGAAAGTTTGCCTCACACCCGAGTGAACGATTGGGTCGGTGCCGGATCACCCACCGTTCCGTCCGTATCGACTCGGCTGCATCACTCTAGCCGTACATCGGCTCGGTCGCATCACTCTTGTCGTCTCGTCTCACCAGCTCCGGCTCGCCCGCGGGTTCGTCATGCTTTTTATCGATCCCCCACGAACGGATGTGTATGAGCAAGTCCGACAAGTATCCGGCCGAGTCCGGGCGTCGACGGTTCGTCAAGGGCGTTGTCGGGGGCGCGGCGCTCGCCGGCGTCGGCGCGCTCGGCTCCGCGACGGTCAACACGCTTACCACCTCCTCCGGAGTGGGTGGCGGACAGACCACCGCGATGACGATCGCCAAGGTAACCGGTCCGGCTCCGCGTGGGCTGCCGCAGATCCCGATCCGCGTCACCGACGACGGGTTCCTCGAGGGAATCTGGCCGGAGGTGCAGACCGTCGAGCAAAACGGGGCCGAAATCGAGGTGGCCCAAGAGGAGCTCGGCGGTGTCACCTACTCCGGCGCGTGGTTCCAATACTGCGGTGTCGAGTCACAGGAGAACGTCGCACCAACCTTCGAGTCGGACAACATCTTCCGAGCGAACACCGGCGCGTACGACTGGCAGGACGAGACGTACGAGCGTGGTGACCGCATCCGCGTCGCAGACTTCGACGACTACGACTCGTGGGGAAACGGCGTCGGTAACGACGGCGTCGGCAAGCCGGCCGCGGTGACGTGGCGCTCTGAAGACGCCGACTCGACGCTCAACGCGACCGTCATCCGCTCAAAGCGGATCGAAGAGGCGGCCTCCCAAGACGAGTGGCTCGAGGCCTCGACGGACCAAGGCTTCATGGCGTACCTCAACGTCTGTACGCACTTTTGTTGTGTTCCGGGGTACAAACAGCTCGCCGAGTCCGCCCGCTACGGCGTCGCAGACGGAACGTACTGTGTCTGTCATCAGTCCGGATACGACCCGTTCACCATCGAGCAAGCGTTGTTCGTCGCCCGCCCTCGTCCTTCCGAGTAATCTCCTTGCGAGCGTCGCCCTTTTGACCCGCTCACACCTGTGTGGCGTATGAGCGACGACCACGATGATTCCTCCACCAGTCAATCATCCACAGATGACCCCTCTCCCGACGAGAGGGTCGACGACAAGTTCACTGCCGAGGTCGAACGCGCACGTGGCCTCCTGGACGACGACGTCGAGGCGATCCACGTCGGCGTCGTCCGCGACGGTGAGGTCGATACCACGTTCGCTCAGCGCGCCGGCGACGACACTCAGACAGAGGGTCTGCGCGCACTCGCACTCCTCGCTGCACACGTCCAGCTCGTTGCTGCTGAAGCCGGCGTCGAAGCGTCGACGGTTGCCGCCGATGCGGCCACACTCGCCGGCCGCGTCGACCAGATTCCGGCTGCTGCAGACGACATTCCCGACGAGTGAGCTACGAACGATCGCGTCCCGCCGATCACTCGCCGCGGATGCGCACGAGCTGGTGGGTGATGCCGGCGAGCGCGACGAGGAGGATGGCGAGGTTGAACGCCGCAAGGACGACCGGCTGGAAGGCCGGGTCGACCCACAGTCGGACCGCTTCTCCCGCCTGATCGTACACGCTCCACCCGGCGACGAGCGCCAACAGGACCAACGCGCCGAGGCCAACTCTATCGAGTAGCCCGCGTGCGTCACCCGCCGAGAGTCGCCCGAGTGTCCCGTCGTCGGAGGGTCCGCCACCAGCGATTTCGTCACCGGTGGGTCCGTCGTCGGTTGGCATCACATCATCTTGCGCGCTCGCGTCATCTACTGCGGTCGCGTCGTCGCGGTCGATCTCGTCTGTCATCGTCGCCTCCGTGCGAGTAGACTCCCGCCGAGCAGTGCTAAAACCCCGACGACGATTCCGAAGCCAGGTGTCGCGTCTTCGGTCTCAGACTCGCTGACCGGTCGCTGGCCGGACGTGTCCGCCTCGTCGTCACGCTCGCTGAAGTCTTCGGTCTCGAACGAGACGTCGCGGACCGTCTCGTTCGCGCTGATCGTCGTCTCGGGGTCGAGGTTGGCGACACCTTGCGTCTCGTCTATCAACACGTCGTCGTCGAACAGCGCCGCGTCGACGTAGTAGTTGTAACCGTCCGGCACCGTCACGCGGGTGGTCACCGTGTCGGTGCGTCCCGCCTGGATCGACCCGACCGACTCCGTGGCCTCGTCGGCGATCACGTTCGAGTCGGCCTGACGGAGCAACAAGCGGAGTTCAAGTCCACCAGCTGCCTCGTCACCGCGGTTCGTGACCGCGACGGCGACCGAGAGCGTCGCGGTGGCGTCGTTCGTCTCGACGACGCTCACGGCGATAGTCGGCCAGCTCGTCGCCGTGGCGAATCTGACCGACGAATCGGCATACGACGGCTCGAGCGCCGAAACACCGGTGATTTCTGTTGTCCGGCGATCGCGACGCTGCCCGTCCGCGTACACCACCGTCTCAAGGCGATACCCACCGCTCCGCTCGACGGTCACGCTCCCGTTCACACCGGTCTCGCGGTCGCCGTCGATCGACCCGACGTCGACGACCGTCTCGTCGACGAGAAGCCCCGAATCGGCGTCTAACGCCCGGTGTCGGACGGTGACGTTCGGTGTCGCCGGACCGCGGTGTCTGAGGGCGGTTCGGAGGTCGAGCCGAACGGTTTCACCGCGGACCGCGCCGGGCGCGATGACGACGTCAGCGAGGTTGACCGTTCCGGCACGGTCCGGCGAGGCCCGCGGGTCGCTGACGGCAGCCGGCGTCGCGGCGACACCGATCGCACTCACCACGACGACCGCGGCGGCGGCCACAAGGAGCGTCCGTCGCGTATCCATACGACCACACGTTCGTCAGTGGATAGTTGTAGTCTTTGGGTCTTCTCGGCGACCTGTCCGTTATCTCTTGTTTCCAGTGGTCATAACAGTCGGTAGCGCCCACCGGACTCGGTGAGTTCTCCGCGCTGTGTGAGCGCCGTGACGAGCGTCCGGGCGGTGTCTGCCGGCACGCCGTGTGCTGTTGCGTACGCGACGATGTTCTCGTGTGTTGGGTCGTCGGTCACAGCAACCGCCTCACGGACGATCTCCTCGCGGGACTGACCCGACCCGGCACCGTTTTTCATTGAGCGAGCGGCCGCCTCGTCGATGGCATCGGCGTCCAGGCCGGCCCCTTCGAGATACGTTCGGTCGTCGATGCCGGCGTCTTCGACGGCACGCTCAAGATCTGACACGTGGTCGACCGCAGCGAACGCCTCACTGTCGCCCCGCTTTTTCGCGAGGAGCGCCGACCGGGCCTCGCGCGCCGCGTCGCGGTCGTCCGACTCGAAGAGTCGCTTGAGCTTCGCCGTTTGGTGGGTCTTTCCGCACCGCGAGCACTTCGCCGTCTCACTCGACCGGAGATTCCGAACGAGCCACAGGTTGCTACACGCGTTACACCCGACGACCGCGTACATACCCTGGCGTTCGGCGGGATCGGATTTGAACCCTCGCCTCACGTCGACCCGCCGGCATCCTTACCGGCCGCCGAGTCATCACGGTCAGTCGAAGCGCCCTCGTCGCCCCCGTCGTCGCTGTTACCGCCGTCACCGTCGATGCCACTGCCGTGAGCGGCCTCCGGCAGCGAGATGAGGTTCTCGCGACCGAGCCGCAGCTTCTCGACGCGTTCGTCATCTGCCATCGCCGACAGCAGCTGTGACACCTTCGCGTCCGACCAACCGGTCTCGTCAACGATGGCGGCCTGCCGCATCCGTCCTCCGTTGATCTCCAGGAGTCGTTCGACCCGTTCCTCATCGGAGAGCAGTGAGAGGTCTATCTCCTCGGCTGACGACTCCGCGCCCGCCTCAGACGCCCCGTCTGCAGGAGTTGATTCGTCTGGTGTCGACACGTCCGTCGTTGCGTCGGCGTCACCCGCTTCGACCCGCTCGGTGTCGTTCGGCTCGTTCTCACCCCTGCCCAACCGCCGATAGCCGAGCAACCCCCCAGCAATCACGACCGCCGAGACGACGAGCGCTCCGGCGAGTAGTGCCCACGGAGTGGTTCCGCCCGCGGTTGGCGTGTAGACCACCGCCACCTGGTCTGTGGTATCGAACGCCCGCGGGCCGTCGATGACCACGGCGTTGTCCCGCAGGGTCACGCTCGCTCCGGGCGTATCTGACACCGTGTACCCGTCCGGAGTCGATACCTCGAGCGCCTGGTTCGCCTGCAGCGTTCGAAGCCACGTCTCGCCGTCAGCCGTCGAGAGCGCGTCTCCGAGCACGAGGCTCTCACCGTCGCGCTCAAGAAACGCCGTCCACACGAACGTCAGCCTGAGTTCGCCGGCCGCGACCACCGCCTCGCGGTCCGTCGCCGGGTCGTCGAGGACGACCCACGTCCGGTCGACGTCAACGATCTGCATCTCGCGGTCGACGGTCCGGTTTGCGGCGCGCGCATACGACTCGAAGAGTCCGGGTGTTGGTCCCACCGCTCCGTCGACGAACCGCTCGCCGACCGTCTCGAACGCGCGTGTTTGGTTCGAATCCGTGAACGCGTACCTGACGGTGACCGTCCACCGGGCGTCCTGGTTCGACTGAAGTGCGATCTGGATGCGGGTCTCTCTCGCGGCCACGCCGGTGTCGCTCAGCTGTGGCGGGGCGGATCCGGCGATAGACGCATGATCGGCTGTCGACACCGATGTGCGTTGTAGAGGGGAGCTGGCTCCGACGGCGGCCGTCACACCAGTGACGAGCACGACGACGAGGATCACCGCCAGGAGTGTGCGCGAAGCGGGGGTGCGCATGTGACCCGAGTGAACTCCCGGACCGGGCAAAACCCTTTCCATACCCGGCTTTCGGTCGTTCCAGACCGTCGCCGCGGTGAGATGGGCTTTTTATCATCCGGCGGCGAAGTCTACGCCGATGAGAGCCCTCTCGGTCCTCGCTGTCGTGCTCCTCCTCTGTGTCACGCCGGTCTCTAGCGGTGTGACGCCCGCGGTCGCGGCCGACGCTCCCGCCGCGCCGAACGCGTTTGGAACGGTGATACCGGCTTCGACGCCACAGACCGGATCTGGTCCTGGTGTGACCGACGCCACTACCTTCCGTGTGCTATCACTACCCGCATCGGCGACGGTTCGGACTGACCGGCACGCACAGCGGCCGGATATCGGCGCGTCACTCGGGCTTGCCGTTACCAATGCCGACGGCGCGCTCCGCACTGAGACAGCCGTCGAACGCGTGACCTCGGCGGAGACCGCTACAGCGCGCGAGCGCCGGATTCTCGCGGCGATCGACGCCGTCTCACGCGCTGAAGCAGCACTCGACGAACGGCAGGCGGCGGCCATCGACGCCCACGCGGCCGGCACACTGTCGACCCGGGCGCTGCTCGATGAGCTGCTCACCGCTGCGACTCTCGCGCGGGAGTACGACCGGCGGCTTGAGCGTCTAGACACACTCGCGCGCGAGACCGAGGGGTTTAGCGCGCCGGCCCAGCTCGACGAGCTCCAGCTTCGACTCGAGGTGTACCGGGGCCCGGTGCGTGCGGTCGCGCTCGCGACAGCTCGTGGTGACCGGCCGACGGCGACGATACGTGTCGAGTCGACGCCAGATGGACTCGTGCTCGCAACCATCGACGACGACCAGTACCTTCGTGAGTCGCTTCGACGGGACCGTCTCGACCGCAGCGGCGAGACACTCTCGAGTGAGACGGCTATCGCCCTCGCGACCGAGCGGTACCCCGAGACGACAGCCCTTCGCCAACCCGACGCGTTTGGCGCGGGTGCCGTCCAGCGCGTCACGGTTCCGCACGACCGCGGAACGCTACGGGCGTTCGTGAGCGGTGGTACAACGGCTGTGTACGCCGAGCATCAGCGGATCGACCTCGCGGCGTTTCGGGGTGACACAACCGTTTCGACGACCGCTGACGGATTTGCCGTCGACGTCCATCGGAGCTACCCCGGTGGACCGGTTGCGATCACCGTTCGCGACGAGTCGACTGGCGAGCCGCTAGAGGGCATCACTGTCACCCGGAGCGTCGGCGACGACGACAGCCGACCGCTCGGTGAGACGAACGCTGACGGAGTCGTCCGCACGCTCTCACCGGGCGTGCCGTACCGCATCACGGTGGTCGACGAGCCGCGCGTCGCGGTGGTCGATCAGGTCCAGCCACTCCCGACGCCGCGACTCGTCGCCGACGATGACACATCCAGCAGCTCGACAGCAGCAGTCATCGGTGTGTCCCACCCGCTTGACGCCGCCCACTCAATTGGCACCCGCGTCGAACGCAGAGCCGAGATGGCGACGGTCGGCGACGACCGCTGACCGCCACGGACCACACACGGCCGACAGCATATATACTGTGACGACGCAGCCACCCCGTGTCACGACCACATGCGCCGCGACTGCGCTCACGACGGTCCCCACCCCGTGACGACCCGTGCGTGCGGTCGGCGCGGCAAGACCGCCCGGGGCAGCTCGGACACACATTGCCTTCGAGGACTCCGATGACGTCGCCGACCGAACCCGGTACCGCGTCAGCTCCAGAACCCCCGCCGCGCGCGGTGGCTCCGATTGCGGTCGTCCTCCTCGTCGCCGTGACGGTACTCCTCGGCGTGGGTGTTGGGACAGCAGCACTGGAGACCACAGCCCTCTCGTCTCCGGCGCCGACCGCGACCATCGGCCTCGACGCGACCGTCGACCGCATCGTGTTGACTCACCGCGGCGGCGATCCGATAGACGTCCGTGACCTCCGGATCGCCGTCACGGTGAACGGTGAACCCTTGATGAACCAGCCGCCGGTGCCCTTCTTTTCTGCGGCCGGCTTCCGTCCCGGACCGACCGGGCCGTTCAACGCCGCGACGCCCGACGAGTGGACGGTCGGCACGAGCGCCTCGTTTCGTATCGCGGGGACGAACGATCCAACGCCAACACTCGGTGACCGGATAACCGTGAGACTCGTCGTAGACGACCAGCCGATAGCGACTCTCGACGGACGAGTGGAGGCTGGGTGAGATGCGCCTGTCGGCCGTCGGATGCACAGAGCACACACCGGGCGCAGTCTGTCACGCTTCGGGAACACGCGCGACCGTCGTGATCGCCCGCGGACTGCGTGGGGTCGCCTGCTGGATATGATGCTCGAACGCATCGTAGCCGGCTGCCTCGAACATCCGGTCTCCCTCCGCTTCGTCGTAAAACAACATGATCGCGTCGGCGACCCGCTGGAGCACGGGGTTGTGCGGATAATCAGGCCCGACGACGAGCACCTGCCCGCCCGGCTTTGCGACCCGGCGAAGCTCCGCGAGCCCGTCTACCGGATTCGGCCAGTATTCGATCGAGCCGGACGACCAGACGACGTCGAACGTGTTGGCTGCGAACGGAAGCCGCTCGGCGTCGCCGCGGTAGAACCGCACGCGGTCGTGTTTGCCGAACTTCTCAAACGCCTTTTGCATCTGATGGATGCTTTGGTCGAGCCCGTGGACGGTCTCGACGTGCTCCAGCAACCCCTCCGTCCCGAACCCAGTCCCGCATCCGACGTCGAGCACGCGATCGTCCGGGTCGATTTCGAGCCACGAGAGCGCCTCGGTCCGCATCTCCGGGGTCCAGTTGACCCGATTGACCTGGTCGTACACCTTCGAGAGGTACTTGTAGAACAGCCGGGCGTTCGACTTGTCCTCGAGGATCCCCATTTGCTGTAGTTTGTGCGTCCTCCCGCATAACGACACGGATCCGGTTCCGACCGGCTTATGCGTCGGGACCGACTGTTCTCCAGACATGCATCCGACGACGACCGGTCGGTACCGCGTTCACGACCGCCGCGAGAACCCGATGGATGTCGATGCGTCTACGGCGGTGTTCGTGCTCGTCGAGCTACCGCCAGAGCCCGTCGATCCGACTGACGCGAACGCTGGCGACACATACGATCCGGTGTACGTGGTGGCAACAGGGTACGAGGACGCCCTCGCCGACCGCGTCGCGTCGCTCGAGGCGGGGGCAGTCGTCGACGCGACGCTCACGTGGGACGACGGCACCGCGCGCTTCCGTGAACTGTCGGTTCGGCGTGAAACGCGGTTCTGGTTCGCTGACGACGTCGAGGGGATGTTCGAGGCGGCCGTCGAGACGTGGCAACGGATCCGCGCGGACGGCGAGGCCGTCGGATCGATCACCACCCGATCCACGGATGACGAGCCGAACGGGGCGCTCTACGTGTTCGCTGATGGCCCTGGAACAGACACGTTCGAGGAGGTCCGAACCGGTCGACTCCCGATCGAACCGCTCGTCGCTCGGGTCAACCGGACACGCGACGATGACGTGCCGCGATCGGTGTTCGTGCTCCGGCCGGTCGCGTACGACTTCGTCGCGGTGTACGTCGTCTTTGATCGCGACGGAGTCCTCGCACAGACGGTTCGTGACACCTACGACCTCGGCGACGGACTCGCCGACCGGCTCACGGACACAACCAGTGTGAAAACCGACGGGACCGACAACGAGAGCAACGACGGGACCGACGACGCCTTGGATCTCACTGACCGAGTTTAACACCGGGCGTACTCGCGGCGGTCGGCCGCATCCGCGACGTTAGCTCACAGCCAGTCGGCGTCCGGGTCAACGCGGCCATCAGGCGTCTTCTCACCAAAGATGGCGGCGATGTCGTCGGCGGCACTCTCGTTGAGGTCCGTTCGGGCGTCCTCACTGTACCAGGCCGCGTGCGGGGTGATCACTGTGTCGGATCTGCCGACAAGCGGGTCGTCTTCTGGCGGTTCTGCCGCCAACACGTCGAGTCCTGCGGCCTTGATACCGTCCGTCTCGAGCGCTTCGAGCAGCGCGTCTGCGTCGACGACGGGGCCCCGGCCGACGTTAACGACGACTGACTCCGGGCCCAGCCGGTCGAGGGCGTCGGCGTCGACCATCCCTCGCGTTGACTCCGTGAGCGGCGCGTACACCGCGACGTGGTCTGCGCGGTCAAAAAGCGCGTCGAGGTCGACCTTTTCAACGCCGTGGTCGGCCATCGCATCCGCGTCGACGAACGGGTCGTACGCCACGAACTCCGGGCCAAACCCGGCGAGCTGTTCAGTGGCTCGTTGGGCAATGGGACCGAACGAGAGCAATCCGATCGTCGACGCGCTCACCCGGCGAACGGGTCGTCCCTCCTCCCACGTCCACCCGCCGTCGGCGACGCTGTCGTCGTACGTCTTGATCGAACGGAGACAGGTCAAGAGTAGGGAGACGGAGTGGGTGGCCACCTCGTCTGTGCAGTAGTCAGGAACGCGCGTCACCGTCACGCCCGCGTCGGCCGCGGCGGCGACATCGATGTTGTCGACGCCGACCGCAGCGCGGACGACCACGTCCAAGTCGTCGCCTAGTACCTCGATCGCCTCGTCTGTTACCGGCGTGTCGATGTCGGTCACGATCGCGTCGTAGCCTGCACCGGCCTCGATCAGCCGGTCGGTCGAGCCAAGCTCGGCGATGTCGACGGTGACCGAATCGTCTACGGCGTCGGGAAGCCGTGTGCGGTATACGGCCGGGTCGATCATCGCGAACGCAGAGAGGAGTATTCGCTTCATACACGAACTGTTCGGCCGACCGCACTTGATACCCGTTGTTTTCGCCTTGTTTGTGGAGAATATTACTGTCGATCGTGACCGACTCTCCGCATCGGCGGGCAGCGGGAGGATCGCTTTCTGCGGTGGCGGCCGTCAGTTGGGGCTTGCTCGCGGCTGCGTCGTTTCGATGACTCTTTGCGGACGGCAGCTGTATAGCTACGTGTGAGCGACGATACGACGACCAAGCCGCCGATGCTCGTGCTCCTCGAGTCGCTGGCGTTCTATCGAAACGTCCGGATCGGCGTGATTACGGGGCTCCTGCTTGCGGGATCACTGTATCTCGTGCGAACCTTCGAGCTGCTCGGTCCCCTTGCTGAAGTGCGCGAGTACCCGGTGTTCGGTCCTGAAGTGTGGTTCCTCTCACTCGCGTTCGTGCTCGCGGCGGCGGCAGCACTTTCTGTGGCGGTGGGGCTCACGCTCTTCGAGGCGGTGCGCGGTGCACGAGACGTCGGTCGCGAGAATCGGCGTTAGTCGGCCGTACAGGAGGCGTCGCGTTCCTCGCTCGTGAACTCCTGTGCGGGTTCTGTGAGCTTGTACAGATTTTGTCTGGCGTCAGCAAAGTAGACGTCCTCGTCGACGATATCGATCCCTTCCAGCCGCTCGAGGGCGTACCGAACCGTGCGCGCCGACAGCATCGACTCCTGGACGATACCCTTCTGTGTCAACGGACCGTTGTATTCGAGTACTTTGAAAACGAGTTTGGCGCTTGGCGGAAGGTCGTTGAGCCCCTCCGTGTGGGTTCCAGCCATTGCTACCACTCGAAACCACACACAGGCATAAATGTTGATGCAGATATGGCGATCTGTGCCCGCGATAGCCCCCATTTCACCGGAATTTTGCACATATTTCAGCAATATTTGCTGGTATATGGCCGGCAGACTGACCGGTCAGTCAGCCGTGACGCTCGCGCGCGACGCGTGACCGAGTAGCACGTTTCCTGCGGTCGCCGCGGCACCGATATCCTACGAGCGCGTCCTCGCTGGTTGTCGGTCTCGCGTTCGAATTGGTGTGTGAACCGAACGTATCCCCCACAGACGGAACGAACGGCTTTTCACGGGTGCTCGCAGATCCGTTCGTATGAGCGAGGATTCGGGGATATCTGGGCACGCCCGGAGCGTGGTCGTCACCACGATCTGTGCGCTCGCGGGCATCGCGGCCGGTGTGGTTTCGGCGGTCTACGTCGGGACCGATCCCGTCGACGCCGCGAGCACCACCGGTGTGTTGGTGTTGGGAGCGTTCGTGCTCGCACAGTACCCGATCTACCGCGTCGTCGGCGTCGACATCGCCGACTTCGGCATCAAAGACAACCTCTACGTGGCGTTCATGACGTTCACGCTATGGTTCATCAGCTACACCGTACTCCTCACCTCGGCGGTGACGCTCTGAGATGGCCGACGACAGCATCGCCGTCGTCGACCTCGACCGGTGTCAGCCGGACCGGTGTAACTACGAGTGTGCGAACTACTGTCCGCCGAACCGAACGGGCAAAGAGTGTATCACCGAGCGAGGGCCCGACGCCGACGAAGGTGACCCAGACCAGATACGGATCTCCGAAGAGCTGTGTCTCGGTGAGACGTGCGGTATCTGCGTCGAAAAGTGCCCGTTTGATGCGATCGAGATCATCAACCTCCCCGCTGAACTCGAGGATGACCCGGTCCACCGATACGGCGAGAATGCGTTCGCGCTGTACGGGCTCCCGACGCCGGAGCCCGGGAGTGTCACCGGCATCCTCGGACCAAACGGGATCGGCAAATCGACCGCAGTCCACGCGCTCGCAGGTGAGCGCATCCCGAACCTCGGCGACCACGAGACGCCTCCAGACTGGGAGCGCGTTCTCGACCGCTTCCGTGGGACCGGACTCCAGGAGTACCTGAGCGCGCTCGAGTCAGATACGGTGACCGTCTCGCGGAAGCCGCAGTACGTCGACCAGATACCCGCACAGTTCGACGGTAACACCCGCGACCTCCTCGAACGAACCGACGAGCGAGGCGCCCTCGACGGGCTCATCGATCGGCTGAACATCCGACCAGTGATGGATCAGGATATCGACTCGATCTCTGGTGGCGAGCTCCAGCGCGTCGCGATCGCCGCCTGCTTGGCGCGTGACGCCGACTTCTACTTCCTCGACGAGATCACGCCGTACCTCGACATCGGACAGCGAATGGTCGCCGCCCGTCTGATTCAAGAACTCGCTGCAGACGACACGGACCGGTCCATGCTCGTCGTCGAACACGACCTCGCGATCTTGGACCTGCTCGCCGACACCCTCCACGTCGCGTACGGCGAGCCCGGAGCGTACGGCGTCATCACTGACCCAAAGTCCGTACGAAACGGGATCAACGAGTACCTCGGTGGGTACCTCGACAACGAGAATATGCGTATCCGCCCGAGCGCGATCACCTTCGAGGAACACGCCCCCCGCGTCTCGTCGAAGGGAACGACGCTGGTTACGTATCCGGACCTCCGGAAATCGTACGGTGCAGGTGAGTTCGAACTACAGGTCGAAGGCGGCACGATCTACGAGTCGGAAGTGCTTGGCATCGTCGGGCCGAACGGAATTGGGAAATCAACGCTCGCGAGGCTGTTTGCAGGCTCGTTGACCCCGGACGACGGCTCGCTCGGATTCGATCTCGACATCGCGTACAAGCCGCAGTACGTCGAGGTCGATCAGCCGATTCGGGTCGACGCGTTCCTCTCGTCTATCACCGACGCGTTCGGCACCTCGTACTGGAACACCGAGGTCGCCGACCCGCTCCAGCTCGATCGGATCATGGAGCAGAACCTCGTCGACCTCTCGGGGGGGGAGCGCCAGCGGGTCGCGATCGCGGCGTGCCTCTCTGAGGACGCCGACCTGTACCTGCTCGACGAACCTTCTGCACACCTCGACGTCGAACAGCGGGTACGCGCCACGACCGCGATTCGCCGGTACGCCGAGAATCACGACGCCACCGTGTTGGTCATCGACCACGACATCTACATGATAGACCTGCTCGCGGACCGACTCATGGTGTTTGACGGCGAGCCGGCCGAGGCGGGTCACGCCTCGAAGCCCCAAGAAATGCGGACTGGGATGAACGACTTTCTCGCAGATCTCGGAATCACGTTCCGGCGCGACGAGCGTACGGGTCGCCCGCGGATCAACAAGCCGGACTCACAGAAGGATCGACAACAGAAGCGAGACGGCGAGTACTACTACGCTCCTTAGACGACTGCTGGCTCAGTCGTCGGCGCCGACGACTAGCACGGGCACCGAGCCGTTGCGCTGGAGTCGTGCTGGAAGTGGGTTCGGGTGGATAAGTCGGTCGAGACCGGTCCGCCGTGCCGATCCGACGACGATACAGTCGATGTCGTGTGCCTCGGCGAATCCGAGCACCTCTTCGTGGGCGGTACCGTATCGGAACCACTTGTCGACGTCGATGCCCCGCGCTGTGCCTCGTGCTGCGGCCGCCTCGACGGCTTGCTCGCCCTCGCGTTCTTTCCGCTCTACAACCATGTCCCACGCCTCCGTCGTGTCGACGACGTACAACGCGTCGACGCTGGCTCCGTGGGTGGCTGCGAGGTCGACGCCGGCCGCGACGGCGGCGTCGCCGGTCGTGTCGCCGTCGGCAACGACCAACACCCGCTCGAAGAGTCCAGGAGGCTCGCTGTCGGCTGCGGCCACGTCGGCGTTCCCACTCGGGGTGGGGATCGCTGCGTCGGTTCCGCCTCGGTTCGTGTCGGAGTCGATGTCTGCGGACATGGTCTTGCGGTCGACGACCCGCCGTTTGACGACTCGCCGTCTCTACTGCTACGTTCGGCTGATTATGACTTAAGGATTTTCGACAGGATAGACGATTATCATTATCTATGCGGTGAACCCGATCGATATAGCGCGTTGTGCCGGCAATAATCAATCATTTGTTTCGTGTATTTCCGTCAAACACTGTATTTCTCTCACGACCGTGCTCTGACGATTCGCTGTACCGAAGCGATTAAGCACGGAACGCGCGAACCGCGCGTCATGAAACAGCTCATCGTCCGCGGCGACCCGGGTATCCGTAAGGACGCGGTCATAGAGCACGACGGCGAGCAGCTGATCTGTTTCGGGATCAATACACAGGGGGGGTGGCACGGTCCGGACGAGCCCCAGCTGTGGTGTACTGTCGGAACGCCCGACGAGCGCGAAGCCTACGAAAAACGCGAGTACGTTCCCCACTGGCTCGACGTCGAAACGGTCGATGCTGCAGCGCTGGACGTAATCAAAGCCACCGGCGACCTGTCTGTCTGACGCGCCGACAGCGCCGACGTCGCTACTCGTGTTCTCTACGACCGCCTCGTTCGACTCCGCCAGTCTCGCTCACATCGTGTTGCGCGCCGATTGTCGACCTGCGTTCGGTCACACCGACGCCGGTGGATCGGCGAGCCACGCTTCGATCGCGTCTGCCATCGCGCCGCGACGGTGAATCATTCCGGCCTCGGGGTCGACGACCGTGCTCTCGGCCCCACCGGTGCGCCCACCGTCTAGTACGACCGCCGACGCCTCCCGCACCGAGTCGTCGAGCGCGGACAGCTCCCGCACGCTCCCGGTTCCGGACACGTTCGCACTGGTCGCCGTCAGCGGGCCCGTCTCCTCGAGTAACGCGAGCGCGATCGGATGATCCGGCACTCGGATCCCGACACGGTCGCGACCACCCGTCAGCGCGTCCGGGATGCCCGCGTCGCGCTTGACGACCACCGTCACGGGGCCAGGAAGAAACGCGCGCATGAATGTAGTCGCAAGCGCTGTCGGCCGAGTGTGTGCCAGCGCGGCGTCGACGCTCGCTACGCCGAGCGAGAGCGGGTTGTCGCGGTCGCGCCCTTTCGTCTCAAACACCCGCTCCACCGCGCTCGCCGAGAGCGCGTCGGCTCCGAGCCCATACACCGTCTCCGTCGGGTACACGACGAGATCGCCGTCTGCAACCGCCATGCCGGCCCGTCGGATCTGTGCGAGCGTCTCGTCGTCGACCACCGCGAAGTCACCGGTAGCGTGGTCGTCTCTTGACCCGTCCATGATAGCTGTACCGTGGTCGGCTGAAAAAAGCGTAGCGAGTCGCACCGAAATCGCTGGCGTCAGGCAACGAGCGTATCGATCGCGTCCTCGACCGCGTCGTACTCCGGAAACGCCGGGTGCTCGTCTGCGACCCACGCGTACTGGACGGTCCGCTCCGCATCGAGGAGGAAGACGGCCGGACGACACTCCGTCACACCGGCCATGCCGTCGATGTCGTGTGTGACACCGTAGTCGGCGGCGACAGCCGCACGTGGGTCACTGAAAACCCGAACGCCAGCACCGCGGTCGGCCACCAGTCCCGCGTGCTCGTACGGCGAGGAGATCGAGATCCCGACGACCTCGACCGCGTCTGTCCAGTTGCGGTCGTCGATCTCGTTGTACACGTAGGTGGTCTGAAACGCGCCGTCCATCGGGTGAAACACGAGCAGCGTGGGTCCGTCGACGACCGACCCGAGCGAGCGATCCTCCCAAAATTCTGGTCCGACGAGTGGTCGTGTGAAGTCGGGTGCCGTCTCACCGGCCGCGACGTGGTCCGCCTCCGGGAGGGAGACGACGTCGAATCCGAGGTCCATCTCAGCTCCCCCCGTCGGCCGCGGCCGACCCGTACGTTTGCTCGAGATACTCGACGATGTTGCCGCTCTCAGACATGGTGACGCCGGTCTCGCGGTCGACGATCGCCGGCACGCTCCGGGCACCAGAGACGCGCTTTACAACGTTTCGCGCCGAGTGCATTGGCTCGACGTACCGCGATTGGTAGGTGAGGTCGTACGCGTCAAGCAGCCTGACGACCCGTTCGCAGAACGGACACGCCTGGAGGCGATAGAGGGTGATCTGTGGCTCACGCATGTCGACACCACGTGGCGCCAGCGGCCTAACCGTGTCGGCTGCGGCACGACTGTCGATGGCGACGGCACGGTGTCCCGTTCGCACAGTTTCTCCGATCCGCTCTCACCGCCACGGTATCGCCTGTCGCGAGTCGCCGCACGCCGCCGCTGCTCGGCAATCGCCGAAGGTAACGCTTTACATCCATCCCGACAGAACGTAAGCGAGCATGGGCTTACCTCCGAGTACGTTTTTGACCCCCGCGCTTGCGGCTCCCGGGCAGACGACGGTCGCCCTCCTCGGCGTCGTGGCTATCCTGGTGTTGGTGGGGTTGTCGGCGTTCTTTTCCTCGTCTGAGATCGCGATGTTCTCGCTCCCGCAACACCGGATCGAAAGCCTCGTCGAAGACGGCATTCCGGGCGCGGAGACGGTGAGCGCCCTCAAATCAGACCCACACCGACTGCTCATCACCATCCTCGTCGGGAACAACATCGTCAACATCGCGATGTCGTCGCTCTCGACGGGACTGCTCGTCTATTTGGGATTCGGTCAGGGCCAGGCGGTCGCGGCTGCGACGTTCGGAATCACGGCCCTCGTGCTCTTGTTCGGCGAGAGCGCCCCGAAGTCGTACGCGGTCGAGAACACCGAGTCGTGGGCGCTGCGCATCGCGCGACCGCTGAAGCTCTCGGAGTACGTCCTCCTCCCGCTCGTCGTTCTCTTCGATCACCTCACCCGTCTCGTCAACCGGATCACCGGCGGGCGCTCGGCGATCGAGTCGTCGTACGTCACCCGCGATGAGATCCAGAACATCATCGAGACGGGCGAGCGCGAGGGGGTCATCGAAGAAGAAGAACGGGAGATGCTCGATCGCATCTTCCGGTTCAACAACACCATCGCAAAGGAGGTGATGACGCCGCGGCTCGACGTCACCGCCGTCTCGAAGGGGTCGACCGTCGAAGAAGCGATCCAACGCTGCGTCCACGCCGACCACGAGCGGATCCCCGTCTACGACGGCAACCTAGACAATATCGTTGGGATCATCTCTGTCCGTGATCTGGTTCGTGAACTGAACTACTCGGAGGGTGAGCCCTCACTCGACCACGTAGTCAAGCCGACGCTTCACGTGCCGGAGTCGAAGAACGCGGACGAACTGTTAGAAGAGATGCAGGACAACCGTCTCCAGATGGTGATCGTCATCGACGAATTCGGCACGACAGAGGGGATCATCACCCTCGAGGACATGGTCGAAGAGATCGTTGGCGACATCCTCGAGGGCGACGAGCCGGAGCCGATCGAGTTCCTCGACGAGAACGTCGCGTACGTCCAAGGGGAGGTGAACATCGATGAGGTGAACGAGATGCTCGGCATCGACCTGCCCGAGGGCGAAGAGTTCGAAACGCTCGCCGGCTTCGTATTCAACCGCGCGGGCAGGCTCGTCGAAGAAGGAGAACAGATCGAGTTCGACGGCGTCAGGATCCGGATCGAGCAGGTCGACAACACCCGGATCATGAAAGCCCGGGTAACGGTTCTCCGCGAGGCTGCGGCTTCTTCGGACGCCCCACCAGAACCCGCCGACGAACCCGAGTGAGCCGGTCGAAGCGGTCAGCACGCGGTGTCAGAGTCGGGGGGTCGTCTCACACCGCGTACGCGCGGGCGGCTCCGACGAGCGCCTTACGGTAATCACTCGTCGTCGGATCTGGTCCAAGCGAGAGGAACCGCCGTTTGAACGCGTCGACATCGACACCGGCAGCATCGCTTTCTGCGGCACGGGCCAGGTCGTAGAGCCGGTGATCCGGTGAGGCGAGGTCGTGACGCTCAACGAGAGCCAGCGCGAACGCCGCGTTCACTGCGGTGATCTCAGGGTCGGCGCCACCGGTCACCGGAAGCGAGCCCGTCGGGGATGGGTCCGGGCGGTCCGCGATCGCTGCTGCCAGCGTTGACTCGAGAAACCCGAGGAGCTTGTCGGCAGGCGCGACCGAGAGCGTGATGTCGTCGGCGTAGATGTCTTTCATGTGGTTCGCGATCTGGTAGCAGTGGGCGAGCTTGTGTCGCTCGACGCGCTCACCGGCGAGTCCGAGGTACAGCGCCTCCTCGGTCGACTGCACGTGAGAGGGGTGTCCCTCTTCATAGCGCGCCATGTGCGAGAGCTCGTGGATCGCAAGCTCGCGTGCCATCGCGCTTGTTGCCGCCCGCCGAGAGACGTTCAAGACGTGATAGTCGGCGTAGTGGCCCGCCCAGGTTCGCTCGTCGGGGTCCTCACGAACCTTGACGTAGACGGGGTCCGCAAGCGAGCACTCGGTTTCGAACAGGTCGGCGGCGCCGAGAAACGGGTCCGGGGGGACGTCACCCTGTACGCGGAGATCCATGCGTACGTCTATCACGCGGTGCGGCGGTAAGTCTCTTGCGTCGCCTCACATCGCCTCAGTTTCCCGGTGCTGTCCGGCGCACACGAGCACCGAAAGGACACCCTTTTCGCCGAGCCCCCGGTCGATTCGACAACGATGACACGCGAGACGTGGGCGACGCGGGCTGGATTCATCTTCGCGGCCGTCGGCAGCGCGGTCGGGCTGGGCAACGTGTGGCGCTTCCCATTTGTCGCCGGGCAAGAGGGCGGTTCGGCGTTCTTGTTCGTCTACCTTGCGTTCGTCGTCGGCGTCGGACTGCCGGCGATCCTCGTCGAGTTCGTCGTGGGACGGCGCACGGGACTGAACGCTGTCGGAGCACTGCGAACGCTCGGTGAGGGTCCGTGGCGGTACGTGGGGTACTTGTTCGTCGTCACCGGATTTACCATTCTTTCGTACTACAGCGTCGTCGCCGGCTGGTTCCTTCGGTACACACTGATCGGAGTCACCGACGGCTTCGCAGTTGGTGGGCTTGAAGGGGCGAATACGCTGTTCGGCCAGGTCGCTACCGGACTCGACTCACTCCTCTTTCACGCCGTCTTCATGCTGCTCGTGGTCGGTATCGTCGCAGCTGGTGTCCGCAGCGGTATCGAGACCGCGGTGACGCTCATGGTTCCCGCCATCCTCGTGTTGTTGATCGGACTCGCCGCCTACGGGTTCACCCTCGACGCGGCTGCGGAGGCGTACGCGTACTACCTCACCCCTGACGTCGGCGTCATCCTTGAGGAGTGGCGGAGCATCCTGCCAGCCGCGGCCGGCCAGGCGTTCTTTACGCTCTCACTCGGCATGGGTGTGATGATCACCTACGCCTCGTACCTCGGTGAGCGTCGTAATCTCCTCGTCGACGCCGGCGTGATCGCTGCTCTCGACACACTCGTCGCGGTGACAGTCGGCTTCGTCGTCTTCCCGTTCCTCTTTGCGGCCGGGCTCGAGCCAGGAGCGGGCGGCCCCGGTGCGATCTTCGTGAGTCTCACGAGCGCGTTCGTCACCCTCCCAGCCGGCCGCCTCATCGGCACCGTCTTCTTCGCGATGGTCGGCATCGCCGCGCTCTCGTCTGCGATCAGCATCCTGGAGGTACTCGTCTCGTACGTTGTCGACGAGACGGCTGTCTCGCGGGTGCCCGCAGCCGTCTCGATCGGTCTCGGGGTGTTCTTACTCGGCGTGCCGGTCACAGTCGATCTGATCGTCTTGGACCTCCTTGACGGGCTCGCGAACGGGGTCCTGCTCGTGCTTGGCTCGCTGTTGCTCGCGGGCTTCGTCGGCTGGGTAATTCCCACCGACGCCCGCGAGGAGCTCACCGCTGGGACCAACGGGCTCGGCCCGCTTGGTGACACGTGGATATGGGCCGTTCGAGGCCCTGTCGCCGTGGTGATCATTGTCTCACTCCTCCTCGGTATCCTCGACTACGTCGGCTTCCTCACGAACGACTTCAGCGCGTGGCTGGCGTCGCGCTAACGGCCAGCCCAGTTGGCGGCCTGACCCGACGGCTTAAATCGCATCGGCTGCCAACTACCGTGCAGTGAGTGACCCGATTCCCACCGGCTGTGACCCCGTGGACGACCTGCTCGGTGACGGCTTCGAACGCGGTGTGGTCACACAGGTGTACGGCCCACCGGCGGCTGGCAAGACTAACCTCGCGCTTGCAGCCGCTGTCGAGGCTGCTGCGGCCGGCCAGCGGTCGCTGTTCATCGACACGGAGGGGCTCTCTGTCGATCGGTTCGAACAGCTCGCGGCGGCCGCTGTCGAGCACACCGACGAGACCGTCGAGCAGCTCGCGGCGCGGCTCGTGATCACGGAGGCGTACGACTTCGAGGACCAGCGAGAGGCCGTCCGCGATGCCGCGGAGCTCGCCGAGGAGATGAGCCTGATCGTGCTCGATTCGGCGACCGGGTTCTACCGGCTGGAGCGCGCCGACGACACCGAGGGTGGACAGTCGCTCAGGCGCGTCGCCAAACAAGTGACACACCTCCTCTCGCTGGCGCGCCGGTACGACCTCGCGGTCGTCATCACGAATCAGGTGTTTACCGACCCAGACGCGGATCGCGACCGCGCGCTCGGCGGCAACACACTCAATCACTGGACCGGCGCCATCCTCCGTGTCGACCGGTTCAGGCGCGGTAATCGGCGGGTGACACTGGAAAAACACCGGTCGAAGCCCGCGGGGGAGACCACGACGTTTCAGATCGTCGGCGACGGGCTCGCTGCGGGCCGGGCCGACGAGTAGCGCGGCAGGGTCCGTCGGTCAGGCGAGCCGACTAGAGTTCGCCAAGCTTCCGAAGCAGCTGGCCGCGGTACTCCTCGTCGGCTTCGATCCCCTTCATCTCTAATACGTTCCGCTCGAGCTTGTCGAGGGCGACGTGGAAGGCGTGGTCTGCGCCGTACCCCTCGCCGGTACCGGCGACCTGTCCCCGATCTGTCCGTAGTCGAATCTGACACTGCAACAACGGCGTCCCGCGGAGCTTCTCTTTGTGCTGGTGGAAGCGGACGTGGGCGTGGACGACCCGCATCTCGGCGTACTTGTCGGCGACGTTCTCGATGGATTCGACGATGTGCTCACGCGAGATCTGATCGAGGAGGTCGACGTTCGTGATCTGGACGTCGAGTGCCTCCTGTTCGGTGAACGTCAGCGCGCGGAGCACGTCGGTTTTGGTGATCATGCCGGCAACGCTGTCGACGTCGTCTGGCGTGACGATAAGCCCAGAGATGTCGTTCTCGAACATCCGTGAGACGGCCGCGGCTGCAGTCTCGTCGGCACTCGCTGAGACGACCGGGCTCGACATGATGTCGTAGACAGGGATGTCGAGCATCCGGTCGACGTCGCCGGCGCGGTCGCCGCTTCCCTGTCGGTCGTCATCGCGGATCACGAACTCGACGATGTCGCTCGTGGTGACGACCCCAGCGAGCGTTCCATCGTCGTCGAGGACGGGGAGCCGAGAGATGCCGTTCTCACGGAGGCGATTGATCGCGCGCCCGACGCTGTCCTTCTTGTTGATACCGATAACTTCGCTCGTGGCAATCTGGTCGACCGTGATCGCATCGAGGCTGTCGAGAACCGCCTCAAGGATCTGATCGACCGTGATGACGCCGTACAACTGCTCGCCCTCGTAGACGGGCGCGATCTTGACGTCACCCTCGACGAGGAGTCGGGCGGTCTCGCGGACGTCTTCGGTTCGGGCTACCGACGGGGCGGGAGTGACGACTGCTGTGACCTTCGTGTCGTCTTCCATTCGCGACCGAAGCAGCTGCTTTTCGCCGACTACTCCGGCGTACTCGTCGTCTTCGGTGACGACGACGCCCTTCAGGTTCTCTCGCTCGAAGAGCGACCGGATCTTCGCAAGCCGGTCGTCGGCGTCGACTTCGACGTACTCCGACGCGGCAATATCAGCGATGTTCATGTCCAAGCCGACGATTGCAGGGGCTGGGTATTGAATGTGTGTGAGTCCTCGCGCCCGACGGGACTTCGCCACGTGGATGTGGCTGTCTCTCGTGTCCGAGGCACACCGAGCGGCGTCGTGCGGGTGAACCGAGCGACGTCGGGTGACGACTACGTGCGTCGACGCGGACCCGGCCGGTGGTGCTCTCGGTCACACACCTTTTTATCGCCAGTCCCCCAGGGTGGGACGTGTACGACGCAGTCGTCTTCGACCACGACGGGGTCATCGTTGGTCGCACGCCGTTCGATACGCTCCGAGAGGCGGCTTGGAACGCCTTCGAGCAGCAGGGCGTCTCCGACCCAGACCTCGCACATGTCGACGACATCGCTGTCGGCGTCGATCCGGCGACCCTGAGCGACATCTGTGAGCGATACGACGTGGACCCGGCCGAGTTTTGGCGAGTCCGCGACCAGACCGCCGCAGAGGCGCAAATTGCCGCCTCACGCGCCGGCAAGAAGACCCCGTACGACGACGTCGACGTCCTCTCGCACCTTGACGCCGCACTCGGTGTCGTCTCGTCGAACCAGCAGGCGACCGTCGACGACCTGCTCGGACACTTCGGGCTCGCGGAGCGCTTCGAGGTCGTCTACGGTCGCGAGCCGTCGATCGCCAGTCTCTCACGCAAGAAGCCGTCGCCGTACTACCTCGAGCGAGCGCTCGCCGACCTCGACGCCTCGACGGCGCTATTCGTCGGTGACAACGAGTCAGACGTCCAAGCGGCCGACAACGCCGGGATCGACTCGGCGTTCGTCCGCCGGCCACACCGACGGGAGACCGAGCTCTCGACACAGCCCACCTACGAAATCGCCGATCTCCACGACCTGGTTAGCCTCTGTGGGCGCACGCTTGTCGGGTCGCAGTAGCCGCGTCGTGCCGGTCCACTCAACTCCTCGTTCGATCCACATCAGTGAATACCGTAGGGCTGTTTCTGTGCCACCTCGACACGATCCCGGACAGCTTTTACCAGACGGGGCGGACCCACGTGTATGACCGAGGTTATCGACGGTGAGGCGGTCGCGGCCGACGTCCGAGAAGGTGTCGCCGACTGTGTCGACACGCTCGCCGACGCGGGCGTGACGCCCGGACTCGCCACCGTGTTGATGAGCGACGACCCAGCGAGTGAGACCTACGTCTCGATGAAACAACGCGACTGCGAGGAGGTTGGCATTGAGGGCATCCACGTGGACGTCGACGCCGACGCCCCCGCCGCGACGCTGTTCGAGACCATCGACGAACTCAACGACCGCGACGACGTTCACGGAATTCTCGTCCAGCTCCCGGTGCCAGCACACGTCGACCGGCGCGAGGTGCTTCGCCGGATCGACCCAGAAAAGGACGTCGACGGCTTTCACCCCGAGAACGTCGGTCGGCTCGTCGCCGGCGACGCCCGGTACAAGCCCTGTACGCCCCACGGCGTTCAGAAACTACTCGCGGCGTACGACGTCGAGACGGACGGCGCCGACGCCGTGATTATCGGCCGCTCCGACATCGTCGGCAAACCGATGGCGAACCTCCTGGTACAGAAGGGACCGGGCGGGAACGCGACCACGACGGTGTGTCACTCACACACTGCCGATCTTGAGGCGAAGCTCGCCGACGCCGACATCGTGATCGCCGCCGCGGGCATCCCCGAGTTCGTCGACGGCTCGATGATCAAGTCCGGTGCGACCGTGATCGACGTGGGGATAAATCGCGTCGACGCCGACACCGACCGCGGCTACGAACTCGTCGGCGACGTCGCATACGGCTCTGTGGCCGACGTCGCGGGTGCTATCACGCCCGTCCCCGGCGGCGTCGGGCCGATGACTCGCGCAATGTTGTTATACAACACGGTGAAGGCGGCGGGTCGACGACACGGCGTCGGCGTCGACCTGCCCTGAGTCGTCTCCTCACCGACCGCGTCGTTCGATCCGTCCCTCCACCTGTGGGCTGACCCCGTGCTCGCGCGCGAAAGCGGCGAGGACCTCGTACTGGATGTCTCCCTCGCCGACCCGGTGACGCGGTTCGAGCGTCGGAAACTCGTGGTCGGAGTGAAGCAGATACTCAGAGGTGGCGACGGTATACTCAGCCGTCGGATCGATCGGCTCGCCCCCGACGCGTGCCGAGAGAAGCGCTTCGTCGGCTACATCCCAGACCACGCACGCGTTCGAGACGTGCCCGTGCCACCAGTCATCCTCGCCGAAGTCGACGTCAGGCGCGGCCATTTCACGGAGAATCTGTCGAAGCTCGCGGCCCGTGACTGCCGTCTCAACGACCGGCTCTTCGAACGGGATGAGACTGATCAGATCCGCTTTCGTCACCGCGCCAACCCACGGGTCGCCCTGTCTGAGTCCGCCCGCGTTTGAGAGCCCGATGTCGGCGTCGTGTGCCCACCGAAACGCGTCGGCGACGAAGTTGCCGACACGGCACTCACCGCCGTGAACGGTGTCGCTGTCTCGCGGAATCGGCTCGGGGACTCGACCGACGACCTCGCCGAGGTCCGCGGCCGCCATCCGTTCCGTAAGTGCGGCTTCGAGCGGGCCGTGTGGGTCGGCTCCGTCCGGTTCGTGGTGCGTCGCGGTCGCACACCCGTCGGAACCGTCGAGGTCGACCTCGACGACGGCCTCGCCGTTCACACCCGGGCGGACGAGACGCGTGTCGTTGACGCGGTCGTTCCGTCGACTGTGGACGTGTCCGCCGAGGATCGCGTCGACGTCGACGGCCCGTGCCAGCGCCTCGTCGCCGCCCCCGAGGTGTGAGAGGACCACGCGGTACGCCGGTGGTGACGTCGTTCGATCCATCGCCGTGAGCGCCTCCTGCACCGCGGTAATCGGGTCGTCGAACGAGAGCGGGGCGGCCATCGGGTTGAGCGAGTCGGTCGCGGGGTCGGTGACCCCGACGAATCCGACCGTCGAGCCGTCGACCTGGTGGATTGCCCACGGTACGACGTCTTCTGCCTTGCCGAAGGGCCGACCATCCTCGTCGCGGACGTTCGCAGAGAGGAACTGGACCGGTGCGTCGGCGACGAGCTCGCGGAGCGCATCAGGGCCGTAGTCGAACTCGTGATTGCCGAACGTATCGAAGACTGTGTCGGTGGCCGCATAGAAGTCGATCGTTTGCCGGCCGGTCGCGACCAGCGACAGCACGCCCGGCGCGGTCGTGTCGCCGGCGCCGACGACCGCCGCGTCGGGACCATCGAGCGCCCGAATTCGGGCGGCGAGGCGGGCCGCCCGCGCGGGCACGTCGAAGACGTTCTCGATGTCGGCGTAGTGGAGTAGCCGGGGCATACGTCGATCGAGTGTGGGACGGGTAAAAGACGCCGCGATCGGCCCATCTCTGACAGAGATCCCGGATCGCTGCCAGTTGTGTCACGCAGAAAACACGGTTTCTGTCCGTCACATAAACGTTTATTGGGGATACACAGATGCCAACGTGTCACTATGACACATGCGAGAAACAACAGACGGCGGTTCCTGAAGGGAATGGGCGGCGCGGTGGCTGCGGTCGGACTCGCCGGCTGCTCGGGGGGCAGCAGCTCAGGACGCGACTACTTCAAGCTGGGTGCGGTGACGTCACTCTCTGGGGATCTCAGATTTGGCGGGGAAGTCACCCAACGTGGGTACGACCTCTGGGCCGACACGCTCAACGAACAACAGGGCGGGATCGAAGTCGGCGGTGAGACGTACGAGGTACAGATCGAGTACGCGGATGCACAATCGAACCCCTCTGCCGGTGCTGACGCCGCCTCACAGATGGTAAACGACGGCGCCGACGCCGTATTAGGCCCCTACTCCAGTAACGTCACCCTCGCGGTGTGTCCGATTATGGAACAGAATTCGATGCCTCACATCACTGGGAGCGCGGAGTCACCGCAGATCTGGGAGGAGGGTTTCGAGTACAGCTTCGGTACCATTCCGACGGTGAGTATCATCGGCAACGAGGCGGCCACGGCGCTGTTGAACCTCGACCCACAGCCAGAGTCGGTGTACATCACGGCGGTCAACGAACCGTTCTCTGTAGCGACCGGTGAGGCGATGCGCGCGGCGGCCGAAGCAGCCGGTATCACCGTGGAAAACTACGAAGAGTTCCCCCGCAACACCGACTACACCAATGTAGTGAGTGCGGCACAGGACGCCGACCCGGATCTTCACTTCCACGGGGGACACATCGGGAGCCACGTCAACCTCGTCAACGCGGCCGAACAGCTCGGCTACACGCCCGACGGCTTCCTGATGCACTACGGCGTCAACACGGGGTCGTTCAAAGACGGTGCCGGCACACAGGCCCCCCACACCTTCGGTGCGACCGTCTGGATCCCGAGCGTCGAGCGCTCCGGAGGAGTGCTCTTCCATTCCCCGGGCGCCTACGCCGACGCCGCGACGGCCGCGTACGATTCAGCACCGGACTACACACAGGCCGGTTCGACGGCCGCAGGGATCGTCTTCCAAGAGGCGTTCAAAGAGCTTGGCGCAACACCCCCGCTCTCACAGGACGACAAAGACGAGCTCATTAGTATCCTCGAATCGATCGACGTCAGCACCTTCTACGGGGACGTCGCCTTCGAGACGAGCGGCGACTACTACCACAACAACGTCAATACACAGACGTTGCTCGTCCAACTCGGCGGCGAGGGCGCACCGTCGATCGTCGGCCCCGAAGAATCGGCGACGACCGAGGCAACCTACCCCGCTCCAGCGTGGGCGGACCGGTAACGCCTGCGACATGGTCGATATCGGACTATTCACACAGATAGTGATCAACGGGCTCCTGCTCGGTGGAATCTACGTCACGATCGGCGTGGGATTCTCGCTGGCATTCGGGGTCCTCGAGGTGGTCGATTTCGCGGTCGGCGAGTACGTGATGGTCGGGGCGTTTGCGGGTGCAATACTCGCACCGTTGTTTGGCGCTGAGGGGATCTTCGCTATCCCGGTCGTGCTCGTCGCCTTCTTCGCGCTCGGTGCGCTCGTGCAGCCGTTTATTCACCACGTGACGACTGGTGACCGTCCACACCCGTTGCTGATGGGGCTCGTGTTCACCTTCGGGCTCGCGACGTTCCTCCGCGGCTCGGTGCTCACGATCTTTGGTCCAAACAACCGGGACGTGCCGTCCTCGCTTCTCACCGGTGGCGTGAGCGTGCCCGGTGTCGGGACGTTTCCGGTTGTCCGGACTGTGACAGCCGTCTTCGGTGTGTCGGCGCTCGTCGCGTTCATGTACTATCTCTACCGTACGAAAGGTGGGATGGCGATCCGCGCCATCGCCGAAGATCGAACGAACGCGCGGCTGATGGGAATCAATATCAATCGGTATCAGTCGATCGCCTACGGGGCGTACGCCGCGCTCACCGGAAGCGCCGGTGTGTTCATCGGCATGACGTTCACCGCCAACCCCGGGATGGGACTGCAGTACACCGCGTTCGCGTTCTTCATGGTCGTTCTCGCCGGGATGGGATACCTCCCCGGAGTGATCCTCGCGGGTGTCGTCCTCGGGCTGACACAGTCGTTCACCGCGGTGTATGTGAGCGGGAATCTGGTGTTACTCGTCTTGTTCGCAATCATCTACCTCGTCCTGCTTGTGTCTCCGGCAGGCATCTTAGGAAAGGGTGAGTGGGCCACATGACGGGCCCAGTTTCCGTTTTCGACAGGTTGCCCGGCGCTCGTCGCTACTGGTACGCCGGCGTTGGATTGCTGTTGCTCGCGTGGCCGCTGGTGTTCGGGCCCTTCTGGGCACGCATCGGTCTCGGCGCGCTGATGTGGATCGGTCTCGCTCAGTCGTGGAACATGATCGGCGGGTACGCCGGCTACCTCGATTTCGGTCACGGCGCGTACTTCGGGATCGGCGCCTTCGCAGCCGGAGTCGCGATGGCGCAGTTCGGGTACCCGTTCCTCGTCGGCTTCGCGCTCGCAGCCGTCGTCGCAACCGCTGTAGCCGCAGTCGTCGCGATCCCGACACTCCGGCTCACCGGTGCGTACTTCGCGATCGCGACGTGGGCGTTTGCTGAGGCGATCAAACAGACGGCCCTCGTCACCGGGATCACGGGCGGAACGTTTGGACTGAGCCTGCCGCGATCGCCTGACTCGTTCGTCGGTATCGCGGCACCGTTCCCTATCTCGGAGGCATTCTTCTACTACGCGATGCTCACGCTGTGTGTGGGTACGATGGCGCTCACCTACGTCCTCTTCGAACGCCGTGAGTTCGGTTTCCGGGTGAAAGCACTTCGTGACGATCAGGATGCAGCCGAGTCACTCGGCATTGACACGACCCGCGTAAAGCGACAGGTGTACGTGCTCTCGTGTGTGGTGGCGGCGCTCTTCGGCGCGGTCCATGCGTGGTACATCGTCTACATCCACCCGAACGACGTGCTCGCGCCGATAATCACCGATCGGATGGTCATCATGGCGCTTTTGGGTGGCCTCGGGACGCTCACCGGACCCATTGCCGGAGGGCTCTTAGTCTTCCTGTTGGAACGACTCTCGTCGGTGTTCCTCGGCTCGACGACGTTTTATCTCCCGCTCATCGGGACGCTGATCATGCTGACGGTGTTGTTCGCGCCGAGTGGCGTCATCGGCATCCTGCGCGGTGAGGTCGACGCCACCGACGTCCGCGAGAACGTTCGTGCGCTCAGAGAGAGGTTCGATCTCCGATGACCGACGCAATCCTCGAAACCACCGCACTCACGAAGCAATTCGGTGCACTGACCGCTAACGATGCGATCTCGCTGTCGGTCGAACGCGGTGAGATTCGCGGTATCATCGGCCCGAACGGGTCAGGTAAGACGACGTTTTTCAACACCGTCTCGGGGTTTTATGATCCTGACGGCGGGAGCGTCGTCTTTGACGACGAAGACGTCACTGCCTGGGAGCCACACCGGCTCGCCAGACGCGGACTCGGGCGGACGTTTCAGATCGTCTCTCCGTTCAAAAATATGACCGTTAGACAAAACATGCTCGCGGTCCAGACGGAGGGGGGTCGCTCGCGCGAAGAAAAGCAAGCCCGTGCCGAAGAGATCCTCGCATTTCTCGAGATCGATCACATCGCCGACAACCAGGCCCGCGGGATGTCCGGCGGCCAACAGAAACTGCTCGAACTCGGTCGGGTGTTGATGCTCGATCCGGCACTCGTGATGCTTGATGAACCCGCGGCAGGCGTCAATCCTGCACTCGAATCGCGGATCATGGACCACATCCACGAGCTGAACGACCGCGGGACCACATTCGTCGTCATCGAACACGACATGCACGTAATGCGAACACTCGCAGATACGGTGTCCGTCTTCGACGCCGGCACACATATCGCCGAAGGCGACTTCGAGACGGTCTCGGCTGATCCCGCGGTTCGTGAGGCATACCTCGGCGGAACGACCGCCGAAGACGACGAGGTGCCAATATGAGCCGCGAGGACGTTCCGACGCTCTCGGCAACCGCCGTCGAAGCGGGGTACGACCGCCATCAGGTGCTCCATGGCATCTCTTTCGAGAGTCGCGACGGCGTGACGTGCATCTTCGGGCCGAACGGGTCCGGGAAGTCGACGTTCATGAAGACGTTAAACGGCGTCGTCTCGGTGTGGGACGGCAACATCACATACGGTGACGTCGACCTTACCGAGGTGCCACCGGAGTCGATAGTCACTCACGGCATTGCAACGCTCCCGCAGGGTGGCGGTATCTTCGGGAGCCTCACCGTTGAAGAGAACCTGCAGATCGGCGCGTTCACCGTCGACGACGACGCGATCACTGCTGAGCGTCGCGAAACTGTCCTCGAGGTATTCCCGGCGCTCGAGGCAAAACTCGGCCAGCAGGCCCGTGACCTCTCTGGTGGACAACAGATGATGGTGAGCCTCGGCCGCGCGATGATGACCGGCGCAGACACGTTCCTGCTCGATGAGCCTTCGGCGGGGCTCGCACCGAAGCTCGTCGACGACGCGTTCGGGCTGATAGAACGGCTCGTCGATACGGGTGCTCAGGTCGTCTTGATAGAACAGAACGTGCGCGCCGCACTCAGGCTCGCCGACTACGTCTACATCCTCGCCGAGGGTGAGGTGCAGTTCCACGGTCCGCCGTCCGAACTCTCCGAAGAAGAAGCGCTGATGGAGCTGTACCTCGGCTTGTGATCCACGAGACGGCTATGGAGTAGTCGCACAGACGATCGGCCGGTGATCGGGTCCGTGCGTGCCGCCATGCGGCCGGTTTGGCTCGCTCACTGTGCGGCCGTCACACACCCGTGGGGCGGTTTGAAAGCGCTTTTATGCTGCCCAGCAGTACCACGGTGTACACCCTCTGTGGGGTCGATGATGTGCTGTTCCGACAGGGACCGGCCACGGGACGGACACGCGAGCTCACACGGAGGACACAGGTGACACACGCATGCCAGTTTACGTAGACTACGACACCCCAGCCGACCTCGCCGAGCGATCGCTCGAGGCGTTCGAGGTCGCCCGAGACACCGGAACCGTCAAGAAAGGAACCAACGAGACCACGAAGGCCATCGAGCGCGGCAACGCCAAGCTCGTCCTCGTCGCCGAGGACGTCTCGCCCGAAGAGATCGTGATGCACCTCCCCGAACTCGCCGAGGAGAAGGGCATCCCGGTCGTCTTCGTCGACACCCAAGACGAGGTCGGCCACGCCGCGGGCCTCGAGGTCGGCTCCGCCGCCGCCGCGGTCGTTGACGCCGGTGACGCCGTCGACGACGTCGACGACATCGGCGAGAAGGTCGCGGAGCTCCGATAACCACCCATGAGCGCAGAAGAGGGTGCCAGCGACTCGACCACCGCCGAGGTGATCGAGGTCGTCGGCAAGACCGGGATGCACGGCGAGGCCATGCAGGTCAAGTGCCGCATTCAGGAGGGATCGAACCAGGGACGGATCATCACGCGAAACGTCTTAGGTCCGGTGCGGCTGGGCGACGTGCTCCAGCTGCGTGAGACCCAGCGCGACGCCGACGCCATCGGCGGGAGATAATATGGTCGAGACACGCACCTGCGACTACACCGGTGAAGAGATCGAGCCCGGAACGGGCACGATGTACGTGAAGACGAACGGCCAGATCCTCCACTTTGTCGACTCGAAGGCGGAGAAGAACTACTTCCTCGGTCGTGAGGCACGCGACCTTGAGTGGACCGAGGAGGGGCGTGCCGAAGGAGGCGAGCAGTGAGCCACCACGACGAGCGCACGTTCGTCATGGTCAAACCGGACGGCGTCCAGCGTGGCCTCATCGGTGAGGTCGTCTCGCGGTTCGAAGCGCGCGGACTGAAGCTCGTCGCCGGCAAGCTCACACAGATCGACGAGGAGCTGGCACACGAACACTACGGTGAACACGCTGACAAGCCGTTTTTCCACGGCCTCGTCGAGTTCATCACCAGCGGTCCCGTCTTCGCGATGGTGTGGGAAGGCGCGGACGCGACCCGCCAGGTTCGGTCGATGGTCGGTGAGACCGACCCCGCCGAGTCCGCACCCGGGACGATCCGTGGTGACTTCGGGCTTGACCTCGGCCACAACGTGATCCACGCCTCAGACCACGAAGACGAGGGCGCAAACGAGCGCGAGATCGACCTCTTTTTCCAGGGGGACGAGCTCGTCGACTACGATCTCGACACCGCGACGTGGGTGTACGAGGACGAGTCGCACTGACGGCTCAACGCTTTTAATTGTCGGGCGACGGCTGCCTAGCGGCGCCGCATTTTACACACCACATTTCCGGTGAAACCCCGCGCTCACTCGAGCCCTAGTTACGGAAAGCCAAGAAGAACGCCTCGCGCCTCACCGCGGGGAGGATGTCAAGATGAGAGGACGGACACGCGGCCCGTCTCATCGACCATCACCACTTCGTCGGTGCCGTCCCCATCGGTGTCGGCAAACAGCGGCCCGGCGTAAACAACCGGTGTGCCGTCTGTTCCGTCGAGGCCGCCGCGAAGCACCGGCTCGCCGTTTCGGTTGAGCCCGAGCAGCGCGCCCTGGCGGTTCACGGCGACGACCTCGGGCGTCCCGTCGTTCGTGACGTCGCCGACTCCCGGTGCGTTCACACGGGTTTCTCCACCGTACTGTTGTTTCCACACCACCTCTCCATCGAGGAGATCAACGGCCCAGACGCTGCCGACGCCTCCGACGAGCACGCGCCCGGCGTCGAGCCCGCCGACGGCGACCGGGCGGTCTTGGAGCCCAACCTCATAGCGCGTCGACCCGTCGGCGACGTCGATCGCCTCGAGGTTACCGTTCGCTCCGCCGAGTGCGATCACGGGGCCGCGACGGGTCGATGCGGCGGTCCAGCTCACCAGCGTTACCGCAGGCGTTCGCTCCCACAGTGGCGTCCCCGCCGCATCGAACAGGGTGACTGCTCCGGTATCGCCTCCAGCCGTCGAGACCGCAATACCTCCCGCGATACCCGTTTCGCGGCCGTCGGGGTCCGGGTTGGGCCCGACGATCAGCGGTCGGCGCTCGACGCTGCCGTCGACGGTCGCCTCAAACTGTCGGCTGCCGTCGGCGCCGACTACAACAATCCGACCGTCGGTCGTCGCGGCGGCGACGACGTTCGTGTCGTCACCAGTTGGGTCACCGATCGCCGGCGTGACACCGCTCGATCCGCCTAAATCGACCGTGAATCGCTCGCTGCCATCGGCGGCGTTGCGAACGACGAGTCGGCCGTCTTCGGTGGTCGTCGCGACGACTGGATTGCCGTCGAGTTGACCGGTTGTGACGCCGCCGCTGGGCGCTCGGGCGGCGCCGCTCGCCTCGGGAGTCGCCTGGGCCGTGACCGCTCTCGTCCACTGCGTCCCGACGCCCGGCGCTACGGCGCGGATACCGTGGGTGCCGTTCACCATCGCTGGCTGCACGAGCAGCGTTGAGCCGTCGACGTCGACGCTTGCCGTCCCGGTGCCGTCGTCCCCAGAGACGGCGTCTGACTCCCAGACGACCGATGCCTCTGCGGTCGCGCCGTCGACTCCGACGAACGCGAAGACGGCGACGCCGACACCGGTGGCGCCGCCGGCGAACAGTACGAGCGCCGCGAGCAACACGCGCCGATCCATGCCAGTAGGTGTGTTGGGAGGGTGATACCCCTGTCGGATGTGGTCTCTGTGGTCGGTCGAGGCCGGTGGCTCAGAGCGCGAGACCGATCGCCTGGATGATGAAGCCGAGCGCGAAGACGGCGATCAGCGCGATGGTCGCGATGACGACGATCGGCGAGAGCTGTTCTGGCTGCTGTTCGAACGAGAGTGTGTCCATGCGCGAGCTACGGCAAGTCGACGGTTGAACGCTTCGCTCTCGGGTAGCAAGCTTGATGTGTGTCTCGGCGAACCCCCAGATGAATGAGTGTGACCGACGCAGGCACCCTCGTCGTCGTCTGCGGGCTTCCCGGCGTGGGAAAGAGCACCGTCGCCAGACAGGTTGCCGAGCAAATCGACGCCACGGTAGTGCGGAGTGACGCGGTTCGAAAGTCGCTGTACGCAGATCCGACGTACTCGGCCGAGGAGACGGCGTCGGTGTACGACGCGCTCTTGTCGCGCGCCGAGAACCGGCTCGACCGTGGGGAATCAGTCGTACTCGACGCCACGTTCGCTGACGCTCGGTTTCGGACGGCTGCGGTCGAGTTGGGCGCTGAGGCTGCGGCGGAGAGCACCCTCGTGTGCGTCGAGTGCGACCAGGCGGTCGCAGAGCGCCGAATCCGGGAGCGCGACGGCATAAGCGACGCAGACGTCGACGTCTACCGACAGTTTGCCGAGGCGTTCGATCCAGTTGAGTTAGACGCCGTCGTCGTCGATAATTCTGGTGACGAGCGCGAGACGGCTACACAGGTCGACGCGCACTTTGCTTGAGCCGGTGTGACCGGTCCCAACGAGTGCCCTGCCGGTTCCTCGGCTGCTCGTCGTCTCCAATCACTTATACCTGCGTGTCCTGTATCGTTCGGTGTGAGCGAAAACTCAGGGCGTCGGAACCTCCGAATGCCCTCCGATGACGAAGTGTTCGCCGTGGTGACAGAGCACCTGGGTGGGAACCACGTCCGCCTCCGCTGTGTCGACGGCGAAGAGCGACTGGGTCGGATTCCCGGTCGGATGAAGTACCGTACGTGGATAAACGAGGGAGACATCGTCATCGCGGAGCCGTGGGACTGGCAAGACGAGAAAGCGAACGTCGAGTGGCGGTACACCGACGACCAAGCTGACCAGCTCCGCCGCGAAGGCCACATCCAATAGCGACCTGTCGCGAATCACCGCGTCGACGCTTCAGTGAGTGGTACCGCGCTCCTTTTGAGCGATGCGGACGTACCGCCTCTCAATCGTGGCGTTCACCGACAAAATATACGTGAAGAACCACCGCCAGCTCGCCGCACAGCTGGAGACGAGTCTCCCGAAGGGGGCGTTTGCCGGGGCGACGCTCGACCTGCTGTTCACCGGCGACGAGCTCGCTGGGCTCGACGCCGCCACGCGTGACCGGGTGTTGGACTTCGCCGAGGATTTCCTCGACTGTGACTGTCAGTCGAGCCCGTACTGCGGCTGTCCAGAAGAGAAGTTCATCCGCTACGTACTCGAGTTGCGAGCGGAGGGTCTCGGCCCGCAAGCCATTGTCGACGTGATGACCGACGAGTACATGGTGTACGCCTACACCGGCGACGTGCGGTCGTTCCTCGACGACGCCGTTCGCCAGTTAGAGGCCGTCGAGACGCTCGCAGACGTCGAGGATCGCACGGAGATGGCGGAACGAGCACGCCGGGCACGCCGTGAGTTGACCGGGTGAGCGCGGTCGGGTGACCGCGTGTCCGGTGTCGGATGCGTGGTTCGATTGCCGGGTACTTCGCGTGTCGTAGCCCCGTGACCTGGCGTGTTCGAACGGTCTAAGTATGCGCGTACCGTGCTCCCGACAATGAGTCTTCGACCCTCGTGGCTGACGTTCCGTCGGTACGCGGCGGCGACGACGGGGATGACGCTGTCGCTTTTCGCACTCGGCGTGTACACCGCGGCGACGGGCTCTGGCCTCGCGTGTCAGGCCCAGTGGCCGCTGTGTTCTGACCAGCTCATCCCGACGCTCGCGATCAACCCCGACTTCATCGAGTGGTTCCATCGCGTTTGGGCGATGGTCACCGGCTTCCTGATCCTCGGTGTCGGCGCCTGGAGCTGGTTCGGGTCGTTCGACCGTCGAACGCGACTGGCCGCAACGCTCGCAGTTGCAATCCTCCCGATACAGATCACCGTCGGTGCCATCACCGTCACGGTCGGCGGGCTCGTCCCCGGTGGATACACGGTCTCGACGCACGCCGCACACCTGACCGTCGCGCTCTGTATCTTCACGCTCCTCGGACTCGCGACCATGTGGGGCGGTCGACGTGGCGGCTCCGCCCGGTTGCTCCGTGTGGCGTTCGGCGTCGCGCTCGCTGGTATCCTCGTGAGCACGCTCTTTTCGCGGGCAGTCCCGATTCTCACCTACGCACCAGGCGCACAGGCGGCGTTTTATCTCGCTGGCTTGAGCGCACACCTCGGGTTCGTCGCCGCGCTCGTCTCCACCACCGAGGCGATGAACGGGACTGGGGCTGGGATCCACGCGTCGACGGCGCAGGCGGTTCGGCGGCTCACCGCTGGTGCGACCGGTGCATTCGTTGTGACGCTATTGCTCGGACGTGACTGGGTGTTGTACACCGCGACGTGGCAGTGGGTGAATCTCATCGCGCTCGGCGCCGCCTTCGTGCTCGCTGCGACCGCGGCGTGGCTCGTCTGGGGGGCCGACACGGCTCGGCGTCACTCGACGGCCACACAAAGCGACTGAGTCTCATCGCAACCCTCGCCGCGACCGGTCGCTGCTTGATAAGTCTTAAACCGTAATCGCCCTTCCTGTGGGTATGCCTACCGATAGACGCGTGAATCGGCGACAGTACCTAACGACGCTTGGCGCGGGCGGCGCCGTCGCACTTGCCGGCTGTTCTGGCGGAAGCGAGGGTGGGTCCGACGGTAGCGAGAGTAGCTCCGAGAGCGGCGACGAGAGCGGGTCGGGCGAGGAGGAGACGATGACGGCCGAAGAGGACTCCGCAGAGAGCCAGGAGACGGTCACGATCGGCTCGGATATCCCGTACGCTCCGTTCGAGTACCGCAACGAGGCGGGTGAGCTCGTCGGCTTTGATGTCGACATTGCGGAGGCAGTCTTTGCGGGTGAACTCGGCCTCGAGTACGAGTTCCAGGAAACAGCCTTCGACGGCATCATCGCCTCGTTGAACAACGCCAACTTTCGGATCATCATGAGCGCGATGACGATCAACGAGACGCGGGCGGAAGAGGTCGACTTCTCTGACCCGTACTTCACCGCCTACCAGACGGTGTTAGTCCTTGACGACGGCGAGATAACCGAGCGTGCGGACCTACGCGGTGTCGACGTTGGCGTTCAGCGTGGCACGACAGGAGAGGCGGCAGCCGAGGACCTCCAAGCCGAGTTCGACGGCGAACTCGGCATCGAGAGCTACGATCAGATCACGGGTGCGTTCGACGCACTGCTCAACAACCAGGTGTCGGCCGTCATCAACGACAACACGGTGAGCGCGGAGTTCGCCGCCGAAAACGACGGTGTGGTGTTCCTCGAGGGCGACGGCGTCGCCGCCGACCGCGAAAACGCCCCCGACTACCTCACGCTCACGATCGAAGAGTACGGGATCGCCTTCCGGCAGGACGACGACGGGTTCCGCGAGGAGGTCAATGGGGCGCTCGCGGCGATCCGTGAAGACGGCACGTACGACGAAATATACGGCGAGTACTTCGAGGGCTAAGCACCCACACCAGCCGTCGTACCACCCATGGCGACACAGACCGACACCGACACGCAATCCGGCGGCGTCCTGATGCGCGATCGGCTCGTCAGGCGCGTCGGCGAGCTTGCAGCCGGCAGCTTCGTCCTCGCGATTGGCGGCCTGCTCGTCTGGATCGTCACCACACAGGTGAACTTCCGATTGCTCGCCTCACCGCTTATCGCCGGGCGATTCTTCGAGGCGTTCCTCCTCGTTGTACGAATCGTGGTGATATCCAGTGTCCTCTCGGTGACAGCCGGTATGTTCGTCGGGTTGGGCCGCATCTCGACGTCACCAATTACCGGCCGAATCGCGACGGGATACATCGAGTTCTTCCGTGGCACCCCACTGTTGTTCCAGCTGTTCGTGATCTACTTCGGCGTCCCGCGACTGTGGGCGACCGGCGAGTTTCCGTTTCAAGACTGGGCGGTGCCGGCAGCGATCATCGGGTTGACCCTGAACCACGCCGCGTACGTCGGTGAGGCGATCCGCGGTGGCATCGACGCCGTCCCGGACGGACAGATGGAGGCCGCACGCTCGCTCGGAATGTCTCGAGTGATGGCGCTGCGGGCGGTCGTGTTGCCACAGGCGTGGCGTAACGCCTTAGCCGCCATCGGCAACGACCAGATCATCCTCGTAAAGGACACCTCACTGCTCACGGTCATCGCGGTACCAGAGATCATGAGTGTCTTCCGGAACATCAACAGCAATCAGCTCGACCCGTGGACCCCGCTGGTATGGGTCTGCGTGCTGTATCTCGCGATTACGATGTCGATGAGCCAGTTCGTCGACGGGCTTGAGCGACGATCGAACTGGGGCTCGGACGACGGCATGTTCGGCCGACTCTCGCGGTTCTCGCCGGGGGGCACTGACGACGCCGACGGGGGCCAAGAGCGATGAGTGACCCGCTCGTCACGTTCGATGGGGTCGACAAGTACTTCGGCAAGACGCAGGTGCTCCGCGACATCGACCTCGCGATCGACGAGCGGGAGGTCGTCGTCGTCATCGGGCCCTCCGGCTCGGGGAAGTCGACGCTACTTCGGTGTGTAAACCGGCTCGAGACGATACAGTCGGGCGACATTCAGATTGACGGCCAATCGGTCCTCGATGCCGACGTGAACGAGGTTCGCCAGCGCGTCGGCATGGTGTTTCAGTCGTTCAACCTCTTTCCACACAAGACGGCCGTAGAAAACGTCGCACTCGCGCCGACGCGGGTGAAAGGACTCTCTGCAGAGACGGCCGAGGAGCGAGCACACGATCTGCTCGACCGTGTCGGGCTCGCCGACCAGATCGACTCGTATCCGGAGGCGCTCTCCGGCGGCCAACAACAGCGGGTCGCGATCGCGCGGGCGCTCGCCATGGAGCCGACCGTGATGCTGTTCGATGAGGTGACGAGTGCGCTCGATCCCGAGTTGGTCGGTGAGGTCCTCGATGTTATCGAGGGGCTCGCCACAGAGGGAATGACGATGTTGCTCGTGACCCACGAGATGGGCTTTGCCCGCGAGGTCGGCGACCGCATCGTCCTCATGGCAGACGGCCGTATCGTCGAACGCACGCCGACGACGGACTTCTTCAAAGAACCTGACACCGAGCGCGGCCGACAGTTCCTCTCACGGCTGTTGTGAACGGGTGCGGCGGCCACGGTCGGTCGCTTCTCGGCTCACATCGTTGTGACGACTTCGACACCTCGTACCTCGTACTCGTCCATCGCGGCGAGCCGCGCGGAGACGTCTTCGAGGGCGAGTTCACGCGTCACGAGTGAGCCTGGGTCGACGTCGGTCGCGTTGAGGAACGTAAAAAGGTCGTCGTACGTCGTCGGTGGCATCCCCCGCGCGCCGAGAAACGACACCTCCCACCTGGTCATCCAATCGGTTGGCAGCTCGACGGACCCTTGTTCTGCGGCCGTCGTCAGCCCGACTTGGACGTGTGTCCCACGCGACCGCACCGATCGAACCGAGTTCTGACACGTCTCGGCGCGCCCGAGCGCGTCAAGTGAGACGTCCGCTCCGCCGTCGGTCAGCGATCGAATACGCTCGGGAACCGTCCGCTGGCCCGTGTCGCCGGGAACGGTCGCGGTTGCACCCAGTGTATGTGCTCTGTCAAGCGCCTCGTCGTCGATGTCGACGGCGATGACGCGGGCACCCGCGGCCGCGGCGAGTTGGGTCACAGAGAGCCCGACCCCACCACAGCCGTGGACGGCGACCCAGTCGCCGGCGTTGACGCCGGCCCGCTCGAAGAGCGCGTGGTAGGCGGTCATGTATCGACAGCCCAGTGCGGCAGCGTCGCGAGCGGGGAGCCATGACGGCCGCGTGACGAGGTTGTAGTCGGCGTCGGGAACCGCGACGCGCTCGGCGAACGCACCGGGTGCGTCCGGCTCGAAGCCGAGGGCGCGGCCGTCCGCACAGACGTTACCGTGGCCGCGACAGCAGTGACGGCACGTTCCATCGCCGAGTGAGAACGGGACGACGACGTCGTCGCCGGGCGCGAATCGCGTCACGTCATCGCCGACCGCGACGACCGTTCCGGCCGGTTCGTGGCCGAGGACCTGCCCGTGTGGAACGCGGTCGTCTGCCCACTCCCCGTGGCCCTTCCACGCGTGCCAGTCGCTCCGACAGACGCCACAAGCATCGACGCGTACCACCGCGCCGGTAGATGCCGGCTCTGGCGCCGGAAGGTCACGAATCGCCAGCGGCTCGCCGTACGATCGCAGTATCGCTGCACGCATACGGTACCGTTTCAACCGCGACGAAATAAAGCTGCCAGCGACCGGCCGCTCGTCCCCGGCGGCTCATACGAAGTCGCTCAGTCCCGACTGGCCGTCGTCGTCTGACTCGTCGTCTGGTGACGCGGACTCGTCCTCGTTCGCGTTCGACTCGGGTCTGTCTGTCGTCGTCTCGTCGTCGGTCGCCGTGGGCTCGTTTTCACCGTTCGTCGACCCGTCTTCACTCGAATCAGATTCGGTCGCCCGAATCGCGAACGCGTCCCCTACGTTTGCCTCCAGCTGCTCCTCGCGACGTTCCTGTGCGTCTTCGACGATAGACGCAACCTTGTTCGTCGACTCGCCCGAACCGGTGACGAACGCCACGCCAGCCGCGTCGAGATCGTAGGCGGCTGCCATCGCGACCGTCAGCTCTCGTGGCTTACAGTGGTGTGTCACTGTCTGGAGGAACGGCAACACCTCACGACGGGCGGTCGCCGTATCACAGCCGCTCGTTTCGGCTATTTGTTCGACGACTGCGTTGGCGGTTGCGTCGCTCGACGGCCAGAACTGGGGTCGTCCGTAGCGAGTCCAGCCGCCTTTTTCACCCTCGCGGGCAGCAGCCACGCCGGCAGTCGCGTTGTCGGTGGCGTATCGCCAGTAGCTGTAGTTCTGAGTCGATCGAACCCGCCCGAGCCAGACGTCGGCGTTCGCGAGGAAGTCGTACGCCCGCGTCGCCTCGGCTGGGTCGTACACGTCGAGGAGGTTGTCTTCGATCCACTTCGTGAGGTCGTCCGGCGTCTCGTCGACCGCATATGCAGACTGCAGCGTTTCTTCTGCCGACGACTCCTTCAGCGCGGCGTCGAGGAACGGAAAGATCCCCATCGACTTGTCGCGGTCAGCGGTCACCACGTCCTCGACGGCTATCGACGAACGGCCCTCACACGCGGCTTGGAGGTCGTTTACTGCACCGCGAAGGTCACCGCGGTTCTGTTCGGCGATGTGTTGGAGTGCGTCCGACTCGAAGTCGATCGCTTCCTTGCGGCAGACGTCACGCAGGACGGGGACGATAGAGCGGGCCGAGACGTCGCGGAACTCGATCTCCTGACACGCGTTTCTGAGCCCGCGCGACATCTCGTAGAACTCGTTGGCGATGAGGACGATGGGTTGCCCGGCGGACTTGACGAGCCGCGTGATAGCTGAGGCGCCACCACGGTCGTAGGTCCCGTGGATGTTGTCGGCCTCGTCGACGATGACGAGTTGTCTGGCGTCGGCGTCGGTCCCGTCGGTGCCAGCCCCACCCGCGCTACCGGCGAGCGTCGCGTTGTGGGCTGCACGCCCGGCAAAGCGTTCGATGACGTCGGCAGTGCGCTGGTCTGAGGCGTTCAACTCGACGGTCTCCCAGCCCATGTCGGCCGCGAGCGCGTGCGCCGAACTCGTTTTTCCGACACCTGGGCTGCCGTGGAGGATGGCGGCCTCGCGGTGGTCGTCCCACGTGCGTGCCCACTCAGCGAACGCGTCGCGGGCCTTGTCGTTGCCGCGGACCTCCGAGAGCGTGCTCGGGCGGTACCGTTCGGTCCAGTCGGCCATTACCCGAGTAACGGGCGAGCGTCGTTTATCAATTGCGGAGCGGCTCACCCACGTGTCCTCGACCCGGGTCATTGCTAGTGGTGACGACCGATCGCTCGTTGTCGCGGCTACTCACCGTTCCCGGCGATCGGCTCCGCTTGGAGTACGTCCGCAACGACCGGCGCTACGGTGACGACACTACACCCTCGTTCGACCGTGTCGGTGCCGACAATCCGATCGACGCCGGCGGCCCGAAGCCGCGTCGTCGCGTTCCCGACGAGGACGGGGTGGATGCACGCGGAGACGACGCGAGCGGCACCCCGACGCCGCAACACGCTGACGGCCTCGCTCATCGTCGACCCAGTCGCGACGATGTCGTCGACGACGACAACGTCTCGGCTGTCAACCGCGGCGTCAGACGGGGATAGCTCGATCGCGCCGGTCTCGCGGTCACGGTGCTTCTCGAAGTGGTCGGTCTCGCCGTCGCCGTAGGCGTCACAGACCCGCGCGGCGATGTCGACCGCCCCCGCGTCCGGTGCGAGAAAGAGCGGATCGGTGAGCGAACCGAGCGGCGATGCGAGCACGCGTGCGGCGTCGACGGTCTCGACCGGGACGGTATAGAAGTCAGCAACAGCCGGCTCGTGGGGCGTGACGAGGACGACACGGTCACATCCGGTCGAGATGGCTCGTGCCATCGCCCGTGCGGAGATCGGTTGCCCCTCGCGAAACGACGCGTCCTGTCTGGCGTAGCCCATGTACGGGATAACCGTCGTCACGTGTTCGGCGCCCGCTTCACGCACCGCGTCTTGGAGCTGGAGGAGTTCGACCCACGCCGCATCTGAGTCGGTTGTTGCGATGACCGTTGCCCGCCGTCCGTCGAACGATGGGACTGCAGCGAGCCGCTCACCGTCGGGGAACCGGTCGTACGTCGCGGTCGCAAGCGGTCGGCTCGTCTCGTCGGCGAGGGCGGCCGCGAGCTGCTGGGAGCTCGACCCGGGTACGATCATGCGCGGTGATTCCGGTGACGGGAATAAACCAGTTTCTGTACTCGTCCGCCCGAACGTCCGCGCGCTGGCGGCCGTGACCATCGGCACCGCTTTGCACGCGCGATGCGGGTGAGCGGATATTTACGCGCGCGGCGGATACGATGGCGTATGACCGATGCTGGAGACCGGATCGGGCTCGTCTGTCCGTCGTGCTCGCCGGAGGCGGAGACCGTCCACGAGGTGATACGTCCCGGCGGACACGCGACCGTCCGGTGTACCGAGTGTGATCACACGCACAAAACCGAGATCGTCGAACCGGAGACGACCGACCTTACGATCGTCGTCTCACAGGACGCCGAGTCGTTTACCACGGAGATGGCCGTCCCGACGGCAGGCACGGTTGCGACGGGTGAGGAGTTCGTCGTCGATACGCCCGAGGCGCTCATGGAGGTGCGCATAACGGGTATCGAACTCGGCCCCGAACGACGGGTCGAGGAGGCACCGACCGACGACATCGAGACGCTGTGGACCCGCGCCGTCGACAACGTCTCCGTCGACGTCACCCTCCACCCGAAGGACGGCGACGCCGATCAAACCCGATCGCTCCGGCTGACCGTTCCCGGCGACACCGAATTCGAGGTCGGCGAGACCGTCGAGTTCGGCGACGAGGAGTTCTCGATCGAGGGATTACAGATCCGTGATGACGCCCCAGCGTACCGACACGAGAAGCTGGATCACCCGGGTGATTTCGCGTACGCGAAAGACCTCAAGCGGCTGTACGCGCGTGATGAGACGCTGACCGCTTGGTCGGCGTGGTGACGTTCGGCACCTCGCTTGGTGTGCGTCGCATTACTCGGCTATGCCTCTGTGTGAGTCGCGTTGCTCCCGGGTTTTGCTACGAGCGTCAAAAAATCGGATCGATCGGATCGACCGCGCTTAGATGACGCGGTTCTGGAGGTAGTCGAGGTGTTTCGCGTTGTAGACGATCTTGACCTCGTCGGCGGCCGGGCTCCCGATACAGGTGAGTCGAACGTTCTTCTCGTCGACTTCCTCATCGGAGAGGATCTGCTGCATGTCCATCTCGATTTCGCCCTCCTTGACGATGGACGCGCAGTTCGCACACGCGCCGGCGCGGCACGAGAACGGCCAGTCGTAGCCCTGTGCCTCGGCCGCTTCGAGGATGTACTCGCCTTGGTTGACCTCGAGGGTCCCGTAGTCCTCTTCGCTGAGGTCGGCTGCTGCCGCCTCGTCGAAGAGGTCGTCGTCGTCCATCGACATACCGTGGTCGTCGAGCACTTCGTAGTTGAGGTATTCTACTGTGGGCATCACTGGATCGTTCGGCCCCCACATCATTAGGCTTTGCTGTTCGTCTCGTCTATCGGATCGTATTTCGGTCTAGACGTGGGGTGAGGAGGCGAAAATCCAGCGAATCCGGTCGCCACGCAAACGGGCTATCAACTCTGATACTTTGTGGTGAACACTCAAGAACAGATGGCTCGAAGCGCTGTGTGATGAGCGAGGCGGTCGTGGCCGACTTCATCGGTCGAGCGGTGACGCCGAAGACTGACAGCGAGGAGCCAGTCTCGGGCCGCGTCCTTTTGAGCCGGCGTCGGCTCGTGATCGCTACCGGTGACGACCGAACGACGATTCCGCTCACCTCGGTGTTCGACGTCGCTATCGGCACCGTCCCCAGCGACCTCCAGACGTTTTTCAGCGACAGCGTGACGGTCGCGTACGAACGTGGTGACGCTCGCGCCACCGCCCTCGTCGAGGGAGAACCCGACGACATCGACCGATTCGTCACCCTCCTCTTCGCGACGCTTCTGGCTGACGTGACTGTCACGGTCAGACATCCCGCAGCGATCGGCGGCCGCGTCGTTGATGGCGAAGATCGTCCAGCGACGATATCGATCGCGGCCGGGTCGATCACGCTTGCCGGCCGCGACCGAGCGACGACGGTGGACCTCTCGTCGGTCGTCGACTACGACCGGACGACTTGGACCATCGACGGCACGCGCCGCCCGGCGATCGTGTTCCGGCACGCTCCAGAACGCCAAACCGTCACCTCGATTGTCACCGTCCCGAAGTCCCGGTCGATGACCATCCTCGGTCGGTACCTTAGACGCGAGTACGTAGCCGTCCTTGAGGATCTTGACGACGTCTGTCTCTCGCCGGAGGCACTCGAGATCCTCGTCTCGATCCATGCGGCCGGCGGAGCGGCACCACTGTCTGCTATCGTCACCGACGACGCCAGCCGGACAACAATGCTCCTCGATGACCTCCGCGAGGATGGTCTCGTCGTCGACGGCGAGACCGGACCGACACTCACTCGACTGGGAACCATGGCCGTCACCAGCCGGCTCGAACAGGTCAACACGTAGCAGACAGCGACGCCAGACATTGAAGCGCCCCCGGGGCGTCAAACGGACATGGACCAGATCTACGCCCCCTGGCGCATCGAGTGGGTCGAACGCGACGCGGACCCCATCGATGGCTGCCCGTTCTGTGCGCTCCCCGAGCGCGCGGACGCCCGTGAGGCTCGCGTCGTCGCCCGCAGCGAGCACAACTACGTGCTGTTGAACAACGCGCCGTACAACCCCGGGCACGCGATGGTGATTCCCGACGCACACGTCGACGACTGGCCCGCACTCGACGACGCGACGATGCGCGACCACGCGCGACTGAAGGCGGCGACGATCACGGCGACCCGACACGAGATCGAACCAGAAGGGTTCAACACCGGGCTCAACCTGGGCGACGGCGCCGGTGGCTCGATCGACCACCTCCACACCCACGTCGTCCCGCGGTGGCGCGGTGACACGAACTTCATGCCGGTGGTCGGCGACACAGCCGTCATCGTCGAGGCCGTCGACCGCACGTACACGCACCTCCACGAAGGGTTTGCGGCCGGGTCACACGTCGTCGACGTGGGCGACGTTGACGCCGGAGATCCGGTCCGCCTCGCGTTCGAGTAGCCGGTGAACTCTCACGGGGGTATCCAGTACGGCCGGTTCCGATGCCAGTCACCCCGTGACTGCGCGCAGGGCTATTGGTCGCCGAGCTTCTCCTCGCCGACGGAGTCGTGGCCTTCGATGACCGCCGTCCCGCCCATGTACGGGCGGAGCGGCTCGGGGACGGTGACGGTTCCATCGGGGTTCTGGTAGTACTCGAGGATCGCAACGACGATCCGCGGCACCGCGAGTCCCGACCCGTTCAGCGTGTGGAGGTACTCGGCCGCCTCGTGGTGTTCCTCGCGGTACCGGATCCCGGCCCGTCGTGCCTGAAAGTCTCCGAAGTTCGACACCGACGACACCTCCAGCCACCGGCCGCCGACGTCAGGGCCGTCGTCCATGTCGTCGGCGGGTGCCCACACCTCGAGGTCGTACTTTTTCGCCTGGGTGAACCCGAGGTCACCCGTACACATCTCGAGGACACGGTAGGGAAGTCCAAGCCGTTGGAGCACCGCCTCAGCTTCCGAAACGAGCCCCTCGAAGCGCTCCTCGCTCGCGTCGGGACGCACGAAATTCACCATCTCCACCTTGTTGAACTGGTGAACACGAACGATCCCACGAGTCTCTGTGCCGTGTTCACCCGCCTCCTTTCTGAAGTTCGGGGTGTACGCCTGGTACTTCAGCGGGAGGTCCTCACCAAGGAGGATCTCGTCGCGATGGAGGTTCGTGACCGGAACCTCGGCGGTCGGTAACAGCCAGAGGTCGTCGTTGTCGTACGGCTCCGTGTTGTCGCCGCCGATGCGGTAGGCGTCCTCGGTAAACTTGGGAAACTGGCCGGTGCCACGCATTGACGCCGAGTTGACCGGGATCGGCGGGAACACGTCCTCGTATCCCTGCTCACGGTGGACGTCGAGCATGAACTGGATCAGCGCGTGCTCGAGCCGGGCGCCGTCACCCTTCGCGACGTAGAAGCCGCCGCCGGCGACCTTCACACCGCGGTCGAAATCGAGTATCTCGAGCGCCTCGCCGAGGTCGTAGTGGGGCACGACCGACGCCGGCAGCTCACGGCGGTCCTCGAATCCCTCGCGGCGTACTTCCTGGTTTTCCGACTCGTCGGCGCCGACCGGAACCGAGTCGTCTGGGATCTGCGGGAGTCGCAATAAGGCCGACTCCAGCGTCGACTCGAGTTCCTCGGCGCGTGCTTCGATCGCCTGTAGCTCGGATTTGAGCTCGCTAGAGCGCTCTATCGCCTCCTGTGCGGCCGCCTCCTCGTCGGCCTGTTTGAGCTCGCCGATCTTCGAGGAGACCTCGTTGCGCTCGTGACGGAGGTCGTCGCCCCGTTGTTTGAGCTCGCGCCACTCCGCGTCGACGTCGAGAATTCGGTCGAGGTCCACGTCGACGCCCTTGTTCGTGAGCGCCTCGCGGACGGTCTCGGGATTCTCCCGGACGAACTGTCGGGACAGCATCTATCGGCCGTTCCGGCGGCCGGGTCAAAACCGTATCGGAGCGTCCCGGCACACCGGGATCGGTACGGTTTATACCCGACGCGCCGCGACCTCCCGCCGATGCTCATCACTGGCGCGACGTTGGCCGACGGGCGGGTCCGTGACGTCCGTGTTGTTGACGGACGAATCGCCGCCGTCGAGACGGGCCTGGACCCGGTCGGAGACGAACGGGTCGTCGACGCCGAGGGGGCCCACCTCCTTCCGGGCGCGATCGACGTCCACGTCCACTTTCGCGAACCCGGCGGCTCACACAAAGAGACGTGGGCGACCGGGTCAAAGAGCGCGGCCGCTGGCGGGGTGACGACCGTCGTCGACCAGCCGAACACCGACCCCCCAACCATCGACGCAGAGGCGGTCGCCGCGAAAGAACAGCTCGCAACCAACTCACTCGTCGACTACGGAATCAACGGCGGCGTCACCCCGGAGTGGGATCCCGACGGACTGCTCGACGCGCCGATCCTCGCGCTCGGGGAGGTTTTTCTCGCCGATTCCACCGGCGAGATGGGGATTGACGCCGACCTGTTCGCGGCCGCGACGGCGGCGGCCACCGAGCGCGACGTGCCCGTGACGGTTCACGCCGAAGACGCGACACGGTTCGACGCGTCGGCACTTGACGGCGACCTCGGCGGCGTCGGCACGGCGGCACACGCTGACGCGTGGTCTGCGTACCGGACGGCCGAGGCGGAGGCGACGGCCGTCGAACACGCGCTCTCGGTCGCCGAGACCACCGGATCGCGACTACACGTCGCACACACGTCGACGCCGGCCGGCGTGGACGCGGTAACCGAGGTGGTGGACCGCGGCATCGAGGCTACCTGTGAGGTGACACCTCACCACCTGTTTTTGTCCCGAGCGGATGCCGACCGTCTCGGCACGTTCGGGCGGATGAATCCGCCGCTTCGTACCGAATCACAGCGCGCCGCGCTCTTCGACCGACTCCGTGGGGGCGACGTGGCGGTCGTCGCAACCGACCACGCTCCACACACGGTTGCCGAGAAGACGGCTACGCTCACCGATGCGCCGAGCGGCGTGCCCGGCGTCGAGACGATGCTCCCGCTGTTGTTGGCGTCGGTCCGCGACGAGGCGCTGTCCCTCGAGCGGGTTCGTGACGTCACTGCGACGAATCCGGCGTCGATCTTCGGACTTGAGCAGAAGGGTCGTATCGTCGAAGGGGCGGACGCCGACCTCGTGCTCGTCGACCTCTCGACGTCGCGAGAGATCGAAGCCGGGGCACTACACGCGAAGTGTGGCTGGACCCCGTTCGAGGGGCGTGCGGGCGTGTTCCCCGAGCTGACGCTCGTTCGTGGCTCCGTGGCCTACGAACGCGACCCCGTCACCGGCGCGGAGTCGTTTGGCGACCCCATTGGCTGTAACGTCCGCGATCGTTGAGTCGGCCGTCTGACCGGGTTCACCGTCTCGATCGTCTCTACCGGCGGAACGCCTATGTCCATCCTCCTCGTACAATACGAACACATAATCATGTGTCGTGTTTACGTGTATCGATACGAGCGAAACGCGACTGGTGACCAGTGCATACCAGAGCCATCCAACGGATGAGTGACCCGAATTTGGCCGACACACCGCCTGTGTCCCCGGCGCTCGCCGACCGCGACGCCCTCCCGATCGACGAGGCGATGGCACTCGTCGACCGCCTCGTCGAGAACGTCGAGTCGGTGATCATCGGCAAGTCGGGTGCGGTCGAACACGTTCTCGTCACGCTGTTCGCCCGCGGACACCTGCTCGTCGAAGACGTCCCCGGTGTCGGGAAGACGACGCTCGCGAAGGCGGTCGCCCGCTCCGTGGACGCCTCCTTCAAGCGGGTCCAGTTCACTCCGGACCTGCTGCCCGCAGACGTCACCGGCGTCAACGTGTTCGACCAGCAGACCGACGAGTTCGACTTCCGACCTGGTCCGGTGTTCGCGAACGTCGTGTTGGGCGACGAAATCAACCGCGCGCCGCCGAAGACGCAGTCGGCACTGCTCGAGGCGATGGAAGAGCGGCAGGTGACGACCGACGGCGACACGCGAACGCTGCCCGACCCCTTTTGTGTAATCGCGACGCAGAACGACGTCGAGCCCGGCCAAACCTACGAGCTCCCGGTTGCTGAGGTCGACCGGTTCACGAAGAAGATCCGACTGGGGTACCCCGACGTCGACGCCGAGGCGACGATCCTCGACCGAACTGTCGGCGATCATCCGGTCGACGCGGTCGAGCCGGTAGCGACACTGGAGGACGTCAGACGACTCACGGCGACCGCAGCCGCCGTCACGGTCCGGGAGCCGGTTCGGCGGTACGTAGCCAGACTCGCCGAGCACACCCGGGCCAACGCGGCGCTCGGGGTGAGCCCGCGCGGCAGCCTCGCGCTCGTCCGGACCGCGCAGGTGCGCGCCGTCCTCGACGGCCGCGACTACGTGATCCCCGACGACGTACAGACCGAGGCGCTGACGGTGCTCGCACATCGGGTTCGGACGGAACGCGGCTCGGCGGACGGGAGCGACGTCGTCGAGGACGCGCTCGACCGCGTTCCGGTGGGGTGAGCTCGTGTTCGGCGTCTCGCTCACGCGACGGGGACGGCTCGTCACCGGTATCTGTCTTGTCGCCTCGGCTGCGGCGGTCACCGCCGGCGGTCGGTCGCTCAACGCCGTCGTGGTTCCGGGGCTCGTCGCGTTAGCGGCCGGTTTCGTTCAGCTTCGGGAGATAGACGCGCCTGGCATTCGTCGAACCGGACTCACAAACGGCTTCGTCGGCGAGGAGCGCACCGTCGCGACTGAGTTCACGGGTGACCCACCAGGCACTGACGTCGGCCGGCCGTTCCTCGCGTCCGTGCGGGACCGACTCACGGACGGGCTGGTCGCGCTCAACGGCGGCACCGGTGGCGATCTGCGTGACGGTGACGCGGTCGATGCGGACGCTGATACCGAGGTGACCGGTGAGGCCATCGCACGGACGACCGTCGGCGAATCTCCCGCTCGGTATCGCATCCGCTACGACGAGCGCGGGGTCCACCGGGTCGGTCCGGCTCAGATCACGGCAACCGACGTGTTTGGCCTCTACTGCCGGCGGTTCCTCCTCACTGGTCGCGACACGGTCACCGTGTACCCGTCTGTGCGGACGATCCCCGGGTGGTTTCGGCGGCGGCTGTCAGGCGGCGAGGGCCTCGACGCGAGCCGGCAGCGCGAGGCGTTCGACAGGCTCCGCGAGTACGCCCGCGGTGACGCGCTCCGTGACGTCCATTGGCCGACGACAGCGAAGCGGAACGAACTCGTCGTGAAGGCGTTCGCCGCCGAGACGGATCGGCGTCGCGTCTCGATTGCCGGTGAGACACGGCTCGCGGCCGACGACGACGCAGCAGACGCGCTCGCGAGTGCTATCGCAAGCCTCGGGGTGGCGCTTCTCGACGACGGTGTCGGGGTCGACGTCAGACTCCCTCACGACGACGTCACCGCCGACCCCGGACCGCGTGGGAAACGAGTGCTACTCGAGGCCGCAGCTCGAGTTGACCCAGGATCGCTTGAGGGACGACCCGCCCCAGACGTTCGACTCGTCGCCGCAGACGGCGACGTGGAGATCCAGACACCAGCGCACACGCTCGCGTTTTCCGCGCTCGCCGACGGTGCTCTCGACCCCAAAGCGGACAGCGATGTGCGAGCGGCACAGACGGGGTCGACCGGTGTGGCCTCAACTGCGCGCGGATCGACTGCCCAGGAGTCGTGGCCGACGACGACCGGCAGCGGGGGGACGCCGCGGTGAGCAACCGCTCGAGCACGTCGGCCGCGGCGACCACGGCCGCCTCGGTACCCACGGGCATCGGGCCTGGAGGCGTCTTCCCTGCGGGTCTCGCGTCGCCCGCATCGGTTGGCGTCGGAGTCGCTCTTCTGGCAGTGGTTCGAGTGTTCACCTCGATCACCGACGTCGTCGGAGGGACTAGCCGACTCCTCACGGTCGTCGTGGTCGCCGGCGGTCTCGGCGTCGGGCTCGCGCGGTTCATTTCGCCACGAATTGCTATCCGCCTGACGGCGGTCCTCGCCGGCACCGGCCTCCTTGGCTACTACGTGGCGATCCCCGGTAGTCAGGTGACGCTGGCGTCGATTCCCGCGATCGCGTTCGACGTTGTTTCGCTCGTTACCGGTCTCTCGGTGCTCCGGCTCGTCCTCGTCGATGTGTGGGTCCTCGTGTTCGCGCCAGCACCGACGTTTCTCGCCGCGTATCTCACCGGACGTGGTCGCCACGTTGCGGGGGCTGCCGTTGCCGGGGGGACGCTCGGCTTCTTCGTACTCACCGGTGATGCAGGCACCGTCGTGACGCTCACCGGCGTGCTCGGCGTGGCGGTCACTGCGGGGACGTCGACGCTGACGGCGGCCTGTGGAGTTCGGAGCCACGGACGGACGCTTGCGACGATACTCGCAGTCATGCTACTCGCGAGCGCGACCGTCACGCTCGTCCCTACCGGTGCGGCCCAGCCGTGGGCGGTCGAGCGTGGGACACCGGCCATAGAGTCGACGCTAGTCGAAGACGACGAGCTCGACATCGTCGGCACGACCCGGCTCTCTCCGACGGTTCGGTTCACGATAGCGAGTCCCGTGGAACGGAACTGGCACACCGGCTCGTACGACACCTACACCGGCGACGGCTGGGTACGGTCGGGAGAGACGGTTCCGCTTAACGGCTCGCTTGCTGGCCCACCAGGAGCGTCGACGCGCGTCGAGTCGTCGGTCACGATAGAGACCGAGCGGGAGACGATCCCGGCGCCGTGGCAGGCGGTGTCTGTCGACGGACCGCTTGCACAGACAGCCCAGGTCGACGCGCGCGGGACAGTCCGCCCTGGCGTCTCGCTTCGTCCCGGTGAGACGGTGACGGTCCAGAGCCGGGTGGTCGACGCTCCACCCGCATCCCTGCGCGAGGCCGGTACTGACTACCCGGCGTCGATCGAAGAACGCTACACGCAACTCCCCGAGAGCACACCCGACCGGGTCGGGGCACGCACGGAAGCGATCCTCGAGGAGGCGGACGCAGAGACATCGTACGACCAAGCGGTCGCGCTGGAGGCGTACTTCGCTAGGGAGTACGCCTACTCGCTGTCGGTGGACCGACCGACCGGGGACGTTGCCGGCGCGTTCCTCTTCGAGATGAATGCGGGCTACTGTACGTACTTCGCGACGACGATGGCCGTGATGTTGCGCTCACAGGGCGTGCCGGCACGGCTGGCGACGGGTTACGACAGCGGCCAGCCGGTAAGTGACACCGAGTACGTCGTTCGCGGACAGGACGCTCACGCATGGGTGATGGTGTATTTCCCCGAACACGGCTGGGTCGAGTTCGACCCGACGCCGGCGGCCGGACGCGACCAGGCTGAGCGCGTGCGCCTCGCCGAAGCGCGGGCAGACGGCGCCGGCGACGTCGACACCGACCGCACCGAAGGCGGTATCGTCACGACTCGTGAAGAGGAGCCAGCTGACCGTCCGGCAGCAGACGGTGCGACCGCGCCGAACGAGACCGATGTGAGCGCGTTGAACGGGTCGGTCGGCCCGACAGTCGGGACGAACGGGACGGGCGGCCCGGCACCCGGCGAGCAGAACCCGTTCCCGTCGGCGTTTGGGTCGGGGGCGGTACCGACTGACGGGACAGCCGGGCCGGCGGGCGGACCGTCGCTTCCCGCTCCGAGAACAGTCGGCTACTGGATGGTTGTTGTCGTCGCAGTGGCGGCGAGCGCGCGCCGTGTCGGCGTTACCGACCGAGCGTACCACGCGGTACGGCTTCGGGCGCCCAATCGGTCGCGAACGCCACGAGCCGACGCGCACCAGGCCTTCGATGACCTCGAGCGGCTTCTCGCTCGCCGGTACCGGGCGCGCCGACCAGGAGAGACGCCGCGATCCTATCTCGAGGCGCTTCGAGACTACGGCGTCGACAACCGGGTCCATGCGGTGCGAGAGGCGTACGAGCGGGCCGCGTACGCGGAGACGGTGAGCCGTCTCGAGGCAGCCGACGCGAAGCGAACCGTACGACGACTCGCCCTCGAGTCGACGCCGCTTCTCGGTCGTCTCTGGTCGCAGGGGTGAGCACGTCACTGCCGTTGTCGTCTCAGTCGTTCGAGCCAGCCCCGATCAGACGGTCGAAATCGACCGTCTCGGGGGGTCCCGACACTATTTAATACGGTCACCCTGTACTCTCGCACTGTAATGTCGGAAGTCTGCTCGACGTGCGGGCTGCCTGAGGAACTCTGCGTCTGTGAAGACGTCGCAAAAGAGTCCCAGCAGATCAGCATCCGCATCGACGAGCGCAGGTACGGAAAAGAGGTAACGGTCATCGAAGGGTTCGATCCGAAAGACGTGGACATGAGTTCACTCTCATCGGACCTGAAGTCGAAGTTCGCCTGTGGTGGCACCGTCGAGGACGGCTCGATAGAGCTCCAGGGGAACCACTCGGGTCGCGTGGAGGACTTCCTCCGCGAGAAGGGATTCAACGTCGCGTGACCGTTACCTGAACCCGCCGTCGAGCGGTCTTCTACAGTCTCGTGCCGCGAGCGGCCGCACCATCGCGTCGACGAGCCGTCGTCGCGTTCACACGAGCAGTGCCGCCCGCCCGGCGACGAAAGCAATCGTCGCGAGGAACGTCCCGTACTTGAAGTGGGCACGGCCAGCCGCGGGGTCTGTGAAGCTCTCGTACCACGCGTAGATCATCACCGCGTCGGCGATCGCAACGATGACCAGGTAAGCAGCACCGAAGGTGCCGAGGAGGTACGGCAGTGGGCTGACCGCGACCGCCACGCCGAGTGCCCCGACACCCACCCACAGCGCTCGGCGCTTGCCGATCGCGATCGGGAGCGTAGCAAGCCCCTCCTCGCGGTCACCGGCGGTGTCTTCGACGTCTTTGATTATTTCGCGGGTGAGTGTCGAGAGTGCGGCGAGGATGGCGAGGACGAGCGGGGCGTCGAGACGGCCGACAGCGGCGCCGCCGAAGAGGAACGTTGACCCGACAAGCGCCGAGACGAGAACGTTGCCGAGGCCCGGCGTTCCCTTAAATACCGTCGTGTACGTGAGCAGCGCAACGAGGTTGACCGCGGCCAGTCCGAGAGCCGCCGGCGGCAGCGGCACCGCGAGTCCGACCGCGCTCGCAAAAAGCGCCGCCGAGAGCCAGCGGGCACCACGAGGTGAGATCGCTCCGCGCGGAATCGGTCGGTCCGGACGGTTGATCGCGTCGATCTCGCGGTCAAAGTAGTCGTTCACCGCGTTTCCGGCGGCGACGGCGGCCACGGTCGTCGCGACCGCGAGTCCGGCGGCCACGAACGCGTCTCCCACACCGGCGACAAACGCACCGGTCGCGGTCAACACGCCGGCGGCGACGCAGTTTGCCGGACGGGTGAGTTCGAGTGCCCCGCAGAGTGTGTCACCCACGCTGATTCGGTCAACTAACGGGCGAGTCATAAACTGCGCGGGATCAAGGCCGCACCGTCACACGCCTGACGGCGGCCCGTCGTACGAACGTTTATGAAGTGAGCCGCGGTACGGGCGGCCATGGCCAAAGGCCTGGATGTCGGGACGATGAACATCATCTCGGGGCGCCAAGAGGGCTCCGAGACCGTGTTCGTACAGCAACGCAACTCGTTCGTCGAGATCGAGTATAGTGACATGGCAGAACAGATGCTTGCGCGCAGCGACGTGCTCCACATTCGGAAAGACGACAAGGTGTACGTCGTCGGTGACGACGCGCTCAACTTTGCGAACATCTTCAACAAGGAGACACGGCGGCCGATGCAGCGCGGGATCCTCTCGAGTGATGAGTCCTCGGCAATCCCGATGATCAAACTCATCACAGAGCAGGTCGTCGGCCAGCCGAGCCGGCCGAACGAGCGGCTGTTCTACTCGAGTCCAGCAGACCCGATCGACTCCCCGCTCACGACGCTGTATCACGAAAAGACGCTGGAGTCGATGCTCGGGGACATCGGCTACGACCCCGAGCCGATCAACGAGGGGATGGCGGTCATTTACTCTGAACTCGCCGACAACAACTTCACCGGCCTCGGGGTCAGCTTCGGCGCCGGGATGACGAACGTCTGTCTTGCGTACTACGCCGTCCCCGTCATGAAGTTCTCAATTGCCCGCGGTGGTGACTGGATCGACGAGCAGACCGCCCAGGCGACGGGAACGCCGGTCGATAAGGTGACGAGCATCAAAGAGGACGACTTCGAGCTCGACTTCCGTACTGACGTCGGCGGCGTCGAGGGCGCGCTCGCGATTTACTACGAGAACATGCTCGATTACGTGATCGAGAACCTCACTCGTGAGGTCGACGAAGAGGACATCGAAGAAGGCCTCGACGTCCCCGTCGTCGTCACCGGTGGCACGTCCAGTCCGAACGGGTTCGAAGAGCTCTTTGCAGACCACCTCGCGGACGCGAACATCCCGTTCTCGATAAGCGGGGTTCACTCGCCAGAGGAACCGCTGTACAGCGTCGCCAGTGGCGCGCTGGTTGCCGCTCGATCAGAGGAGGGCATGGAGGACGACACGGGCGCAGCCGAGCCAGAGCCCACGCCCGAATCCGAGGACTGAGCCGCGCCGCTGCCGACGATGCACGCACCGTCCTGACCCATCGCGGTCGATTTTTGTCGATACACCACTGGGAGACGCTTAGTCTGCCGGCGACTCACCAGTCGAGGGATCCGCCGTAAGCCCTGCTTTGCGTTCTCGCTCGCGGAGGTAACACTTCGGGTCGGGAGCGAACGGGTCGTCGTGTTCAGCGAGCGCCCGGAGTCGCGAGCCTCCTCGGCAGATGTCCTGATACGCACACCGACGACACTGTCCCTTGAGGTGGCTTTTACGCTCTCGTAACGCGGAGAGCAACGGATTCGACTCGTCTTCCCATATCGCCCCGAACGGTCGATCACGGACGTTGCCGAGAGCATATCCCTGCCAGAACTGTGTGAGATGGACGTTTCCGACGGGGTCGACGTCGGCGACACGCTCGCCGGTCGGGTCGCCCCCGTTGCGCTCGAGGTACTGCCGGACCGCGGCCGCTTGGTCTGTGCCGATCTCTTGGGCGGCGTACTCAACGAGGTAGCCTGCATCGGCGTAGTTCCCGACCAACAGCGTCTCGATGGCCTCGCCTCGGTCGTGATACGCACGGGTCATGTCACACAGCTGTGTGACCGCCTCACGGGTCGCCTCGGGCGAGAGGTCAGCGTCCGCGATGTCTGCGCCGCGGCCGCCGTAATCAAGGTGGTAAAAACAGAAGCGGTCGACGCCGACATCCACGAGGAGTTCGACGACTCCCCGGAGGTCCTCAACGTTGTGCTCGGTGATGGTGTACCGGAGCCCGGTCTTGAGGCCGACGTCGAGACACGCCTCGATCCCGCGGACCGCGGCGTCGAACGCCCCGGTCTGCCCGCGGATCCGGTCATTACGGTCGCGGAGCCCGTCGACGGAGACGCCGGCGTACTTGAGGCCGGCATCGCGCAACTCGCGGGCTCGCTCGCGGGTGAGAAGCGTTCCGTTCGTCGAGAGGACGGGTCGAATTCCTTGGTCTGTGGCGTACGCGACGAGCGTCGAGAGGTCCTCACGGACCAACGGCTCTCCGCCGGAGAACAACAGCACCGGCACTCCGTAGTCGGCCAGATCGTCGATCAGCGCTCGCCCCTCGGCCGTCGAGAGCTCACCGGGAGCACGCGTGCAGTCGGCACCGGCATAACAGTGCTCGCAGGTGAGGTTACACTGCTTGGTCGTGTTCCACACCACGACCGGTCGTCGCTGTCGGTCCTCGGTGATCTGTGGCTTCGAGGATTCATCTGCCGCGTCGTACCGGAGCCCGTCTCCCTCGGCATCAAGCCCGCACAGCAGCTTGCTCACGGAGATCATCGGCGTCCCTCGTTCGACTCTGGTGCCGGTACTGCTCGGTCCGTCTCCGAGTGCGGCTCTCTCGTGTCGCCTGCGGTGTCACCGCCGATATCCACGCCGTGGGTGCTGCTGGGGTCATCGGCACCGTGATGACCGTCTTGCTCGTCCGTATCGTCGTCAGCAGCGAGCGGCTCGTTGGTGTACCGGTGTGTCGACTCCGCCGGACAGACCCAGATGTCTCGGGCGGTCCACCCGAAGAGGGCGGCAGCCTCCTCGTGTGCCGTCTCTGGTGTCGGTGCTTTGACGGTACCCACGTGCCGGGGCGACTCCGACTCGGTCTCCCGAATGAACACCTCGAACCGCCGGCCGTCTGCCGACCGCGACCCAGTGGACGCTCTCGTCTCGACCATGTCCCATCTCTACGGACGGTGTCGCAATCTCGTTTCGAGCGTTCTCAGAATCTCGAAACGCGCACGAGACTATTACGAAAGATTATTAATAATAGGGGCGTATCAAAAATTGTGGCATCCGTAGTACACGACTGACCCGCGATCGACGCTCGAGACAACGGGCGAGATCGCCGCTGGCGACCTGCCAGAGACGAATCGCACGGACGACAACCTGCCGACGGCGGCCGAGGCGGTGGCGCGCGCGCCTGCACCGTTCGATACGACCGACACCCGGCGAATCCTGAACGGCACCGACCGGTGGAACGCGTACGCGGGATCACTCCACGGCGCCGAGTGATCCCCCGTCCGGACCCAATCCACTCTCGAACCGCCGCCCGGCCGCCGACTATCCCCCACGGCTTTTAGTATCGGCGTCGTGGGTCTCGACGGCCGATGACGATCCACCGCTCCGAGCTGCCTCGGCACCAGCGACGACGAGCCCTATGAGTACCGAGGCCACTACTACTAGCTTCGTATCGGTTGTGCGCGATCCCCCCTGCGCACACGGCAGCGCCTTTGTTTGACCGCCACACTCCTCGTCGTCACTCGATGAGCTCGCGGACGGTCGCCTCGAGCACGTCGCGTGCGACCGCCGCCTCCGAGAGGTCGATCGACTCGTCGACCGTATGTGCTTGATCGAGATCGCCGGGTCCCCAGGTGACTGCGGGCACACCCGCGTCGACACAGAAGTTTCGGGCGTCAGTCGCCGCCTCGATCCCCCACGGCGCACCCACATCGTCCGCGCCGAAGGCGGTGTCTCTCACCGCGGCCACCGAGCGTTCTCGGAGCGCTTGCGCCATCGGGTGGTCGACCGGTATCGAAGAGGCTGCGTACGTCTGGACCCGTGTCCACTGCACCGCGATGTCGTGTTGTGTTTGCACGCGATCGACCAGCGTCTCGACCTCAGCGTCGACCGATTCGAGTGTATCGCCAGGGAGCACTCGGCGGTCCAGGACCAACTCGGCACGGTCGGGGATCACTGCGAGATTCGACTCGGTTCCGGCTTCGATCTCGGTCACCGTCGCAAACGCCCTGCCGCACAGTGATCCCTCACGTTCGCGCAATTTGGCGTCGTATGCGTCGATCGCCTCGAGGACCGGGCGGGCGGCGTCGATGGCGTTCGTACCCGCGTCAGGCTGGCTCGCGTGGGTCGCAACCCCGGGAACGACGAGCCGATACACCGCGAGCCCCTTAGTGCTCGTGGCGACGCGGAGACCGGTTGGCTCTAAGACGATCCCGTACTCGCCGTCGAACCCCCGCTCAAGGAGCCGCTTTGTCCCCGGGTCGGCGGTCTCTTCGCCCATCGCCGCGTGCACGACCACCGACCCAGCGTACGTTCCGTCGCGGATCGCAGGCGCGAGGTCGCGGGCGACGAGCATCGCGAGCGCCAACCCCGTCTTCATGTCTGCGCTGCCGCGGCCGTAGAGCCGGCCGTCCTCTACGACCCCGGCGTAGGGGTCGACAGACCAGACGTCGGGGTCGCCGGCCGGCACCACGTCGAGGTGCCCGTTCAACACGACGGTCGGTCCGCCGTCGCCGATCCGGGCCCCGACCTGTTGCCGGTCAGGATCCGGGTCATCGAGTAGCGTCGCGTCGACTCCCGCGCGCTCGAACCAGTCGAAGACGAACGACGCGGCCGCAGACTCCTCACCAGGAGGGTTCTCTGTCGGAATTTGGACCAGCGCTTTCGCGAGCGACTCGAGCTCAGCCGCTCGTACATCGACAGACGCGTCGTTCACATCACACCCCCATTATCGGTCGTCTCGTCGTGGCTAGTCGTCTCGTTGGGGTCGCTTATCGCGTCAAGATCGCTCGAGCGAGTTAGTGACCGGTCTCGTGAATGCATGTCACCCTGTGGCTCGTGCCGGTACATAAACTCGTCCCGCAATCGATCGGGTCGACGGCGAGTCGTAACGGTTATGAGTCGAAACGCGATATCTCTGGATGCGTGTCCGGGTTAGGGTAGTGGACTATCCTTCAGCCTTGTGGAGGCTGAGACGCGGGTTCGATTCTCGCACCCGGACCTTTTCCGACGAACGAAGTGAGGAGCGAAAAGTCCGGAAGGCGAAATCGAATCACGCGAGACGAGCGGAGCGAGTCTCGCCTCGGGTTCGATTCTCGCACCCGGACCTTTTCACGCGACTACAGACAAGAGTGGAAACGCCGACAGGCGAGAATCGAATCAGAGAGTGAAGCGAGCGAATGCGAGTGAAACGACCGTGGTTCGATTCTCGCACCCGGACCGTACCACTTCTAACCCTGTAGCTGTGGTGCGGTTTTGACTGGTTCTATACCAAGAAAGAAACAATAAACTAGGTCAAAGCGGCGGGGTTCGACGGTGGTAAAATCGTCTCGAACCGGCAGAATCAGAGCTTACAGACCGTCAGCTCGAAGATTATACGAAATCGCATCTTCAGAGACGTCTGTAAAACCGCTGAGGTCCCCTCAGAAGGGAGACCGTTCTATGCGATCCGACACAGCTTGGGAACGTATCTGACGCGTGAGGGCCTCGTGCTCGTGCCGCTGTCACGATGTCTCACGGCCAGGTGTCGAAACGTCCTCAACAACGGTGACATCATGTCCGGCCGCGTATCCATTCAGCTTAGCAGCGATTGGCGACTCACGCAACGCGTCATCGCCGTATCCGACTGCCTCGAACGCGTCCATGAACGACGAAACCGACCGGAGATTGTACTTCTGGTGGTAATCCTCAGCGGGATAGAAACGCGAGAGTTGCTCGATACGTGTTCCGATTCCATCGGCAGTGAGCCCGTGTACAGTGAGAAAATCATCAAGGACTGCCTGCTGGTCTTTCGTCGCAGCAAACACGATATTCTGATACTGTGTTTTTCTGGTCTGGTTCTGTGGGGTGTGTGAGTTAAAAACGTGATTCAGGAGTTTTTGATATGTGATCGTGTCTGGGTTGAACTCAACTTGGAACACCTCGGTGTGGTCACCTAAGTCATGATAGGTTGGCTCATGTTTTGTTCCGCCGGCATAGCCGACGCGGGTTCGAACAACGCCGTCCATCGCACCGAATTGGGCGTCTGGCCCCCAGAAACAGCCAATCCCGAACGTCGCCGTAGCAGTCTCAGCACTATCCATCGCACGATGGTCATACTCGCGTATCTGTGTTTGTGTAAGGGTCATAGGGACTACCAGCCGAGAGAGTCGCCGAAGAGCGGGTCGCGGATCCCACCGCATCTACCGGTAGTCAGACTTGCAGCCATATATGTTGAGTGGGCTCTATTGAAATTCTCTTCTTCAGACACATATCCGTGTAACACAGCCAGTCGACTAGGTAACGGGACATTCACTGGCTTACGCGATATCAAGCCTCGCGAAAACCTGCTCCGTCTGTTGCTCAAGACTCATTGAGCAATGAGCGAGCAGGCTGGACGTAGCTGTTTGCATCCCAACTCCGAGCAGTGCTGATGTTATCGAGGAAGAACGTGCTTCCTCAGGCGTCAATTGACCCGTTCGAACAAACACCGAGAGTAGTGTTAGGGTCGTCACGAGTCGTGTGCCGGCCCGGACGCTGATCGCCTTGCCTACGTCACCGTCCGCCATGCGCGAGCAACTGGCTGCGGTGTTCGACAATGAAGTGTGATATCAAAGCGTGGCTAGAGTTCGTTGGGCACTTCGCGTGAACTCACAACAACACTATACCATCACTCACTGGTGAGTAGAGCTATCTGGCCACTCCGAGCTCAGTCAGTATTCACATCAAGCTCAAACGACCGATTTTCGGTCACGATGTTCAGCACAACGCTCGTGTTTGATTCGTTGATGTCGGCGTTACTGAGAACGCTCTTGATCTGCTCGTTCATGTGGTCCGTGTCGATGAACTTCCCGACCGCAATCACGTCGTAATCGCCGGTCGTTTCGTAGACGCTCACCATCTGTTTTTCATTTCGAAGGCTATCTGTTACTGTAGGAAGCGCCTCGCCACGCACCTTCAGTTGGAGGATAGCCGTGACGTCGTAGCCGAGCTTGTCATAATCAACGATGGGGCTAAATCCCTCAATGACGCCCGCCTCTTCGAGATCAGCAAGGTGATTGGATACCGTCGTCACAGAGACATCAAGCTCCTCAGCCAGACTCCGCAAGCTTGCGCGACCATTGTGTAATAACGCATTGACAAGCTTTCCGTCCAGATTTTCGTACGTCATTGGATAATTGTACGGCTGTTAAGCTAAATACTTGTGTAATTAGATGTGTCAGTTGCCACGATATCACTCCTGTAGTTAATAGACACGCTGGTACCGCCGTACTGCAGACAACGTGTGAACCGCCTCAGGGTCAAACCCCGTGGTATTCGCCTCACACCGCCTGTAAGGTGCTCGGGCTAGCCCCCCAGGCAGTTCACGTTGTGCGTTCGTGTTGCTGGGTTCGCTTCCAAGTGACGTACAGTTCTCGGGCGGCGATAAGGCTGAGTACGACGCCAGCGAGGACCATTACGGTGTCTGCGTCGAGTTTTCTCATACATTACTGTAAGCGCGTACAGATGAAACTCTTTGGGCGGCTCCGAACTTCTACAGGTGAAGTAGCTGAGTGCTTGGAGACTCAACGCTGTGACGGTCCACTGATACGGTGAACCGCCTCAGGGACAAGCCCCATGGCATTCGGCTTACGGGAAATACGAGGCGAAAGCCTCGCGCTTCAGCGCGGGGATGAAGCCAACAAACAGTATTCAACCGCCGTCAATGGCATAGACGGGGTTCCAACGCAGTATTTAAGCCGTCCAACCGTGATAGTATACACAGATAGTAAAGAGTACCCGTCACGCGAAATACGAACTCTACTACCACATAGTGTTTGTACCGAAATCAGGCGGGACCGGAGGTCCCGCTGACCTCGCGGAACAAGGTTCCGCTCAGTATCGGCGTTCGCACCTGACGGGGGAGACGAAGGAACGTCTCGAAACCATCTTCGCGGAAATCTGTGAGGACAAGGGCCTCAAACTGGTCGAGTGCGAAGTCATGCCCGATCACGTACACCTGTTCATCGGAAGTCCACCCAAGAACGCCCCGTCACTCATCGTCAACTGGGTGAAGGGCATCTCGGCGCGGAAGTATAACCAGCGGTACGACGACCGCGTGAAGTGGACTCGCTCGTACTACGCCGGTACGGCGGGGAGCGCATCGAAAGGCGCTGTCGAACGATACATCGCTGAACAAGAGGGTGACGACGGATGAAGCGCGTCAACACCTTCGAGGTGGTTCCACAATCCGAGAACGACAAAGAGTGCCTTCGGCGGCTACTCGATGCGTCCGCCTCTCTGTGGAACGAATTGACCTATGAACGTCGTCAGAACTACTTCGGTGACGGCGACGTGTGGGACACTTCCGAGTACCGAGGACGCTACAACGGCGTCGTCGGAAGCGCGACCGTTCAACAGGTCACGCGCAAGAACAGCGAAGCGTGGCGGTCGTTCTTTGCTCTCAAGGAGAAAGGCGAGTACGCCAACCACCGTCGTACTGGGGCAACGAAGAGGATGGACGCGAACTCCGAACCTACATTCGGTGTGACCAGTACACGATTCAGTGGGGGAAGCGTAGCCGTCTCGAAATCCCTGTTGGGCAAGAATTGAAAGACGAATACGGACTCGGCTACCACGAACGACTCCGCCTCGAAGGCCGAGGCAACCCGAAGTGGGACGGCAAACAGGGTCGTCTGGAACTGGAGTACGACGAGGTTAGCGACACGTTCAGGGCTTTTCAACCAGTCACCGTCCCTGATTCTCGACTGGATTCACCACTGGCTTCTCACGAAGCCGCCCTCGACGTCGGCGCAAACAATCTCGTCGCGTGTTCTACGACTACTGGGAACCAGTACCTCTACGACGGGCGGGAGTTGTTCGAACGGTTCCGCGAGACGACCGACGAAATCGCCCGCCTACAGTCGAAACTCCGAGAGGGACGCTACAGTTCCAAACGGATTCGACGGTTGTACCGACAGCGGACGAAGCGCCGTGATCACGCACAGAACGCGCTGGTGCGTGACCTCGTTGAACGGCTGTACGACGAGAGCGTGGCGACGGTGTACGTAGGCGACTTGACCGACGTGCTGGAAACGCACTGGTCGGTCAGGGTGAACGAGAAGACGCACAACTTCTGGGCGTTCAAGAAGTTCATCTACCGTCTTGCGTGTGTCTGTGAGGAGTACGGCATTAGTCTCGAAACCGAGTCGGAAGCGTGGACTTCTCAAACGTGTCCTGAGTGTAGCGACCACGAGGAGACGGTTCGCCACGGAGATACGCTGATGTGTCCGTGTGGGTTCGAGGGGCATGCCGATCTCACGGCGTCGGAGACGTTCCTTCGAGAAAACAGCGATACGGAAGTCAGGCCGATGGCACGGCCCGTGCGATTCGAGTGGGACGACCACGACTGGTCGGGGAAACCACACCCTCACGAAAGTCCCAAAGAAGCGCGCACGAACCCGCAAGTTGCCTCCGTGGGTCGGTAGCCGAATCCCCAACGGAGGAATCCTCGCGCTTTAGCGTGGGGAGGATGTCAACAGCGTGTAAAAGTCACTAGCTGTTCGGACAGTGAGCGACGCATGCGGCCGACAGAATCAACTTCTATACGTGTAGCGGGTGTAATCATTTGGTACCGATGGCCGGGATAACAAAGAAAATCGGCGTCCGAGACGAGACGCTGTTCGCGCTCCTCATGATCGCCGTGTCGATAGTATTATTTGTAGTTATTTTGCGAAGTGAACGCTCATCAAGGGAGTGATGCGAAGTAATTTACTCACAGGGACAAATTATATGATGTGACTGAAGCACCTGAAGAGACGGCAGTCGACACAGTAGATGAAATCGAAACAGACGGTTTGACCCCTGCAGTGCTGGCATCGGTCGGATCGGTCGCTCTCGCTCTGTACTTCTACTACGTGCGCGGCGACAAGCAGCGCGGCCAGTTCGTTGGCTTCTGGCCTGTTACAATACTTGGTCTCGCGTCGTACTTCAAACTCGAAGAGATCAGACAAATGCTCGCTGAAAACGACGAGTAGGCCGGCCGACCTTTGTGTTGAGTCGTCACGCTGGATTCTAACACATCCAGAGTCAAAGAATCAAGTAGTCAATTAGGTGTAGATCAAGAATCGAATTCACGTTCGTATCGACCTTGGAGCCACGCCCCGAGGCTGGTCATTTATCGAAGTAGCTCGTGAAGAATCCAGAGAAGAACGCTGAGATACCCACTGCCAGTGCCATCTCAGTTAGGCCCCACGGCCCGTCACTGTCGTCTGTGAAAGCGACAGTGACGCCAACGCTGATCACGAGCGAGAGGAGTCCGTTCACGAGGTCCGTTTTGAAACTCATACGTGGTAGTTTGACTCCAGCTACTCGATTGTTTGGCTTAGGTCGACACTGCAGGGTGTCATTGACCCACGACCAGAGTCGTTTGCTTTCTCCTCGAATCTCCGTGTGAGGAGGCTCCGCTTCACCGAGCGATGTAATGGGCTCCGAGCGTAACAGGATCTAATGCTCGGATATCCGGGGTTGAACCGCACGCTGCGCGACCGTGATACGCCGGTACGCTGTACGCGTGGAATGCAGAAGCAGACGTTTGAGGAACGTGGGCTGCCGTATGTCTCGGCGCTTGCGCAGCAAAATCTCACGGACTTGTATGAATTGCTACAGTGGAATCGCGATCACCGAATTAGCTTGTATCGATGTACGTCATCGCTTATCCCATGGAACTCCCAGTTCGCTCTCAGTGAGCTTCCAGCATACGACGAAATCCAGCGTCTCGCACGACGATGCGGTGACCTGATTAAAGAAAATGAGATGCGCTTTACATTTCACCCAGACTATTGGTGCAAGCCGGCGAGTGAGTCAGCCGAGACTCGAGCTCGAGCCCGGAGAGCGATAGAGTATCACGCGGAGTGGTTTGACTTGCTCGGATTACCGGCTACTCCGTACTACGGTATCACCGTCCACATCGGCGCTACGTACGGCGATATTGGGGCAACCGCCGAGCGCTTTCAAGCGTTTGTCGATACCCTCTCAAACGACGCACGAGCACACTTGACGGTAGAAAATGATGACAAACAAAGCCTGTGGAGTGTACCCCAGCTCGTCGAGCGAATCAGTGACCCGACTGGCGTGCCTATCGTTTTTGACTATCATCACCACTCCTTTACCGACCGCGGATACAGCTATCAGGAAGCCTTTGAGATGGCGGCAGACACGTGGCAAGACGTTCGGCCGATAACTCACTACTCGGAGCCGGCATGCCTCCGTGACCCGACTGTACGTCCACAAGCACACGCCGAGCTCGTGAGCGATCTGCCAGAGTGGCTCCAGTCAGCAGCAGATGTGATGATCGAAGCTGACGGCAAAGAACGCGCCGTGCTCCAGCTGCGTGATGCCAAGGCGTAAGAACCGGCTAAAACTGGACCTCGGTGCGAAAACGGGTTTAGAAGACCTCTACTGACTGAGACCTTGTGGAGGCTGAGACGCGGGTTCGACTCTCGCACCCGGAGCTTCTGCGGAACGTCGTGATGAAGAAGGTCGGACGCAGAGAGTGAATCAGGGAGTAAAGCGAGCGAACGCGAGTGGAACGACTGTGGTTCGACTCTCGCACCTGGCCCTCCTCGTTCGACTGACCGTTGACTCTTCACCCGGTCCTCACCGGTTCTGAGGCGATGACGCCGTCGGTCATCCAGCAGCCGTCGTAGCCGGCCGATCCACCCGTAATCGATCCGTCTTCGGCGCCGATTTGCCGAAGTCGGAACGTGTACTGGGCGGTGACGGTCCCGTTCTCACGCGTCACCACACGGATCTTAGCGACATCGCCTTCGACCCGCTCAGAGGCGTACTCCGCGCTGTCGAACGAGAGCATCGGAGCGTACGTCGGCGTCTGAAACAGGTCGATAAATTGTGCCGTGCTCCCGACCGTCCGACGGTTACCGGGAGATGCAAACCGGCGAGTCGTTCGGATGCCGTCGTTCGTCGCCGGGTCGTTCTGCTGGAGTGCGTTCATCTGAATCTGCACGACGAGCAGCGGTGGACGGTCACAGGTCGGCTCCAGCGTCGTGTGTCGGCCGGCGACCGTGTCGGCTGCCAGCCCCGCGTCCCCGCCGTCGACGCTCTCGCCCGAGTCGTTTGAACTGACGCCGTCAGCATAGTAGTGCGGCGGTGACTCCCCTCCGACCGTGGCGCCCCCCTCGTCGGTCGCAACGTCGGGCGGGTCAGTCGAGGGATCGTCGTCGACTGGTCCGCCGGTGTTGCGGTCGTCAAGGTCACCGAGACCGTCGAAGGTACCGGTCCCACCGAAGTCGCCGACGCCGGTGACGAGTGCCGCGGCTCCACCAATCGCCACGAGCATCACCACGGCGATGGCGGCGACTACCACCGGCCGCCGGGTAGCTCGACTGTCTCGACCGCTCAGGGCGTTCTGCCCGTCTGCGTTTTTGCGCGGTCCGGTCGCTGTGGCATCCGCCTCACTCGCACCCGGCCCGGGTGCACCCTCCCACTCCGGGTCAGACGACGGGGTGTCGGCTGTGTCCACACTACGCGTTCGGCCGTCGGTCTCATCTCGCACCGCCGATGGCCTGCCACTGTTACCGGTTGATGCGTCCACCGCACACTCACTCCGCGCGGCCGTGACGGTCGGGTACGCTGTCGACCGAAGGGACACGCTGAGGCCGTCGACGCACAGCCGTTCACCCCTCGCCGGTGTGTGTTCGTAGAGGAGTCGACTGCGGAGGTCGTCGGGGGTGTAAACCGCGCGCCGAAGGCCCTGGTCTCCGCTAGGGCTGTCGTCGGGATCGTTTGAGCTGGCCGGGTCGTTCGCAGTGGCGGCCATCCCATCGCCGAGGGTGTCCGCGGCGTTTTGAGACGCGACCACGACTGCGTCGGCCGTGATACCGTCTGTCTCATCGCCTGTGAGACCCTCGCGTTCCGTCGTGGCGGCAGCCACCGTCCTAAGACGGGTGACACGGCCGTCGGGGGCGTGGACTACGACGAGCGGTGGATCCACTGTGACTGACGCAGCCGTCTCGGCCCATAGGTCGCCGACGAACGCGGCGAATGCTTCCGTGCCGAGTTCGGCGACCGCCTCATGGAACTGCTCGCGCGGTATTGGGGCAGCCCCGCTCACGGTCGGGTCCTCATCTATGATCGTGAGTATGTCACCTACACACTTGCCGCTTCCGACGGCTCTGGATCGTGCGGGTAGTTGGCTCGACTGGCCGATCGACAGGCTACCCGATGCTCGGGGAATCCGCGATCTTTATCTCGCGGAGCGCTTCTTCGTGCTCACGTACGCTTATGAACAGACGTCAATTCGTCACCGGCGCGATGGCCGCGGGCACGACGACGATCGCCGGCTGTGGTGGGTCAAACGACACGCAAGCGGCGTCACCCGAGAATTCCGAACCGACGGCTGAGGACCAGTCTACGGCTGAGGAACCGGCGTCGGGGCTGGTGACAGCAACACTGCAGACGAGTATGGGTGACGTTGCCGTCGAGCTCTACAGCGACCGCGTGCCACGAACGGTGGAGAACTTCGTCGGTCTCGCGACCGGGACGCGAACGTGGGTCGATCCTGAGACCGGTAACGGTGTCGACGGCGAGCCACTGTACGAAGACGTGCTTGTGCATCGCATCATCGACGACTTCATGATCCAGACCGGCGATCCGACCGGTACCGGTCGTGGCGGGCCCGGCTATCAGTTCAAAGACGAGTTCCACGAGGACCTACGTCACGACGGGCCCGGTGTGCTCTCGATGGCCAACTCCGGTCCAGACACCAACGGCTCACAGTTCTTTATTACGCTCGCGGCGACCCCACATCTCGACGACCGCCACTCGGTCTTCGGGCAGGTCACCGACGGGATGGCCGTTGTTCGCGCCATTGGCGCAGTCGAGACGGACGCAAACGACCGCCCGGTCGACCCGGTCGTGCTCGAATCGATCGACGTCGATCGCTGAGGTGACCCTCGGATCCGTGTGTCTCACTCGCTCGCGCGCGAGCGGGCAGTTCACATAGAGAACCGATCGAGTGCGGTGGTATGTGGGTTGACCGCTGGTTCCTGGTCGGTGTGGTCATCTTTGTCGTCACACTGGCGGTATGTCGTTCCGTTCGCGAGGGCACGGAGACGCTTTTGTGCCGCCTCGGTGCCGGCAACGAGTGGTGCCGTGTCGTACGTCTTAGTGCCCAACTGTGTGAGTCGTGGCACCGGCCGGGTCTCGACGGGGAGTGCCTCCGTGTCGGCCAGGTACGCCCCCGGGTCAGTGGGTGGTTCGGTGTCGACTCGGTCCGACGAATCGTCGTTCGGGACGGCTCTGTATTCGACGCTGGTGCGGGTGAGCGCACGCTTGACTGCGCGGTCGCGTCCGCGGGCGAGCCGCGAGTGGTCGTGGTTCCACACAACTTGGTCGGCGTTCACGGTATTCGCGATTTGGTTGACGACATCGGTGGGGTCGCCGTATTGTATCACGAGGTCACTCCCCCGGTCTTCATACCACGCGCGGAGCGCGCGGAGCGACCCGAGCATGAACGCTACCCCCAGTCCGTCTGCGTGCGCCAATATTGTGTCGTCCAAGACGAACACTGGGACGACGCGACTCCCGTCGCGCTTCGCGGCGGTGAGGGCGGTCGAGAGCGCCGGATTCGGGTGCGGCCGAAGGTTACGGCGATGCCAGTACACCTGCATATATTTTGTAACGAGCGCGGCAGTGAGAAGAGTTGTGACGCGCGCCTTGATGACCAGCCGGACCGGCGTGTGTGTCGGCGTGGTCCATGAGGCGGCCGCTTGCCGATTTGGCGGCACCGACGAGTGGGCCTCCGGAGCGCTTCACGCAAGCCATACACAGCGGTGGCGCGCGCCTCGCAGGCCGCCGAAGGCGGACTTGCGAGCGCGTGCGAGGGATGAGCGAGTCGCCACAGGCGACTCACGAATCGGCTGGGGAGGGCGTGGTTAAAAACGGTGTCCGTGACTCACAGAGCCCGGCTATAATACGGCCACCACAACAATACCCCACATACGTACGGAATTGACTGGGGAGGATATGAGTAAAACCCGGCACCGATGTCTCACAGCAACGTGGTGCCCGCATCGAATCACGCTCACTCGACTCGATCGAGATCGGCGTCGAGTCAAAACGGACGCTACGATGACGAGGTTCTCTTACGTACCGCCGATCAGGGCTGTTGGATGGGTCGGTGGCGTTCAGCGAGACGCCGAAAGCTGTCGAAGAGCTGTGTGCTCTTTCGTGCGGCTTCGACGGATTCGTCGGTGATTCCATCGAGTACAGATTGTCGCTGGTCATCTGGGAGGTCTTTACGCTCTGTCACCCAGACGGCCGTCTCACGATCGTACTCTGGGTGGAATTGGACACCGTAGGTGTGGTCAACACGGAATGCTTGTATTCCGTAGTCATTGCGTGCGAGCGTCACCGCACCCGAGGGGAGCTCTGCGACTCGATCAGTGTGTGTCTCGAAGCTGGTGAACTCGGTGGGTACGCCCTCAAACACTGGATCATCGCCCAGACGAACGATCTGCTCGTAGCCGAGCTCGTGTGTGCCCATGTCGACGACACGCCCACCTAGCGCCTGCGCGAGGAACTGGTGCCCCCAGCAGATACCGAGCACAGGGACACCAGCTCGGTGCACGCGACAGATCCATTCGGTTGCCTCGTGAATCCAATCGTAGTCGTCGTACACTGACGTCTGTGAGCCGCTTATGACCACGCCGTCGAACCGCCACGCAGGGTCGGCCATCGGCGGTGGACGCTGCCCCTCACTGATCTTGTAAACGGTGACGTCCGCGTCGAGTTCGCGACGGAGATTCGACTCCGCAGGGGTCTCACCGACCGACGCGTCGATCACCGCGAGTGCGACGCTCATAGTTTGTCTGTGGACTGTCATCAACAAATATTTTCATGTGAGAAATGTGAACTATATACAAGACTATCTCTAGCCCATTGACCGGTGACGCTGTCACCAGGACAGACGAATCGGTTGGTGACCTCAGTATCGCTTTTCCAGTGAGCTGTGGTGGGTCACAACAGTGAGCGAAATCCTGTGAGTGAACACTGTGTATACGAGGATCACACGAGCGTTCTCAAAATGCATAAGCCGACTGGCTGCGGGGCACGCTCCGAGGCGGTTCACTCCCGCCTAGACGTCGAATCCGTTTCGCCTGAGTGCCGCCGCCAGATCGCTATCAGGAGCAGCCGAGAACTCGACTAACGATGACTCCGGCCTCGTCGTCGTGTACAAGTCGGCGTCGATATTATCTGGGATCTCGTTTGTGTGTGAGTTGTCTACAACTGCAACCGATATGTGTGGTCCTGTGGCCGCGTCTTCTGACTCACGCATTACTCGTTCTTACGAGCGGGAGACGGTTGGCTTTTCGCATTCACGAATACCCAGCCACTCGTTCGACACCCCGCTGTGACACGACTTGATAGAACGTGAAATTCTGTACAGGATCAACTAATTTACACGAAACCGAGGAGAAAGCCTCGTGCTTCAGCGCGGGGAGGATGTCAACGCGACGAGGAGCCTGCGTGCGGGACATGTGATTTGTGTGCATTCCGGCTTGAGGCGTTCCGAAATGCTGGGTCACGTGACCCAATTGAATACGCAGAGCGGCCGGAATTCTCATGAGTTCTCATGAGTACTGATTCACACGCATCACTCTCTCACTGAGATCAGGTGTGAACTTTGACCTTTTGTGTGTACTTTATATCCCAGACGATACTGTGATGGGATGACTCTGCGAGTACATATGTATGACAAAAGTGAGTGTCGAAATTCCACAGGAACTGCTTAATGATCTCGACGAGCACGTCGGCGACAACAGAAAATTCGTTAATCGGAGCGATGCAATCCGCGCGTCAGTCCGCAAGATGCTCGACATGCTCGATGCGATCGACGAACGGCACGGACGAATTGACCCTACCGTAAGAACGGATCGCGACCACTGACGGACTCACGTCGCTCGGTTCACTGATCCTTGTCTATAGAAATGATCTTACACCTACAACTTACAGACAGAACGAACTGCGGGAGAAGTGGGCCGGCGCAGATTCGAACTGCGGTTACGGCCACCCGAAGGCCGAAGGATACCAGGCTACCCCACCGGCCCGCAGTCTGAGAAAGGCTAGTCGGGAAGTTAACGCTTCCGAAGTGCCTGACCGGGTCAGTACGTCGTGTAGCCGTCCGTGTCAAGCCAGTTGTGGACGACGGCGATAGTGTCGTCGGCGTGGAGCACTGTCGGACCGACGCGAACTCGCTGGGTGGCCGCTGTGGCGACCGTCCCAGTCTCCACTGCAGTGAGGTCACGGTGATCAGAAAGCACAAAGACGGGATCGACCGGTGGGTCTACGTCGACGAGCGGATCACCCGCCTCGTGAAGCTGCACACAGGTCGCCCCATCAGCCACGATCCGATCGAGGGAGGCCTCGAGACCCATCCGCCGGAGCGTCACACCGGGAGAGACGTCGGCGGGCATGTGTCCGATCGCGTCGGCCGTCGACTCGAGCGCCCCACGAACGCGTGAGGCGACGTTCCGCTCGTCTGGTTGAAGGTGACGAAGCGTGTCCGCGTCGAACGTGACGGTGAACGCGTCATCGAGTACCAGGTGCACACGCACCGACTCGCGGATGTCGTGTGACAAGAAGACGCCGGTCGCGACACATCGACACAACAGGTCGAGTCGACCCGCACCGGGGATGTCCGACAACGAAATCGCCACCGGGTCGGTCGGCACCTCGTGGCCGACGACGACGAACTGGCGCATACACGGGAATTTTCCCCGGCCCTGATAAGCCGTCCGACCCATCACCCCGCATGAGCATCACCGGACTGTGTCAGATCTGTGAGGCGGCGCCGGCACAACACACCTGTCCACTGTGTGGTCGCGCCGTCTGTGATGCACACTGGGACGCTGAAGCTGGGGTGTGTACCGAGTGCGCGGCCGGTCGGCGATAGCTCGGCTGTCGCCGTCATCAACGGCTGTATTCTTCGGGCGATGGCTACCGATACTGATTCAGGCGGCGTTTGAGTCGCTTCGCGGCGTCACCGGCGGCACCGAAGTACGTCGCCTCGTCGTCCGGTCGAACCGACTCCTCACCGGCGAAGATGATCCCTCGCGAGGAATTGACGAGCCCGATGTCGACGTCGGCAGCCGGATGCGACGCGAGTCCGTGATCGACGGCCGCCTCGGCGTCGCCACCTTGGGCACCGACTCCTGGGACGAGAAACGGAATCGTCGGCACGATTTCCCGGACGCGCTCGAGCTCTTCGGTCGTCGTCGCCCCGACGACGAGCCCGACGTTCTGGTTCGCGTTCCACACGTCAGCGAGCGCGGCCACCCGCTCGTACAATGGCTCACCGGACGCAAGCTCGAGCGACTGAAGATCTGACCCACCTGGATTCGACGTTCGACAGAGCACGAACACACCCGTCGATTCGTGCTCAAGGAACGGCTGCAGAGAGTCCCGTCCCATGTACGGGTTGACCGTGATCGCGTCCGCGAACTCGAGCACGTCTGCGTACTGCCGGGCCGTGTTGCCGATGTCACCACGCTTTGCATCGAGCAGTACAGGCACGTCTTTCCCGGCGGCGTACGCGACGGTCTCTCGCAGTGCACGCCATCCGTCAGCGTCCTCGTAGAAGGCCGCGTTCGGCTTGTAACAGGCGGCGTGTTCGTGTGTGGCGTCGATGATACGCCGCGTGAACGCCCATCGCGGCATATCAGTGTCTGATACGAACGCCGGCAGTCGGCTCGGATCCGGGTCGAGCCCGACGGAGACGACGCTGTTCGTCGACTCGACCCGGGCTCCGAGTCGCTCGAAGAATCCCATAGAGTCGCTCTGCGGGCGCGGGCGCTAAACGTTGTGTTCTGTACTGCCCTGCGTCGTGTGCCCGACCGGTTATATACGATCACGACGCAGCCATCTCGTGCGTTGAGCCTCGCCCCGCGTCGGCCGAGACGGTCGTGCGGCACACCGTCGCGGGTGTCACATTTGTGCCGCCTGTTCGCCACACTCCACCGGGTACCAACGGCGGACCTGTCGCCTAATTGAACCGCAGTCTACTCGACGCAGCGATCAGTTCGTGTCCGCAGCGCCCCACATCTCGACGCGTTTTGGCCGGTCGGAGACGGCCATCACGTCGAGGTCGTCACTAGCGTGATCGAGCGCCTCGAGTGCCGCCATCGCGCTGGCGTGTGTCGAAAAGTAGGTGATCTCCTCTTCGACGGCCACCTCGAGCAGCTCACGCTGTCGCGAGACGATGAGGTCGATCTCGCCCGCTCGTGCAGCCGCGATGAGGTCGGTCGCCGTCGAGAGCTCAAAGTGTGTCGAAAAGCCCTCGACCAGCGTCTCACCCGCCGTCGTTCCCGGGTCCGGAAACTCGTCTGCAGAGAGGTCGACGACGGCCGTCCCCGACTCAGGGATGGCCTTCCCCGTCGCGTCCTGTGCCTTCTCGTACGCTTTACCGAACGTCTGTGCCGTCCCCATCACCTCGCCCGTCGACTTCATCTCTGGCCCGAGACGCGGGTCCGACCCCGGAAGCCGGTCAAACGGTAACACGACCTCCTTCACGCTCAGGTGTTCGGGAATTTGTTCGCCGACGTCGAGGGCAGCCAGCGACCGGTCCGCCATCACGGTCGCCGCAATTTTGGCGATCGGCACGCCGGTCGCCTTCGAGACGAACGGGACCGTCCGTGAGGAACGTGGGTTCGCCTCAAGAACGTACACCTCCGCGTCGACATCGGGGTCATGCACGCCAGTCACGGCGAGTTGGACGTTGAGCAGCCCGACCGTCTCGAGCGCCCCCGCGATGTCTTCGGTCACTGACCTGACCCGCGAGAGGGTCTCGTTGTCGAGCGAGCGCGGCGGGATCATACACGCGGAGTCACCAGAGTGGACGCCGGCGCTCTCGACGTGCTCCATGACCCCCCCGATCAGCACATCTTCGCCGTCGGCGACCGCATCGACGTCGAGTTCGACCGCGTCCGCTAAGAACTGGTCGACCAAGATCGGCTTGTCGGGTGAGACCCGCACCGCCTCCTCGATGTAGCGCTCAAGCGCCTCGTCGTCTTCGACGACGCGCATCGCCCGCCCACCCAGTACGTACGAGGGGCGGACTAACACTGGGTACCCGACCTCGTGTGCCAGCTCGAGCGCCTCCTCCCGGCTCGTTGCCGTGCCGCCGTCCGGCTGGGCAATGTCTAGTTCGTCCATCAGGACGTTGAAGCGGTCGCGGTCCTCGGCAAGATCCATCGCCTCGACGCTCGTCCCGAGTATCGTACAGTCCAAGCCACGGCGCTCGAGTTCCGCCTCGAGTGGTGCCCCGACGTTCACCGACGTCTGCCCACCAAACTGGACCATGACGCCGTCCGCGTCGGTCGTCTCGATCACATCTGCGACTTCTTCAGCAGAGATCGGCTCGAAAAAGAGCCCGTCAGAGGTGTCGTAGTCGGTAGACACCGTCTCTGGGTTGTTGTTTACGACGTGGGCGTCGATTCCACGTTCGCGGAGCGCCCGCACCGCGTGGACTGCACAGTAGTCGAACTCGACACCCTGGCCGATGCGGATCGGACCGCCACCGACGACGACGACGCTCTCGACGTCTGGGTCGACGCGAACCTCATCTGACGCCCCCGCTGTGTCGGCGCCCGCGAGGTACTCGGGCAGCCGTGCAGAGTAGTAGTACGGCGTCGACGCCTCGAACTCACCTGCACACGTGTCTACTTGTTTGAACGTCCGCGCGGGGACGGTCGACTCGACAGTATCAATGTCTGCGTCAGCGCTGCCGCCAGCATCTGTGCCGCCGGCGACTGACGCAATCGCCGCGTTTGTCCGTCCAACCATCGCGGCGTCGGTGAAGTCTCCCTCTGCAGCCGCGGCGGTCGCCTCCGCGACGTTCGCGAACCGCTCAACGTACCAGCGGTGGATGTCTGTGTGTTCGACGACCTCCTTGACCGTGTAGCCGCGGTCGAATGCCTCGAAGATCGCGTACGGCCGGTCCGGGCTGGGGCGCACCAAGTACTCGCGTTCAAGCGTCTCGTCGCCGACAGTTCCGAGGTCGACTGCGGGGTCGTACTCCGAGGAGCGGAGCGCCTTCGTGAGGCTTTCTTCGAACGTTCGACCGATCGCCATTGCCTCGCCGGTCGACTTCATCGCGGTCCCGAGCTCAAAGTCCACGTCGTCGAACTTATCGATCGGCCACCGCGGGACCTTCGTTACGACGTAGTCGATCGCGGGTTCAAATGCGGCGGTCGTCTCGCCGGTAATCTCGTTTTCGATCTCGTGAAGCCGCTTGCCGAGTGCGACTTTCGCCGTCACGCGGGCGATCGGGTAGCCGGTCGCCTTTGAGGCGAGTGCGGACGAACGCGAGACGCGCGGGTTCACCTCAACGACGCGATACTCGCCACCTGGCGTGCCGTCGTCGTGCCACGCGAACTGGATGTTACAGCCGCCTTGGATACCGAGTTCGCGAATCACGCCAAGTGCGGCGTCGCGCATTTCTTGATGGCCTGCGTCGGGGATCACCTGTGAGGGGGTGACGACGGTTGACTCGCCGGTGTGAATCCCCATTGGGTCGATATTCTCCATATTACAGATAATGATACAGGAGTCATCGGCGTCCCGCATCACCTCGTACTCGAGTTCGACCCAGCCGGCTATCGACTCAGTGATGAGCACCTCGCTGTTACGCGAGAGCCGGAGTCCTTTGCGGACGCGCTCGACGAGCTCTTCGAAGTCATCGACGACACCAGAGCCGGAGCCACCAAGCGTGTACGTCGTCCGCGCGATGACTGGGAGCCCCCCGACGGCGTCGACGGCCGACTCGACGCGGTCGCGGAACGTCGACTCGTCGAAGTCGGTCACGGATTCGTCGTCGTCGAGTGAGATGGTCGTCGACTTTGGGACCGGCTGCCCGATAGCTTCCATCCGCTGTCTGAAGAGGTCGCGATCTTCGGTCGCGTAGATCGTCTCAAGCGGCGTCCCCATGACGTCGACGTCGTGTTCTTCAAGAATCCCCTGTTCGGCAAGCTCGGCGGTGACATTCAGGCCAGTCTGTCCGCCGAGCCCGGCAATAACGCCGTCAGGCGCTTCGATTCGGATCACTTCCGCGATAGCCTCCGGAGTGATTGGTTCGATGTAAACTCGGTCTGCGGTCTCCGGGTCAGTCATAATCGTCGCCGGGTTCGAGTTCACGAGCACGACGCGTGCTCCTTCCTCTTGGAGCGCCCGACACGCCTGCGCTCCGGAGTAGTCGAACTCAGCCGCCTGTCCGATCTGGATCGGCCCGCTGCCGATGAGCAGTATGGTCCGGTCCTCGCTCATTACCGCGACCGAGTGCGCTCATCGTAATAAGGCCGACGATAGAGTACGAATCTCGCAAGTGATCTGCGATTTTCGCAAGTGGGAAGGGAACACGCCACACTGTAGTGTTTATTGACACCACGGTGACGTCGCATCGATACAGTGCGTGCGCGTCAGCGTTCGAGGGCGTACCGATACGGGCGTCCGGCGATCACATCGACCTCGCCCCGCTGCGCCTGCCGGCCTAGCACGGTTGCTACCCGGTGTGCACTGTCTATCGTGTCGTCCGCCTCGAGCAGTGTGAGTATCTCGCTTGCGGTCAACGGCTCGTCGGCGTCGGTGAGCACACCGCGGATTTGTTTGTACTCGTGGGTGCGCATGTGTCTTACACACGTACGCGACGCGTATAGGGTTCAGTGAGACGCCAGTCTGACAGACGTCAGACAATTGGAGAGATGGGCCCGTCGAGAGGAGTCACACGTAGGGGTCTTCGACCTCGAGATCGCGCTCGGCGCGGTACTGGTCGACAAATTCGTCGACGTCGAACTCGGTCATCGATCGTTCGAACGTCGTGAGCGCCTCGTTGTCGTCGGCGTGGCTCACGGCGTGTTCCATAAGTTCGACGACCAACTCGACGATGACCGCGTGGAGCCGTCGCGAGTCAAAATCGGTCACCCACACCATCGCGTAGCCGACGTCACCATTATCGCTGGCGTCACGCGTCACGACTGCTTCGGGGAACTCCTCGAGTACCACACCGAGGAGGTGTGGTGTGTCGAACTCGGGCATCTCCTCGCTCGTCGTTTCGATTGCCTCGCGCAAGACATCGACGAGAAAGTCGGGAAGAAACCGCTCTGGAGGGTGGACGTCCATCACGACCGCGTGCGCCTCCCCGCAGTCACACGCGAGCTCCCGCATCCCGAGGTCCAGCTCACCGAGCCCGACGCGCTCGCCACACGGGAGCTCCACCGTTTGGCCGCCGTCGCCGGGGACGTGCGGTTGTGCCATACCCGTTTTTGGCCCGTATCGGGGTTAAAATGCGCGGAACGACCCACTCGAATAACCACGATCACGCGCAACCATTGCAGTGGCGCGCGCCTCGTGAGCCGCGAAGCGTGCTCGCGAGCGCGTGCGAGGGATGAGCGAGTCGCCTGTGGCGACTCGCGAATCGGCTGGGGAGGGTGTGGCTAAAATCGTGTCCGGATGTCGCGCGGTCGTATTGTTCACACAATCACTGCCACCCATGTATGGAATCGGCTGGGGAGGGAGGTAACGAGGGGTATCCCAGCGTCTCAAACGGTACCCCTCGAGCCAGTGTGTCCATCGACTCCGTCCTGTCACCTACTCAAGCACCGTGTTTTTCGAGGCTGCGCACCTACTACGGAGTATGCTGGACGCGCTGTGGCGGCAATATTATGCGGCCCGCCGGCGGTTACGTCGGCTTAGTCGTCGAGAGGCACACGAGATCCGACGCTGGCTCGAAGACACGGAAAACTTTCTGCACCTCTCGACGCTGCTCGTCGTCCCGCTCGTCATCGGCGTCATCACGTGGGTCTCGAACGCCTCTCCAGTGGTCTCGTTTCTGATTTATCCGCCGTTAGCCTCTGGAACGTACGCGCTTTTTACCGACCCCGGCGGCCCGTACGCTGACCCGATTACCTTCGTCGGGGGGATCACCGCCGGCGCGGTGAGCGGGCTGGTTGCATTCCGTGTCACCGTCCCGTTCGTGTACCCCACACAGCCGGGGGTGTTCGAGGTGTACGCGGGAACGGCCGCGCTCGGCATCTTCCTCACGAGCGTCCTCACGTGGACGCTCGGTCTTGAGGTGCCGACCGCCTTCTCAACCGCGCTACTGGTGCTCGTAACCGGCTCAAGCGATCTCACGTATGTGGTCGGGATCGTCGTTTCGAGTGCGATCGTGGCGGGAGTGTTCGTCGGGTGGCGGCGCTACTTCTATCAGGAACGGTCGCGGTACCTCTTCCGGTCGACGAGTGGTGACGACCACGTGCTCGTCCCGACACGTGAGGAGACGCCCGACTCGATCGGGTTGTTTGCGGCGCGGCTGGCCGTCGCACACACGTCTGGGAAGGTCATCTTGATGGAGGCTATAAGCGAATCAACGATCGAGGAGGCGGCCGTCTCGAAGGACGACGTCCGGTCCCGAGAGGAGTCTCCGAATACCGGGTCGAACGTAGCGGACGCAGAGCCGGTGGTGGCCGTGGACGCCGCGGGATCCACCGACGCTGATGCTACAGCGAGTGCCGACGCCGAATCGGCGGTGACCGCAGCAGCCCTCGAACGGCTCGAACGACGCCGCAATCAGATCACGGGTGCGGTGTCGGTTCCGTGTGAGTACGTTGTCGCGGTGGCCGCAGATGACCCGGGCGAGACGGTAGTGGACACCGCACACGCCGAGAACTGTGATCTCATCTGTGCGCCGTATGAGGCTGACGACGACGCACTGGCCGCACACACAAAGACGTTGTTGACCGGCGACGTCGACACCATCGTCTTTCGCCCTGCTCGTGAGCGAACTGAGTGGCACCGCGTCTTAGTCATGGTTCGAACCTCAGGAGAGATCGCAAATGCGATGATGGAGTTCGCAAAACGACTGGCCTCGCCTGGCGGCGTCATCAGCGCGTGCTCGGTCATTTCGGACGAGCGCGAGCGGCGACACGCAGAGATCGTCTTAGAGGACGTCGTCGACTCACTCTCGGTTCCGGTCGAGACTCGGATTGGGTACGGCACCGTCCCGGAGTTTCTCGAGCAAAACGCGGCCGCGTACGACGTCGTCTTCGTCGGCGCAAGCACTGACCGACCTGCCGCCTCGCGTCTCGTTTCGACACCGACCTACGAGCGCATCCGCGAGCTGGACTGTGATCTGGCCATCGTCCACCGTGGGTGAGCGGGTGCGGTCGCCCAGAAGACGCGTGGGCCCGTCGTCGATACGCCGGTCCCGCTACTGGAAGCCGACGCGGCCGCCAGTGTCCCGGAATGCCTCGCGACTGCCGCCTTTGAACTCCTGTTCGACCTCCTCGTAGTAACTCATGATATCGTCGGTGATCGTCGGGCGCACCGATTCCATCGCCCGCCGGAAGTGTTTCATCTCGACCTCCTGGGCGTCGTCGTCGTCCCTGAGCGCTTCGATAGCGGCTTCGCGGGCGATTCCTTCAAGATCCGAGCCGACGTAGCCGTCAGTGATCTCGGCCACTTCGCGCAGACTCACGTCTGGTGCAAGTGGTGTGTCACCGGTGTGGATCTCGAGGATTCGTTCGCGACCTTCCTGTCCCGGCTGGCCGATCATGACGAGCCTGTCGAACCGCCCCGAGCGGATCAACGCGGGGTCGATCATGTCCGGACGGTTTGTCGCACCGATAACCATCACATCGCCCATCTCTTCGAGCCCGTCAAGTTCGGTCAACAGCTGGTTGACGACGCGTTCAGAGACGTTGTTCCCCATCTCTTGGCCGCGCGAGGGTGCCAGGCTGTCCAGCTCATCGAAGAAGATGATGGTCGGGCTCACCTGCCGCGCCTTCCGGAAGGTCTGCCGGATCGCCTTCTCGGACTCGCCCACCCACTTTGAGAGCAGTTGTGGTCCGCGGACCGAGATGAAGTTGGCGTTCGTCTCGTTGGCGACCGCCTTCGCCATCAACGTCTTGCCGGTACCGGGCGGCCCGTACAAGAGGACGCCTTTCGGCGCCTCCACGCCCATCCGGTCGAACTTTTCAGGACTCGTGAGTGGCCACTCGACCGACTCCTGTACCTCCTGTTTTGCATCCATGAGCCCTCCGACGTCTTCCCAAGACACCTTTGGCAGCTCGACGAGCACCTCGCGCATTGCCGAGGGCTCAACCTCTGTTAACGCTCCGGCGAAGTCGTCGCGTTTGACGATCATCCGGTCGATCAGACTCGGGGGCACCTCCTCTTCGTCGAGGTCGATCTCCGGGAGGTACCGACGAAGCGCCTTCATCGCGGCCTCCTTCGTCAGACTCTCGACGTCAGCGCCGACGAAGCCGTGTGTCTCGTCGGCGAGGTGGTCGAGTGAGACGTCATCAGAGAGCGGCATCCCGCGGGTGTGAATCTGGAGGATCTCTTTGCGACCCACCTCGTCGGGAACGCCGATCTCGATCTCGCGGTCGAACCGCCCAGGACGCCGGAGTGCGGGGTCGACGCTGTCAACACGGTTGGTCGCGCCGATGACGACGACCTGCCCGCGGGTCTCTAAGCCGTCCATCATCGTCAGCAGTTGCGCAACGACTCGGCGTTCGACCTCGCCGGTAACGTCCTCGCGTTTCGGCGCGATAGAATCTAGCTCGTCGATGAAGACGATCGCAGGCGACTCTTCTTTCGCGTCCTCGAATATCTCTCGCAGCTGTTGTTCGGACTCGCCGTAGTACTTCGAGATGATCTCCGGGCCGGCGATCGAGAAGAACGACGCCGACGTCTCGTTGGCGACGGCCTTCGCGAGGAGGGTTTTCCCGGTGCCCGGCGGCCCGTGTAACAACACGCCTTGCGGGGGCTCGATCCCGAGCTTCGAGAAGATCTGCGGGTGCTTCATCGGCAGTTCGACCATCTCGCAGACGCGCTGGATCTCGTTTTTCAGCCCACCAATGTCCTCGTAGGTGATCCCGCCGCCGGTCTTTTCGAATCCCGTGATGGGCTCTTCGCGCAGTTCGACGTCGGTGTCTTCGGTGATCAAACAGACGCCGTCAGGGTCTGTCTCGACAGCGATGAGCGGGATTGCCTGCCCGGGCGAGCGCATGAACGGGTGGTTCGTCGAAGACATCACTGGGACGATGTCGCGCTCGACGACCGGCCGCTTCAGGATCTGTCGTTTTACCATGCCGGCAGCGTCTGACCCGAACTGGACGGAAGCCTCCTCTGGCGGGGCCAACACCAGCGTATCTGCGGTATCGGCTTCGGCTTTGCGGATCGTGACCCGTTCGCCGATGCCGACGTCGGCGTTCTGTCTGGTAAAACCGTCGACACGAACCGTGTCGGTGTTCCAATCCTGTCTGTCCGCGCGCCACACCTTTGCGGCCGTCGTCTCTGCGCCCTCGATCTCGATGATGTCGCCGGGGGAGAGCTTGAGGTGTAACAGCGTATCGGGGTCGAGTCGGGCGATGCCGCGCCCGGAGTCGTTTGGGTACGCTTTCGCCACTTCGAGTTGAACTTCGTTCATTGTGCCTCGCGGGGGATACCCGTATCTGCAGCCGGTTCGCGAATAAGCCTGTTGCTCCGTGCGATAGCCGCGGCGTGGTGCAGCCGCGAGCGCACGCCCGAGCCGTGGCGTGTCATAGTATCACACGGTATGGCGCCCGTGGTTAAAACGCCGTCGTCGGCGCGGGGTTTCGCCGCCGCCGAATGGGTCTCCCCAGGGCGTTCCTGACCGGGTCAGCCCGTCGCTTCGAAGACGGCGACGTCATCGACCGTGAGTCCGTTGGCAACTGCTCGCGACTCACCACTGACGAGGTCGGTGGCGTCGACCGACTCGTCGATGCCGACAGTCGCCTGTTCTGCTCCAAAGTTGAGCAGCACGACGTAGCGTCCTGTGTCGGTCTCTCTGGCGAACGCGATGACGTCATCTTCCGCGTGCGTCTCGTAGGTGAGCCGCTCGAGTTCACCATCACCTTGGAGCCCCGGGTGGGCTTCTTGAAGCGCGAGCAGGTCGTCGTAATGCGCGCGGACCTCCTCGCGGGCGTGGTCCCACGCCAAAGGGTCTCGATTTCCGCGCTGGCCCAGCTCTTGGCCGCCGTAGAGCATCGGCAACCCGGGAAGTGTAAAGAGCGCTCCCGCGGCGGCCTTCGCCGCTGCGTCGCCGCACTCGACGATGTACCGCGTTTCGTCGTGATTCTCTAAGTAGAGCATGAACGCAGCGTGGTCCGGAAAGCCGGAGCGCGTCCGTCCCTCGACCGCGTCGAGGATCGCCTCTGCCGGTTCGTGGCCGTTGCCGACCTGTCGGAGCGCGAAATACAGCGTCGTGTCGAAGTGGACGTCGAACATCCCCTCGTGGAAGTCGGCGATGTACGGAATCGTCTCGTCAAGCAGCAGGAACTCCGGATCCCGGGATTTTAGCCGATCTCTGAGTTCACGCCAGAACGACTCGGGAACCGCCCACGCCATATCACACCGGAAGCCGTCGACCAGGTCGGCCCATGTGTCGGCCGCATCGAGGAGGTGTCGGCGGACGTCGAGAGTCGAGAAGTCGAAGTTGGCGATGAGCTCCCAATCGAAGTACGTCCCTGGCTCTCCGCTCGTCTGCCACTCGTACCGGTCCCGGTACGGTGAGCCGGGGTCCTGATAGGCGTCTTCGAACCACGGGTGGTCGCGCGCAGAGTGGTTCGCGACGAAATCAAAGAGCACGCGCATCCCGCGGTCGTGTGCCGCCTCGACGAACCGCTCGTAGTCCTCGCGGCCACCAAGGTCCTCGGCGATCGAGAAGAAATCCGTGATGTTGTACCCGTGCGGGGCGCCGTCGTGTTGAAGCACCGGGGTGAGCCAGAGCGTGTCGACACCAAGTTCTTCGATGTACTCGAGGCGGTGCTCAAGCGCTTCAAATATCGTCTCTGCTGTCTCGTCGTCCGCAGCAAATCCGCGGACATAGATCTCATACAGGGTGGATTCGGCCGCCCACTCCGGTGGGTCGTTGAGCCGCTCGATGGCAACGTTCTCGCCGTCACCGAGACGCTCTACGCGTACCGCGTCGGCGACGCTGTAGCTCGTGCCGACGGCAACGCCGTGGACTCGAAGGCGATTGTCGACCGCGGCCAGCGGGACGCGAAGCTCGCGGTCTGTAATCGTCACACTCCCCCGATCCACGTCGTCGCGGTCGTCAAGCAGGAACTCGACGCCGAGGTCGTCGGCTGATCGACCGGAGTCCGGGTGTGGTGTCGGCGTCGCGCGGACGACGACTTCGTCGCCCTCGACCCCGGCGTCAAGGCGGACTCGAGGACGACCGCCTGCACCGCCGGTCGTCTGATCGCGGGCGCCAGAGCCGGACCCGGATGCGAACCCGCTTTGCCCGCTTTCGAACGGGCGCGCTGACCCGCTCGCCCCGCTGTAGCCGCTGTAGCCGCTCATCCCGCTGTACCCGCTTGCCCCGCGAATGCCGGCCGCGGCGGCCCGGCCGGTCGGGCGCTGTTCGCCCGGGAAGACGCGGATCGACCGGTCGTACTCCTCGTGTGGCGTCTCGAGCGTCACCACGTACCGTCCGGGAACATCGGGAACGAACTCCGGTACGGGGTCGTCTCCGAGCCGGGCATCGCTCGCGATTGGCGCTTCCGTGATCGACCACTGGTAGGCGGCACTTGGGTCCGGATCACGTGGTGAGAGTTCGACGACGTCCCCTACCGCGACGAATCGCGGCGGGCCAGGATGTTCCATGATTACGTCATCAGTCGGCTAGGTGAGATTTATGTGTTCGGAAACCACAGTAATCCGACATACTCCTGGTAACGACTGAGTGCACCGATCTCACCCGTCGTGCGGGTCGATCCGAGTGAGTCTTTACTTGGAGAGCGTCTTCGGTCGCCCATGCGCACGCTCGCTTTCGACGGTCGGACCGGTGCGGCCGGTGACATGCTCTGTGCCGCGCTCATCGACGCTGGGGCAGACCCAACCGTCCTCGACGCGGTCGAGACGCACCTCCCCGTCCACTACGTAGTCGACGAGACGGTAAAAAACGGCATTCGTGCGACAACCGTCGACGTGCTCGTCGACGCAGACGATACCAATGCACGCGACCCTGCCGAGCACGGTTCCGAACGCGATCGCCACGAACACGATCATAGTCACACTTACCACCACAGCCACGACGACCACAGCCACGACCACGACCACAGCCACGACGACCACGACCACAGCCACGACGACCACGGCCACGACGACCACGGCCACAACGCTCACCACGCCGAAGGAAGCGGTGTCCACCGAAGCTATCCGGCGGTCGTCGATCTCGTCGAATCGATGGGACTTGAAGCCGACGTGGAGTCAACCGCTCTCGACGCATTTCGGCTCCTCGGGCGCGCGGAGGCGGCAGTCCACGGCACTGACCTCGCCGAGACGGCCTTTCACGAGGTGGGCGCGAACGACGCCATCGCTGACGTCGTCGGTGCGGCCCTGTTACTCGCCGACCTCGAAGTCGACCGAGTAGTCACCACTCCAGTCGCGGTCGGCGGCGGCACGGTCGAGATGAGTCACGGAGTGTACCCCATCCCGGCTCCAGCCGTCGTCGAGGTCGGCACTCGGACTTCGCTCGCGTTTGTCGGCGGCCCAGTCGACCAGGAGCTGCTGACACCGACTGGAGCGGCGATCCTCGGGGCGGCAGCCAATGCCGTCGAGGCCGTGCCGCCGATGGACGTCGACGACGTCGGCTACGGTGCCGGCGACGCGACACTCGATCACCACCCGAACGTGGTACGCGCGCTCGTCGGCGAGTCGGTCGACCCGCGTGGCGACGTGGAGGATACGGCCGACGCAGACGCTGCGAGTGAGACGTCGAGTGGAACCCAAACAGCGGGGTCCACAATAGACCGCAGACTCGTCCGTGACGACATCGCAGTCCTCGAGACGACACTGGACGACGCGGCGCCTGAGGTGCTCGGTGGGCTCCAGGAGTCGCTCGCGGCGGTCGGCGCCCGCGACGTGACGATTGTCCCGGCGACGATGAAGAAGTCACGACCAGGACACGTGGTGACGGTCATATGTAAGCCACCGGATGCGGCCGCAGTCGCCGAGCGCCTCGCCCGTGAGACTGGCACGCTCGGTATCCGCCAGACCGGGGCGACCCACCGCTGGATCGCTGAGCGCCGGTTCGAGACCGTGACCGTCGTCGTTGACGGCGAGTCTCACGAGGTGTCGGTGAAGGTGGCGTCAACGACCGACGGCGACCTGTACGACGTGAGCGCGGAGTACGACGATGCGGCCGCGGTCGCGGCGGCGACTGACCTCCCAGTTCGTGAGGTCTGTCGACGCGCGGAGGGGGCGGTTCATGACCGCCTCGCTGACGACAACAGCGAGTGAACCGCCTCGAACCCTGTAGACCGACGCGTCCACCGACTACGACATCGGGTGAGCCCGCTCGTGGGTGGGTCGTGGCGGGCCGCACCCGCAGTGAAGCCGACAGGCCTATGCCACACGCCCGGCCACTCTGAGCCACCTACACACATGATCGACCGAATACACACGTCGGCGGTCGACCCGGAGATGGACGAGGTCGCCGTCGCCGGTCACGTCCACGAGATCCGCGACCTCGGCGGGCTGGTGTTCTTGATCGTCCGCGACCGCGAAGGGCTTGTCCAGGTCGTCTTCAAAGAGGAGCGCGAACCGGACCTGTTCGAGGCGGTCGAGTCTGCCGGCTCCGAGGACGTTGTCCACGTCGTCGGTGAGCCGGTCGCAAGCGACCAGGCCCCCGGCGGCGTCGAGATCGCTCCAACTGACTACGAGGTGCTCGATACGGCCGACTCGCCGCTTCCGCTCGAAATCTCGAAGGACGTCAACGTCGACCTCTCGACGCGGCTCGACAATCGAGCGCTTGACTTACGGAAGCCGGAGACGCTCGCGGTGTTCTCGTTGCGCTCGAAGCTTATGACCGCGATGGAAGCGTGGTTCGACGAGGAGGGCTTCGTCGACATCAAGACCCCGCTCATCTCGAAAGGCGGTGCTGAAGGCGGTGCCGAGCTCTTCCCGATCCTCTATTACGACCGCGACGCGTTCCTCTCACAGAGTCCACAGCTGTACAAACAGATCCTGATGGCTGCCGGCTACGAGGCGGTGTACGAGACGGGGACCGCGTTCCGTGCAGAGGATTTTGCCACCTCACGACACGTCTCTGAGATCGCGATGTTCGACGTTGAGCTGGCGTACATCGACGACCACCACGACGTGATGGACGTCCAAGAGGAGTCGCTGCGTCACGCGCTCCGCGTCGCCGACGACACCGCGACCCGCGAGCTTGAGCTGCTTGACGTCGACCTGACGGTCCCCGAAGAGGACTTCCCGCGAATCACCTTCGACGAAGCGCTCTCGATTCTCGAGAGCAAGTTTGGCCACTTCCCGGAGGACCCGACCGACCTCGATACCGAGGGTGAGAGGCTGCTCGGTGAACACTTCGCCGAGCAGGGCCATCCCGCCTTCTTCGTCGTCGGCTACCCCGACGAGAAGTTCTACTACATGCAAGACGTCGACGTCGACGAGGTCGCCTCGCGCAAGTTCGACCTGATATACGAGGGCCAGGAGCTCTCTTCGGGCGGCCAGCGCGAACACAACGTCGACCGTATGGTGGCAGCCATGGAAGCAGCGGGCGTCGAACAAGCGAACTTCGAGTTCTATATCGAGGCGCTGAGCTACGGCACGCCCCCACATGGTGGGTACGGCCTCGGCATCGACCGGCTGGTACAACAGGCCGCCGGACTCGACAACATCAAAGAGGCAATCATGTTCCCGCGCGATCCGACCCGGCTCGAACCCTGAGCGCGGCGGCCTCAGGACAGTTTCGTCAACGCCTCATAGAAGTCTCCTTCCGGTCCTGCGATCCGCATCGGCGGATGCGACCGCTCTACCCGCACCGTTACTGGTCCTGAAACCCGCCTGGCGTTCCGCCCATCGGCGACGACCGTAACGCCATCCGGGTCATGAACGGTCACACCAACTGTCGCGTCAGCGTCGACCACGATCGGCGGCATCCCCGTTCTCGCCGCCATCTCGTTGACAACGAGGCCGTCCACGTCTGGAGCGACGAGCGGCCCGCGCTCCGAGAGGTTGTACGCCGTGGAGCCTGTCGGTGTCGCTACGAGTACGCCGTCGGCTCGACCTGTCGAGTACGGCGAGTCGTCGACAGCGAGTTCGTACTCGATCCCACTTCCGGGCCCACGTCGGTCGCCGTGCACGACAATCTCGTTGGCAGCCGGGACCGACTCCCACTCGTCGGTCCAAGCGACGAGCCGCGGGGCCTCGCGAACGCTGAGAGCTCCGTCGGCCAGTCCGTCGAGTGCCGAGCGAACGGCGGCGGTCGCCGACGCCGGCGGGACGGCGTTGAGAAAGCCCACCTCACCGAGGTTGACCCCGAGTACCGGCGTCTCGCCGGCATTCCGCGCCACGAAAAGAAAGGTCCCGTCGCCGCCGATCGCGACAGCGAGATCACACGTGTCGAGCGCTGCCACGGGCCGTCCCGTCACTGCCGGCGCATCGGTCGCAGACATGAGACTCGATGCGGTCTCCTCGTCGACCCACACTGTCTCGCCGCGGTCGCGAGCCACCTCGTACACGTCGAGCGCGGTCGCGACCGCCTCGTCGTTCCCCTTTCGCGCCACGATCCCGACGTTCATGCGTGACGCTCGGACGCCGGATGGATAAAGCGTGGCGACTGCTTCGAGCCGCTCGACGTCTCCTCTCGTGCAGTCAGCTGATCGACTCTTGGGTGACGACGTCAGGATGACTCTCATCTATATCGTGGCGCGCGCCTCGCGAGCACGCCGAAGGCGGGCTCACGAGCGCGTGCGAGGGATGAGCGAGTCGCCTGTGGGCGACTCGCGAATCGGCTGGGGAGGGTGTGGCTGTAAGAAGTGTCCGGCTATCGCGCGGTCGTGTTGGTCACAACTCTCACACCAGTATCTGCGAGCGAATCGGCTGGGGAGGGTGTGGCTGTAAGAAGTGTCCGAGTGTCGCGCGGTCGAATTTCTTCACACAGCCATTTTCACCGTTCTCTCAGGATATTCAACAGATGCACTGTCCACGGATGTCTCTCACGGTGTTCGAGACATGTACCGTCTGGGAGTCTCGTGAGCGAAGCGAACGGGACAATGGACGGTGCGACGTATGCACCGTCCGGGAATTGAACCAGAATCAGACGTGCTCGTTCATGCTATTGGCTGCGCGCGACTGATAGGGTTCAATTCCCGTCCGCCGATGTCTCTCACGGTGTTCGAGACATGCACCGTCCGGGAATTGAACCCGGGCTATTAGCTTGGGAAGCTAATGTCCTACCACTGGACCAACGGTGCTCTATTCACGGTACCGAAGCGTCACACTTCAACTAATCGGTCGCGCGCTGACTGTACCCGGCGACGGCCACAGCGAGAACGGTCTTGTCCCCGCGACACAGACATGCGGTGTGACCGACGACATCGACACACGCGCCGATCCGCACGGCAGCAGTGACGAAGCACAGACCGCAGCGATCCAGCGGGTGACCGCCCAGTACCAGGCGCTCGCACCGACCCTAGGCCAGACGTGGGCGACCGATGCGCCGTGGCGATTCCTCACCGATCTCACCGCGATCGGGAGTCGAATGGCCGGGAGTGATGGCGAGCAAGAGGCGGCCTCACTCGTCGTCGACGCGTTCGAGGACGCCGGTGTTCAGGCCGTCCACACGGAGTCGTTCGAGCTGCTGGCTTGGGAGCGGGGGGACGCGATGTTGTCCGTGACGACGACAGGCATGAACGGGACCGACCGAACGCGTGAGTTTCCCGCGCTGGCGCTACCGTACACACCGAGCGGGTCGGTATCCGGCGAACTCGTCGACGTCGGCTATGGGACGCCCACGGAGATTGCCGCCACCGACGTGACCGACGCCATCGCGGTCGCCTCGACGACGACGCCGCCAGGCTCGCGGTTCGTCCACCGAATGGAGACGTTCGGGTGTGCAGTCGAGGCTGGAGCCAGCGGCTTCATTTTCGTCAACCACGTCGACGGGCAGCTCCCGCCGACGGGGTCGCTCACCTTCGGCAAGGAGGCCACGGCGGTCGCGGTGGGCGTCTCGTCGGAGACCGGCGCGTGGCTCCGCGAGTACGCCCGAAACACCGATGGACCGACCGGGACCACGGCGCTGTCAGTCGAGGCGTCGGTTCGGCCGGGGACCTCACAGAACGTGGTCGGTCGGCTCGGTCCTGCCACCGAAGAGCGGCTGTTGGTACTCGCACACTACGACGGCCACGACATCGCAGAGGCGGCACTCGACAACGGGTGTGGCATCGCCACGCTCGTGACCGCGGCGCGGATCCTCGCAGCCGCCGACCTCCCGATCGGCGTGGACGTCGTCGGCGTCGGCTGTGAGGAGGTCGGGCTGCTCGGTGCCGAACACCTCGCGTCGACCACCGACCTCGAGCGGATTCGCGGCGTCGTCAATGTCGACGGGGCAGGACGGTTCCGCGACCTTCGTGCGCTCACGCACACCTCCGAGACGGCCGCGGCCGTAGCCCGAGCGGTGTCGACGGCGACCGGTCAACCGATCGCGGTCGAGGAGACGCCCCACCCCTTCTCGGATCAATGGCCGTTCCTCAGGCGAGGAGTTCCTTCGTTACAGCTCCACAGCGACACCGACGAGCGCGGCCGCGGCTGGGGACACACGCACGCAGACACCCGCGACAAAGTCGACGACCGGAACCTCCGTGAACACGGGATACTGGCCGCGCTCGTGGTCGCCGAGTTCGCGGCACCGGCGCGGTCGCCGGGACGACTCGCCTCGGAGACGCTCGCCAGGGCGTTCCGCGAGGCCGACTTCGAGACGGGGATGCGCGCTGCCGACCTCTGGCCAACCGACTGGGCTTGATTCTTCCGGACTGGTTCCTCGATTTCCCGGTATCGGCCGTACTAGACGCTCACGACGATCGGCTCGGCATCGGGGGACGTCGGCGCTTGTGGGCAGTCGTCCGGTACCGCTCAAGCAGTCCGTCGACGACGTCGCGGTCGACGTCGAGCTGTGCGGCGATCGTCTCCACGTCGTGTCCCTCGTCGACGCCGAGTCGCAACACGGGGTCGATCACGGTGTAGTCGGCACCGAGGTCTTCGGCGTCGCGCTGACCCGCGACGATACCGGCTGTCGGTGGCTTCTCGCGCACAAACCGGGGCACGTCGAGTTCGACGGCCAGCGCCTCGACCTCCGTCTTGTAGAGGTGACCGATCGGGAGCAGGTCGGCCGCCCCGTCGCCGTATTTTGTCACGTACCCGAGGAGCCGCTCGCTTCGATTGGTTGTCCCACACACCAGCCGGTTCTCGGCGTTCGCCGCAAGGTACGCCATCGTCATCCGGAGCCGCGCGGTCGCGTTTCCGACGAGCGTCGGTCGGTCGTGGAGTTCGAACCGGTCCGGTGTGACGCTGCCGAACTGCGCGAACAGCGGCTGGAGGTGGATCGTGTCGGATTCGATCCCGAGCGCCTCGGCGAGCGCCTCGGCGTCCCAGGTGTGGTGGACACCCAGCTTCGTGGAAGGCTGGATGAGTCCGTACACCTGTTCGGAGCCGAGCGCCTCGACCGCGAGCGCCGCGGTGACCGTCGAGTCGAGCCCACCGCTCAAGTTCACCACCACACCGTCCGCATCAGCCGACATCACTGACTCACGGAGGAACGACGTGGCTCGCTCTCGTGTTACTGACGGGTCGACCCGCCACGAGTCGTCCGTCGGTTGGTCCCTGTCGCGGTCCGTCTCGGTGCCGTCTCGTGTCGCAGTGTCCATGTCAAGTCGGCGTCGCTCGTGTGGCCGCTTATACGCTCTGTGGGTATTGTTTAAGGAATACGCGGGGGTGTTTCAGCACTGTCACGCCAGAGCGGTGGCGAATCGATCACCGATTGCCCGATGACGGCCCGCGCTCCGTGAGGTGCCGGCGTCTCTGGCTGGATGAACCGCACGTTTGTCTCCCACTGGCCCATATTATGACACCACACGAGATATTTCGGTCCAGATCTGCGAGTTAACAATATTAGGAGTTAATAACCAAACATTTATTCATCAAAAGACTTTGTTAATGGATATGTCCTCGCTAAATCTGAGTTCAAGCCAGGAGCGGATCCTCACGTCGCTTGTAGACCTCGCTGAGGGGCGTGAAGACGCGGTCTGTGGCCGACGAATCGCAGAGGCGATAGACCGGAACCCCGGCACGGTCCGGAACCGCATGCAGAGCCTGCGGTCACTCCAGCTCGTCGAGGGCGTTCCCGGACCGGACGGCGGCTACCGCCCGACCAACGAGGCGTACGAGACGCTCGATCGAGAGCGAACAGCTGATCCGATATCGGTCCCCGTCGAGCGGAACGGAAGTCCGATTGAGGCGGTCACGGTCCGGGAAATAGACCTCTCAAGCGTGACCAACCCGGAGCTGTGTCGCGCCGAGGTCGTCCTCTGTGGCTCGGTCCGTTCATTCGAGCGGGGTGACCACGTGCGAGTGGGGCCAACCCCGAGTGCGGGCCTCCGGCTCGTCGGTGTCGTCGACGCGGCAGACGTCGACGGGAACACGCTCATGCTCCGTGTCGACTCCATGGAGACCCTTTCAGAAGACGCAGCGACCGTCGTTGACGCGGCGACGGACCCCTCAGAGCCCGTGAGCGGCCGGTCGGCGAGTGACTGAGGCCTCCGGGCCACAGACACCGACACCACGGCTGGCGCGAGCGGTCATCGTCTCCCGACGTTGGCGGCGTTCGCGACCCGCATACAGAGCGCTTCGGTGACGGCGGCGGCTCGGCTGGCGTCGCGGTGTCGCTCTCTGAAGGCGTCGCGAGCGCTCGCTGCTGCGGTCTCATCGACGTCGAACGTGACGCCCGGGTACGAGACGTCCCACAAGACAAGTGGCGTCGCAGGCGCGGGACCGACGCCATACTCGCCGGAAATGGGCTCCGACTTGAGGAGCCGATCGAGGAGCGGCGCGTCCGCGGCTCCGCGTGCGACCTGCGTCGCGGCCGCAACGAGCCGGCGAACGAGTGCTCGCGGGAAGCCGTCGGCACCGACCTCAACGAGCAGTACGTCGCCCGAGCGCGTTACTGTCGCCCGCACGTCTCGGACGGTTCCCGTCTCGTCGGTCGTGAGATTGTGGAAGTCGTGTTCACCGGAGAGCCGGTCGAGCGCGGCTACGAGCACGTCCTCGTCGATTGCGGGTTCGTCGTCTGGCAGTTCCTCGAGGGGCGCATACAGGTGATAGCGATACGTTCTCGCGGTCGCGTCGTGGGTGGCGTGAAACGCCGTTGAGACGTCGGCGGCCGCCCAGACGCGGATCGAGTCAGGAAGCGTCGCGTTGAACGCGCGGGGACTGAGCCACGTCGGCGCGTCGAACGCCACGGTCTGTGCGACCGCCGAAACACCGGCGTCGGTTCGTCCGGCCGCGGCGTACCCCGGTGGCGTGGCGCGTGTGGGTCCATCTCCTCGGTCGAGCACGTCGTGATCCGCGAGGGCGGCGAGCAACGTCCCCTCGACCGTCTTTGCGTGCGGCTGTCGCTGGAAGCCCGCGTACGGTCGGCCGTCGTACGCGACGCGGTACGCCCGCATCAGCTTACGCATCTGGATCGCGTATCGGCACGGTGCACACCGGCACCGGTGCGGTGCGAACGACGTGTGCCGTGACGCTTCCCAAGAGGAAGCGCTCAAGGCCGGTTCGCGCGTGGGTCGGCATCACGACGACGTCGGCATCGACGTCGTCAATCGCGTTCGCGATGACGCGACGTGGGTCGCCGCGAACGACGGTTCCGTCGGTGTTGATGCCAGCGGCCTCGAGGGTCGTCGTGACCGATTCGACGCGACGTTCGGCGCTCGACTCGATTCGGTGGGCGGCCGCGTCCGACCACGATGCTGAGCGCGAGCCCGGTGGGACGTCGACCGCGCTGACGACGTGAACCGTCGCATCTGTCGGCCGCGCGAGTCGCTTCGCGTGCGGGATCGCGTCGGTGGCAACACTCTCCGGTGCGACCGGGAGGAGGACGTGCTCGTACACGACTCAGCCTGTGCTCGGTGGGCGCAAAACGCTACCGGCGGGTTCCTAGGCGGGACACGATCACAGCGTGGGCTGGCACCCATCCGGCTGGGATGGGCAGCGTTTTCCGCGGGGCGACCCTGCTGTGACGTATGGGACGAGACGTGTCCACCCCCGAGAATCCGCAGGTAACACTCCACACGAACCACGGCGACGTCGTGCTCGAACTGTTCGCAGAGCGCGCACCGCGCACGGTCGAGAACTTCCTCGGCCTGGCCCGCCACGACCCGGCGGCCGACACCGAGCCCGCGCCCGGCACCACCACCTGGGAGGATCCAGAGACCGGCGAGGTGCGCGGTGACTCGCTGTACGCGGGTGGCATCTTCCACCGCGTCATCGACGACTTCATGATCCAGGGCGGTGACCCGCTGGAGTCCGGTCGTGGCGGCCCCGGCTACCAGTTTGACGACGAATTCCACGATGACCTCTCCCACGACGGGCCCGGCATCCTCTCGATGGCCAACTCAGGACCGAACACGAACGGCTCTCAGTTTTTCATCACGCTTGCAGCAACACCACACCTCGACGGCAAACACGCCGTCTTCGGTCAGGTAATAGACGGGATGGACGTTGTCGAGACAATCGGCTCGGCACCGACCGACCGCCAGGATGCCCCCCGGGAGACGGTTTCCATAGAGCGCGTCACCGTCGAGGAGTAAGCACTCAGCCCTCAACGGTCGTCTTCACGATGCTGACGGGTGCAGTCGACTGTCGCGACACCCGCTCGGTCACCGACCCGAGTAGCCGTCGGTATTCGCCCGAGTGCGCCTTCGATCCCATCACGGTGAGGTCGACGTCTTCGTCGGTGATGTATCGCAGTATCTCTTCATGCGGTGTGCCGTATCCGAGGTGGGTGACGACATCGACGCCAGCACTCTCGGCGCGTGCTGCGACCGCATCGAGTGCCGTACGTCCTGTGCCTTCGAGCGTCTCCTCGGCGCCTTCCGCGCCGCTGATAAACTCGTCGCCGGAGTACGCGTTGATCACGTCGGTGTCGACGACGTACAACACGTGTAGCGTCGCGTCGTAGCGGTCGGCAGCATCGATTGCGTGGTCGGTCGCACGGTCGACGCCTTCGGTACCGTCCGTCGGGAACAAGATTGTGTCGTACATGCCGCATAATTCGGCCGAATCCCGGATAAATTGTCCGCCCGGTTCTCGCTGGCACGGAGTCCGCACCGTCGACCGGGCTCCCAAACGATTAATCTCTCCGGGCAGCGACATATATCATGACCGAACCCGCCGACCGCGTCTTTTGTAATGGCGCGGTCCACACGCTCACCGAGCCCGACGAGACCGTCGAAGCGGTCGCCGTGCGAGACGGGCGCATCTGCCGGCTCGGGACCACCTACGACGTCGAGTTCCTCGTCGGGGTCAGCACCGACGTGGTCGACCTAGCGGGTCGAACGCTGCTTCCAGGGTTCGTCGACGCACACACGCACCTCACGACCGTCGGGCGCTCGCTCGTCCACGCCGACCTCGGCGTTGCCGACTCGCCCGCGGACGCGGTCGACCGCTTGGCCGAGCGCGACGCTGTCGTCGACGCGACCGATCCCACCGAGTCGGTTCCGAGCGCTCCGTGGGTGCTTGGCTACGGCTACGACGAGTCGACGTGGACCGACGACCGGTACCTGACCCGTGCGGACCTCGACCGCGTCTCGACGGACCGGCCGGTCGCGGCGTTCCGGGAGGACATGCACGTCGCGGCGGTCAACGAGGTCGCACTCGAGCGGTTCGCGGACGCCCTTGCGGCCGCCCCGCCGGGGACCGTCCCGACGGACGCGAACGGCGACCCAACAGGGGTGCTGCTCGAGGCGGCTATCGACCCGATATACGAGGCGGTCGAGCCAGGCGTTGAGGGAACCCGTGCGGAAGTCGAGGCAGGACTCAGGCTGTGTCGCGAGCAGGGAATCACGACGTTTCACGACATGGTCCGTGACTCACATGCGCCACGGGTGTACCGCGAGCTCGAGGAGGCAGGTGAGTTGACCGCCCGAGTCCGGATCAACTACTGGACCGACCACCTCGACGCGGTGCGTGAGGCGGGGCTCCCGACGAATGCGGGCTCTGTGTTCGTCCAGACGGGCGCGATTAAGTCCTTTTCCGACGGGAGCTTCGGCGGCCGGACGGCGAAACTCACCGAACCGTACGCCGACGCGCCCGCAGAGACCGGACAGTGGGTCGTCGACCCAGACGCGCTCGGCGAGTGGGTCGCTGCTGCGACCGACGCCGGCTACCAGTTCACCACACACGCCATCGGCGACGCGGCCATCGACGCGGTGATTGAGGCCTACGAGACCGACGCGGTCGACGACCCAGGGATCGCACGTCACCGGATCGAGCACACCGAACTCGCCGACGATACCGCTATCGAGCGGCTCGCCGAGACGGGAATCGTCGCCAGCGTGCAGCCCAATTTCTTGAAGTGGGCCGGCGAGGACGGCCTCTATGAGGCGCGCTTAGGGCCCGCACGCACCGCTCAGACGAACCGGTACCGCGACATGCTCGATGCGGGAGTGCGGCTGGCGTTCGGCTCCGACGGGATGCCGATGGACCCGTTGTATGGGGTCCACTGTGCGGTCACCGCACCGGCCGACTCCCAACAACTCACCGTGACCGAGGCGCTCCGGGCGTACACCGCCGGTGCGGCGTACGCCGGCTTCGACGAGGACCGACTAGGCACGCTCGAACGAGGCAGGTGTGCCGACTTTGTGGTACTTGAGGAGTCGCCATGGACCCCCGCAGAGACGATCTGTGACATCGACGTGGCGATGACAGTCGTCGACGGGACGGTGGTCTACGACGCGCGCTGAAGCGTCAGCCGTGGTTGGTGGTTCCCTGCTGACAGCCCACACAGATTCCCGCAAGCGCTGCCCGAAAACGCTAGTTATTAATTGTGTAGTTCTAAACGCGGGTATGGCAGAGATAGCCATCGAGTACGCCTCCGGCAATCGCCTCCGAGCCGAGGCAGAGACGGCACGGCGCCTGATAGACGCCTACCTCGGTGACCGCTCAGACGTCGATGCCGTCACCCTCGCGCCGTCTGCGGAGTCGGTGTTCTGTGTCAGTGTCGAAGGCGATCGCATCTGGTGTACGAATCCTCGCGAGTGGATCGACTCCATGGAGGCGGTCTCGGCCGCCAGAACCCGCCTCACTGAGAGAGCGTAATCGAGTTGGCAGTCGACTCGAAGCTCACACCAACGAGAGCGACCATCTAGAGTCATTCATACGCCGCAGCCGCGTTGGCGAAGACGAACGCACGAAGGAGCCGCCCGGCGAGGGCCGCCGCCTGGCCGTCGTCGCGGTCGTTCACCTCGACGACGTCGAACCCCGCGGCGTGTGGGGCGACCGCCCGCACCAGATCGTGGACCTCCCGCGGATGGAGCCCGAACGGTTCCATCGTTCCGGTTCCCGGCGCAAAGCCTGGGTCGACCCCGTCGATGTCGACCGAGAGATATGCTGTCTCGTCGGCGAAGGTGTCCGTATCGACCCCGTCGACCCACGCGCGAGCGTCTTCGGGCGCAACCACTTCGACGTCCCCGTCTGCCGCCCGATCCCACTCGGCGGCCGAGCCCGTCCGAGCACCGACGACCACGACGCGGTCGGCGACCGCGAGCGCTCGTCGGGTGACACAGGCGTGGCTCCAGCGGTTGCCGTTGTACGCCTCCCGCAGGTCGAGGTGGGCGTCGACGACGACGAGGGCGTCTGGATCGACAGCCTTGACGCCCGCGTAGGTGACCGTGTGCTCGCCGCCAAGCACCAGCGGTACGCTGCCGTCGAGCCCGACGCTCCGTAGTTCTGCGGCGAGGTGGTCGAGGTACTCGGAGACGTCGTCCCACGGTGCGACGTCGCCGGCGTCGTGGACGCCAAGTGCAGAAAAGTGCGTCTCCGTGCGGTGGTCGTAGTCGTCGTGAGCCGTGGCGAATCGCCGAATGCGGTCGGGACCAAAGCGGGTACCGGGGCGGAACGTCGTCGTGACGTCCAGTGGCGCGCCGACGACCGTGTACGCCGCCTCGTCGCGGTCGGCGCTCGCACCGGGGAACATTCGCACCGACTAGACGACCTTCCGCTGGCCCTCGTACTCGAGGTATTCGATCGTGTCGTCCGAGGCGAACGACTCGCCCTCGGGGATCCGCATCGTGAACGTCTCGTAGGTGTCGAGGTCCATCACCTGCGCGTCGTCACCGGAGACGGAGACGACCTGCCCCTGCTTCCGCTCGATGATCGGGACCCACACCTTCGCGTCGACCGGCTGCGAGAGCGAGCGCTTCTTCTCGTCGAAGACGCCCTTCCCCTCGACACGGGCTTTTGCGCTCCCGTGTTTTCCAGGTTTTGCGGTGCTGTAGTGGTTGATCTTGCAGGGCGAGTCGTCCATCATGACGTAGCTCCCCTCTTGAAGTTCTCGGACCTGCTTCTGCTCTCGCGGCATACTCCGGATTCTCCGGGCGCAGGTATAAACGGTACGGAACCCGCCGGCGGCGTCCGTGACGGGCTTCCAGTCAGTTCTCGCCTGGCTCGTCGTCCGGCTCGTCCGCCTCCTCGTCCGGTGGCACGAACTGGCCTGTAAGTAGGTAGCTCGTGACAAAGAGCGCGAGGAAGCCGACGCCGACGGCTGCAGTCGTCCGCACCACGAACGGGAAGTCCTGCCAGAGGAAGTATCGATCGGCGACCGCGATGGCGACGAACGCGACCAGGATCACTTTCTGCTCGTCGGTCGGGTCGCGAATGAATCCAACGACGTCGTCTCTGAGATCGCTGACGACGCCCACGTCACTCACCCCCCGTATCGGCCGTCACCGCCTGCCGCGCCTCGATGACCCCGCTCACCCGATCGAGTCCCGTTTCGAGTTCGTCGGTAGGCAAACCGAAGCCGATCCGGAAGCGGTCAGGGAAGCCGAAGAGATCACCGGGCGCAAGCACGACGCCCGCATCTTCGACGACCGTCCGACAGAAGTCGCGGGCGTCCGTGAACCCGTCTGGGATCGTCGGGAACGCGTTCACACCGACGGGCTCGTGCCAGGACAGGTCGTGTCGGTCGACCCATGCGGCGACACGTTCGCGATGAGCCGTGGCGAGGTCGCGGTTCTCGGAGAGGATCGTCTCCTCGCGTCGGCCGAGCGCCTGCTTCGCGACGTGCTGGCCCACAAGCGCCGGCGAGATGGTCGTGTAGTCTTTCCACTGCCAGGCGCGCTCGACGAGCGGCTCGGGCCCGGCTATCCACCCGAATCGCAGCCCGGCCAGCCCGTACGCCTTCGTCAGACTCGTCGTCGAGATGCCATGTGCCCCGAAGCTCGCGACCGGCGGGAGCGGGTCGCTCGCAAGTAGCCGGTACACCTCATCACACAGCAGGTAGGCGTTCGACTCGACGGCGACGTCGTAGACGGCTCGCATCACGGCCTCGTCGTGGTATCGACCGGTCGGGTTATTCGGGTTGTTCACGACGACAACCGCCGTGTCCTCGCGCACAGCGTTGGCGACCGCCTCGGGGTCGAGCTCCCACGTGGGTGCTGAGAGCTCCACGCGAGTCACCTCGCCAAACGCCTCCGGGACCGCGTGAAGCGCCTGGTACGTCGGTGTCACGACGACCGCGTGTGAGCCGCTGCCGATCTCGTCGTCGCCGACCGCGTCCGCCGATCCGACGAGCGAGAGGAACGCGAGGAAGTTCGCCTCTTGGGTGCCACAGGTGAACAACACCTCGTCCGCGCTGCGGCCGTAGCGGTCGCCCACCCGTGCCCGGAACGCCGGGTCGCCGTTCGTCGGGATTACGTACTCCATCGTGCCCGGATCGAGGTCGAACCGACTGGCCTCAAGCGATCGAATCCCGCTTTCGGCCAGCATGATGTCGGCCTCGTGCTCGTACGCTGCGAACCACCGCTCGAGCCCGAACGGGTCGATGTCCATGACCCCTGTGTGCCCGGCGGCGAGTTAGGTGCTGCGGTCGCTCGTGGCCGACACGGCTTTGCCTTCAGCGCGACCAGTAGTATTTGATGGCTACGGACACCCCGCCGACCGCAGTCACGGCCGCGTCGACGCTGTCATCGGAGCGACTCACCGCGCTCGCCGACGGCGCCGTCGGGGGCAGCGACGAGCCGATAACCGTCACCGCGCCGGCAACGACGGAGCGGATCGGCCGCGTTCCGGCTACTGCGGCCGACGACGTCGCACAGGCGGTCGAGACCGTCCGCGAGTCGAGCGCGGGAGCGGCGTGGGCCGACCGACCGGCGCGCGAGCGGGCGGCCGTCCTCGACCGCTTCGCTGACCGTGTCACCGAGAACCGAGCGGAGCTGCTCGACCTCCTCCAGCTTGAGACTGGAAAGTCCCGGCGGACCGCAGCTGAGGAGATCCTCGAGGTGCCGATGGCGTGTCAGTACCTCGTCGGGAATGGACCGGCAGTGATGGCCGACGAGCGACGGGGGGCGGCGATCCCTGGGCTCACGACCGCGACAGTGACGTACGACCCCGTCGGCGTCGTCGGCGTCATCTCACCGTGGAATTACCCGATGACGCTCGCGGCCGCGGACGTGCTCCCCGCGCTACTCGCCGGCAACGGGGTCGTGCTCAAGCCGGACGAGAAGACGCCGTACACCGCGCTAGCGCTCGCCGAACTGCTCGAAGCAGCTGGGCTCCCCGAGGGGGTTCTCACCGTCGTCACCGGGAGGGGCGAGACGGCCGGCCCGGCGCTCGTCGACCACGTCGACCACGTGGCGTTCACCGGGAGCACCGAGACCGGCCGGGCGGTTGCCGCCCGAGCGGGCCAGAACCTGATCGACTGTTCACTCGAACTCGGCGGCAACAACCCGCTTGTCGTGCTCGCTGACGCCGACCTCGAGACGGCTGCCCGCGGCGCAGTCCAGGCGTGTTTTTCGAACGCGGGACAGCTCTGTCTCTCCGCCGAGCGGCTCTACGTCGTCGAGTCCGTCTACGACGCCTTCCTCGAGGCCTTCGTCCGTGAGACCAACCGACTCACGCTCGGCACCGCGTACGACTACGACGCCGACGTCGGATCGCTGATCGACGCCGCCCAGCTCGACCGCGTTCGCTCACACGTCGATGACGCGCGGGATCGCGGGGCGGTCGTCGAGACAGGCGGCCGACACCGACCGGACGTCGCTCCGTACTGCTTCGAACCGACCGTGTTGACGGGCGTCGAGCCGGACGCAACGGTCGCCTGTACGGAGACGTTCGGCCCGGTCGTCTCCGTGGGGCCAGTCGCCGACGCCGACGCGGCGGTCACAGCGGCGAACGACTCGCCGTACGGCCTCAACGCGAGCGTCTGGTGTGGCGATACAGCCCATGGTGAGGCAGTCGCGCGCCGGATCGAGTGTGGGACGGTCTGTGTCAACGACGGGATCCTCTCCGGGTGGGGCGCGCGTGACGCGCCGATGGGCGGCGTTGGAGACTCCGGAATCGGGCGGCGTCACGGTCCCGAAGGGATCCGGCGGTTCCTCGAGCCCCGGACAGTAAGCGTCTCGCGTGTCGGACCGTTCAGCTTCCCCGATCGTATCCCGACCGGCTGGATCGTTTCCGGATCGCTCGCGGCGGCATCGACTGTCCGACACGTCTCACGGAACGCTCGGGCGGTAACGCGCCGCGTGAAACGGGCCGTCGCCGACCGACGTCAACCGCGCGAGTGAGTGCGGTCGCCTCCACGTGTGGGTCCGCCGCTCGCGGACGGCTTCGTCCCGCAGCCTTATGACCGATCGCGAGCACAGTACGTGTATCCGACCGCCGCGGCGCCTCGCGCGCCACCCCTACACCCCACAATGAAACAGTACCACGACCTCGTCGACGACGCGCTCTCTGCGGGCGCGTACAAGCCGAACCGAACCGGCGTGGACACGATCGCGACGTTCAGCGCACACTACACCGTCGACCTCGCCGCGGGGTTCCCGTTGCTCACCACGAAGCGGATGGACGGCTACCGATGGAACTCGCTCATCCACGAGGTGCTCTGGTACCTCTCTGGCGAGGAGCACATCCGCTCGCTGCGCGAGGAGACGAAGATCTGGGACGCGTGGGCCGACGAGGCGGGACGGCTCGACACCGCCTACGGTCGCTTCTGGCGACGATTCCCGGTGCCGGACGATGACGCGACGCTCGATGGCGAGTCGTGGCCCGACGACGCGAACCGCTGGGTGCACGTCGAGACCGCCCCTGATGGCACCAAGCGGCGTGTCTTCGACCAGATCGGGTACATCCTCGACACCCTCCGCGAGGATCCGCACTCGCGACGGATGGTGGTGAGCGCCTGGCACCCAGCCAACGCGGCCGTCTCGACGCTCCCGCCGTGTCACTACACGTTCGTGGTGAATGTCCAGGACGGACGATTAAACGTCCACCTCACCCAGCGCTCCGGCGACATCGCGCTTGGCGTCCCATTTAATCTCGCGGCCTATGCCCTGCTCGCGCAGGCGCTCGCACAACGGACCGACTTTACCGTAGGCGAGTTCGGCCACACCATCGTCGACGCACACGTCTACTGCGGACAGGGCGCACGCGGCGAGTGGTACGCCGACCACCTGCCGGAGCTGCAGGAACGACTCGCGGCCGTCGAGACGCCGGCAGCGTATCGTGACGTGCGAGACTGGCTGGCAGAGACGGCCCCCGCAGAGCCAGCAGACGAGTCGGGGTACGACCACGTCCCTGGACTGCTCGAACAGCTCTCGCGTGAGCCGCGTGCGCGCCCCCGTCTCGAAATCACAGATGTTCCGCTCGACGAGCTGCGGTACGAGGACGTCTCGCTCGTGGAGTACAACTGCGCTGATGGGCTCTCGTTTGCGGTGGCCGAGTGATGTCCGACGACGCCCCTCCGCAGGCTGAAGACGACGATACGAATCCGAGCGCCGACACGAGCGATGCGGACGTTTCGTTCGTCGTCGTGGCGGCGATAGCCGAGAACCGCGTTATCGGTGTCGACGGCGGGATGCCCTGGCACTACCCTCGCGACCTAGCTCACTTCAAGACGTTGACCACGGGCCACCCGGTCGTGCTCGGCCGGGTCACTTACGAGAGCATCCTCGAACAAATAGACGAGCCGCTACCCGATCGGACCAGCATCGTCCTCACGACACGGGATCTTGACGTCCCAGACGACGTGGTCACCGCCGGCGGGGTTGAGGAGGCGACCGCGCTTGGACGGCGAGCCGCGGCCGACCGCGACGTCGAGACCGTGTACGTGATCGGTGGGGCGAGCGTATACGAGACGTTCCTCCCGATTGCCGACCGCATGGTACTAACCGAGGTTCCCGAACGGCCGGACGGCGACACCCGGTTCCCGGCGTGGGACGAGGAGGCCTGGGAGGAGACGGCGCGTGAGGCTGCCGACGACCTCGCGTTCGTCACCTACGACCGGGTCAAGTGAGACGGCGCGGCGGGTGGCGGTCGACGCCGTCACACCGAAGCGCTCTCCCGTTGTCACGGCGAGGTGCAATCGATGGACGTTGCACTGATCACAGTCGGCGACGAGCTCCTGTCCGGCGACACGGTGAACACGAACGCGAGCTGGCTCGCCGAGCAGCTGGCAGACCGCGGTGTGACCGTCCCGCGCATTCTTGCATTGCCGGACGAACGGGCGACGATAGCCGAGCGGGTCACAGCGTACGCCGACGCCTTCGACCGCGTGATTGTCACCGGCGGGATCGGCGGAACCCCGGACGACGTGACCGTCGAGGCGGTCGCGGACGCCTTCGACAGAGACCTCACGGTGTCACCGGTCGTCCGCGCAGACGTTGAGGCTGGGCTCGCCGAGATCGAAGCGCGCGTCCCCGACCGCGACGTGGACGTGGACGTCGACGCGGAGGCGGCACTTCCCGCAGAGAGTCGACCGTTGTTGAACGAGGCCGGACTCGCGCCAGGATGCGTGCTCGAGAGCGTCTACGTCTTTCCGGGGATTCCGGACGAGCTCATGTCGATGTTTGCGTCCATCGCGGACGAATTCACCGGTGAGCGTCGGTCACGGTTCCTGTACACCGTCGAGCCGGAGGCGAATATCGTTCCCTCACTTGAGGAGGTAATGCGTCGGTACGACGTCACGGTCGGCTGTTATCCCGATCGCGCGGCGAAGCACAACCGGCTCAAGATCGTCGGGACCGACGCGGCCGCGATCGACGACGCGGCGACGTGGCTGTTGACGGCGATTGACGCGAGCAAAGAGCCGGTCTCGCGCGACTGGGAGTCTGTCGACGGCTAGCTCCGAAGCGCTTCGACGGGCCGTTCGTTCGCGGCCTTCCAGGCCGGATACGCGCCGCTTACTAACCCGACGCCGACGCCGAACGTGAGCGCCAGCGCCAGATACGTCCCGTTCGAGGGGTCGAGGACCACGTCGGTGTCAACCGCCGGCGTCGAGACGACGAGCCCGGCGACCACGACGACAGTCAATGCGGTCCCGACGACTGCCCCGATCGCACCGATGAGCCCGGCTTCGGCAAGCAGGACGCGAAGCACGTCGCGTCGGGTCACCCCGACAGCACGCATCACACCGATCTCCTGCCGGCGCTCCACCGTACTCATCAACATCACGTTGAGGATCGAGACGCCAGCGACGACGAGTGAGATGCCGCCGAGCCCGAGCAGGAACGTCCCGAGCAGGTCAAAGAACTCATTGATCTCGTCGACGATAGCTGCCAACTCGAAGACGTCGACGCGCGCTTCGCGGGCGTTTACCGACTCGCGGATCGACTCGGCAGCGGCGCGAGCCGTAGTACCGGAGTCGGCCACCACAAGGACCTGGTCGTAGCCGGTACCCGTGAACGCCGACTTGGGGAGGAAGACGGCGTCGTCGGGAGCGACCGGGCTGAACGTCTGGCTCTCGGCAAGGACAGCGACGACCCGGGTCTGGGCCCCGGCGACCTCGACGCGGTCACCAACCGCCAGACCGAGGCTCTCGGCGACACTCGCCCCGACGATCGCCCCGTTTCGATGTCGCTCCGGCAGCGCTCCGTCGGCCGCAGTGAACGCGAGACCAGGCTGTTCGACGCCGTACACCGTTGCGAACTGCTGGTCGGTGGCACCAGAAACGATCGCCCCATCCGAGCGGAGCGGAACCACGGCCGGCTCGCCCACGGCGCGACGGATCGCAGTGACGTCGGCGTCGGTGAGCGACTCCACCCCGGCGTCGGCGTTCGGTGAGAGGACCACCTGTGTACCGATGTCGCCAATTGCGTCGTCGGCGCCGAGCGCGAGGACGTTCCCAAACACGCCAAGGGTTGCAACGGCGAACACGCCGATTGCGACGCCTAAGACCGCGAGCACCGTCCGGACCCGGTTTCGCCGGAGGTTTCGCGCCGCCATCGCCACCGAGGACCGCCACGCGCCAAGGGTCACGGGTCACCTCGCACGTTCGGGTCCGGCGCTTCCTCGTCGGCTCCAGGTGAGAGCACGCCGTCTCTGAGCTCGACGACCCGGTCGGCGAACGACTCGACGATCGGGTCGTGGGTGACGGCGATGACGGCGACGCCCTCCTGTTTGACCCGCTCGAACTCAGCGAGTATCGACTCACCGGTCTCGGTGTCGAGGTTGCCGGTCGGCTCGTCGGCGAGCAGCACCGCCGGCTCGTTGATCAACGACCGGGCGATCGCTACCCGCTGTTTTTGCCCGCCGGAAAGTTCGGTCGGCTCGTGGTTGAGTCGGTCGCCGAGTCCGAACCGATCGAGGAGTGTCGCGGCTCGCTCGTCGGTGTCGCCCGGGTCGAACGCCGTCGGCAGGGTAACGTTCTCGACGGCGGTGAGCGTCGGCAGCAGGTGAAAGTCCTGAAAGACGAAGCCAATCGACTCCTTCCGGGCGGCTGTCCGTTCGCGCACGGAGAGACTCGTCACGTCGGTCCCGTCGAGGCGTCGCTCGCCGGCTGTCGGGTCGTCTAACAATCCAAGCACGTTGAGAAGTGTCGACTTCCCAGATCCGCTCGGGCCGACCACGGCGACGAACGCGCCGGGTTCCACCGCGAAGTCGACATCATCGAGCGCGATCACCGGCTCTGTGCCACCACCCGGATAGCGCTTTTCGACGCCGCGGAGTGAGACGCTATACATCTCGTCGCCGAACGACAGCGCCGACCACAGCCGCGAGTCCAACGCCAACAGCCAGCGCCCAGCCGAGCCCGGTCGGCCCGCCGCCGAGGAGTCCAGTGGCTCCGACGCCACCGAAGACGGTCGCCGTCCCGGTTGCAGACTCGTTTGCAGACTGTGGCGGCGCCGGTGTCTCAAGTGCGACCGTCTCGACGTAGCGCACGCCACGGTCGGTGTAGGCGATTTCGACGGGAATCGTCTCTGCTGCCGATGCGTTCGCGTCCACGGTGAGTTCGAACGGCACGAAGTCGTCGCTCGCGACGCCCCCGATGAAGTACCCACCACCTGCGGGGGTGGCCTCAACGCCGGGTGCATCGCCGACGGAGACGACGACGCCAGTGATATCGGGACTCCCCGCGTTCGCGAGGTTCGCGTCGATCGCCACCGACCCCTCACCCGTCTGGGTTACCGTCGCATCGGTAACGACCGGCCGTCCCGCACTCTGGGGGTACACGAGGTCAACAGTCGCACTCCCGGTGGTGCCATCACCCGTCGGCGGGCTGGCGGTCGCGCGGAAGGCGGCGCTGAACGTCACGTCGGTCTGGCGGTCAAGCGAGCCAAGATCAACGACGACCCGTCGCGCTTCGCCCGGCGCGATGTCCTCGATGACGAACGGTCCGGCCGCGAGCGTGTCGTTATCGGCATCGCTTCCTGACGCCTCATCGCCGCCGACGGCTGCGTTCCCACTCGCATCGAGCGGTCCGGTACCGGCAACGGCCGCACCCGACGCGGTCACGCTCACCCGCTCTGCGGAGACGGTCCCCGTGTTTACCACGGTAAGAGCAACCGGGCCGTCCATCACTGTCGGCATCACCTCGTCGTCGTTTCCAGTTTCGAGGCCGCCACCGCCGCCACCGAGAATGCCGTCGATGCCGTTCACGCCGCCCACGTTGACCCCGCTGTCGTCTTCGTCGGTCTGTAAGTCCTCCGGTGCGAGCGGTCGCGCCCGAAGGGCGATCGACGGCTCTGCTGGGTCGACATCGACAATGACGTCTCGAGTGACTGTCACGGTCGGTGGGTCGTTCGGATTGGCGTCTTCGTCGTCGCCAACAGCCTCGTCGACAACTACCTCGACAGTGAGTCGGTGCTCGCCGGGTACCTCGAACGTCGTCCAGAGCTTCGTTTCGAGCGTGTCGCCCGCCGACAACGAGCCCGGTGTCGACGCCTCATCGAGGGTGGTGTCGTCGGCGTCAAGGAGCCGAACCGCAGTCACCTCACCGGCATCCGGGCTGCCACCGGAGTTGGCGACGGTGACGTTCATTTCGGTTCGTTCGCCAACCACCGGTTCGCCCGGTGTGACGGTGACCGCGTCAACGGTTATTCTGGCATCCGGCACGGCACCGGCCGTACCAATGGTGCCGACGGCGCCGGCCACCACGAGGCTCGCGACAAGAAGCACTGGGAGGACATTCGAATCCACGTTATTGTGTCGTACGCGCTCGTGACCCATATACTCGTCGTGGGTGCGGGAACGTACCGGTTGAGCAGGCTTTTTCAACCGTGCGCCATAATCACTCGTAATGGATTACCTCGCCACTGTGCGAGCGGGTGGGCATCGATGATGGGCGGTAACGACCAGCAGGCGTACGACCGCGGTACATCGCTGTTCTCGCCTGATGGGCGGATATACCAGGTCGAGTATGCCCGCGAGGCGGTCTCTCGCGGAGCCCCAAGCCTCGGCGTCAGAACGGCAGACGGCGTCGTCTTCGTGGCGATGTCGCGGGCGACGTCGTCGCTCATGGAAGCTGAAAGTATCGAGAAGCTCCACAAGCTCGACGACCATCTCGGCACCGCGAGCGCGGGCCACGTCGCCGACGCCCGCCAGCTGATCGATCTCGCCCGTCGGCAGGCGCAGGGGAATCGTCTGCGGTACGGTGAGCCGGTCGGCGTCGAGACACTGACGAAGTTCGTCACCGACCACATCCAAGAGAACACCCAGCGCGGTGGAACCCGTCCCTACGGTGCGGCGTTGCTCATCGGCGGTATCGACGACGGCGAACCGCGTTTGTTCGCCGCAGATCCATCCGGGACGCCCAACGAGTGGAAAGCAACTGTCATCGGCGGCGGCCGCTCGACGATCCAGGGTGTTTTCGAGGACGACTGGGAATCAGATCTCTCGCTGACGGATGGCATTGAGCTCGGCATCAGCGCACTCGCCGAACACGACGACGAGTTCGACCCCGCAGACCTCGCCGTCGCGACGATCACCGAGGCAGACGGCTACCGACCGGTACCCGAAGATGAGGTCGCAGACGCGTATGCGGCTGCGGGACTGGGGACCGAGGAGTCCAGCGAGGGCGACGATGCCGCTGCGGACGACGAGAGCGACACTGATTCGGCTGCGGACGACGAGAGCGACGACACAGCCGAGTGACGCCACGGCCGAAGTGACGTTTTTGCACCAGCGGTCCGAACAGCTGTCATGACTCGCCTCGACAGCCTCGTCGCGTATCCCATCAAGTCGCTTGACGGGGTCACCGTCGAACAGGCTGCACTCGGCCCCAACGGGGTCCTTCACGGCGACCGCTCGTACGCGCTCGTGGAGGCCGGTGTCGACCCCGAGACCGCCTCTGTCGGCGGTGGCGGCGGCTACGTCAATGGCAAGAGCGAGCCAGCGATCCACCGACTCCGTGCGAGCTACGAACTCGCCGGGCCGGCCGACGCGACACCCACTGCCGTCACGCTCGAACGTCCGGCAACCGGCGACGTCACAGCCGACACGGCCACGTTCACACTCCCAGAAGAGCGCGACGCGCTGGCGGCCTGGGTCGGGGCGTACCTCGGCTACGCGGTCGACCTCGTCCGTGACCCGGGAGGATTCCCCGACGACCGCGCCGCCCCCGGTCCGACCGTGGCCAGTGTTGGGACCCTCGTGGCCGTCGCCTCGTGGTTCGACGCGGTAGCCGGCGGCCACGAGATTCGCCGACGGTTCCGCCCAAACATCGTGCTCGCCGACTGTCCGGCGTTCTTCGAAGACCAACTGTTCGCTGACCACGGTGCGGCCGTCCGATTCACCGTCGGGGACACAACGGTGCTCGGCGTCAACCCCTGTCAGCGATGTGTCGTCCCGTCACGGCACCCCGACACCGGCGAGCAGCTCGAGAACTTCCGGACACGGTTCGTCGAGCGACGGCGCGAGACACGCCCCTCGTGGACCGAGACCGACCGCTTCGATCACGACTTCCGACTCATGGTGAACACGGTTGTTCCGGAGGCGTCGTGGGGGCAGGGTATCGAAGTCGACGACCCCGTACGCGTCGACGGGACCGTTTCGTTCGACGGGTAACCCCAATTGCAAACACTACGACTCTGTATGGTCACGGACTGCTGTGAGCAGTTCGGCGAGTACTCTGTCGGCACTCGCTCGCTTCACCGCGCCCCGATCCCCCGAGAACTCAGCACGCACACTCCGAGTGAACGACGACTCGGTACCCCACGGCGCCGCGTACGCGATACCGAAATACACCAGTCCGACGGGTTTTTCATCGGTCCCGCCGGTCGGTCCCGCGATTCCGGTGGTTGAGACGGCCCATGTCGTCTCGGCGCGGTCCCGTGCGCCGGCGGCCATCTCACGGGCGACCGGGGCGCTGACCGCGCCGTGGGCGTCGAGTGACTCCCGGGCGACGCCGAGCATCTCGAGTTTGGCGTCGTTCGAATACGTCACGAATCCCCGGTCTAGGTAGGCCGACGATCCTGGGACGTCGGTGAGGCGCGAGCCGACGAGCCCGCCCGTCAGCGACTCGGCAACCGCAAGCGTCTCATCGAGGTCGGTGAGCAGCTCGCCGAGTGTCACCGCCGGCTCACTGTTGTCGGGTATGTCGTCGTTCACGCCCCATCTTCGCACTCACCCCGCTTCAACAGTTCGTCGTGGGGGTTTTCCGCGGCGACGAGCACCCTCACAGTATGAGCGACGAGGGCCTCGGAAGCGATTGGGACGAGCGGTTCGTTGCTGGCGAGTATCCACGAGACCCGGAGCCGTCACCGGTATTGTGCGCGTATGCGCCGTCCATTCCGGACGGCCGCGCGCTCGACGTCGCGGCGGGTACTGGCCGAAACGCGGTGTACCTCGCCGGCGTTGGGTACGATGTCGACGCCTTAGACGCGTCGCGTGAGGGACTCGCGACCATCCGTGAGCGGGCGACTGAGCGCGATATCGCTGACGCGGTCACCACGATACACGCCGATGCGACGACCTACGAGCTCCCGACCGCGCGCTATGAACTGATAACGATGAGCTTCTATCACTCTCTCGATCGGTTTCCCGACCTCTCTGCGGCACTCGTTCCTGGCGGCTACCTCTTCGTCGAAGGACACCTTCGCTCGACTGCTCCGACCCCATCAGGCCCGAGTGACGACCGGCACCGGTTCGGCTCGAACGACCTGCTCCGGGCTGGTCTCGGGTTGACCGTGCTCCACTACGACGAGACGACCGTCGAGCGTCCGGATGACCGCCGGCGAGCCACCGCTCGGCTCCTCGCCCGACGGTCGAGCGGCCCCACACAGTCATACCCGGTGCGCCCGAACGAGAGCGAACTGACTGCCACCGATGAGTGAGGAGTCACCGACACATCCGATAGATGAGATGTCGACGACGACGACCCCGGACGACGCAGTCTCACCAGCCGACAAATCGGTCGACGCACTCGTCTCGCTTGTCGAACGCGGGGCGGGAATCGACCTCCCGAATAGGATGCCGTCCGATGACGATCCCGCCCCGATTGATACCGAGCGTGCCACCCTTGTCACCCGCGATGCGGGCGACCTCGTCGACAGCCTCGCGACACGCCTGGCCGACGCCGGTGCCCTCGTCGCCGTTCTACCCCACATCGACTCTGCTGTCGTCCAGGCAGTCCAATCCGATGTTCGACCTGCAGCATCGTCCACGGACATCCGGATAGTCTTTGTTGAACCAGCCCGAACACGCATCTCGGGACCGAGAGGCACGGCGATACGTGCGGCACTCAAAGCGCAATCGATCGACTGGTACGCATCCGATGTGAGTGCTCCTGTCGGATTGCTTCTCGCCGACGAGAACGCGGTTGTCGGTGGGTTCGACCAGGGACGACTCGAAACCGCGCTTTTGAGCACGGATGACGCTATTCGCTCGTGGGTCGCAGAGACCTGTCGACGCTATCTCAGATCCACCGATTCGAGGGGGTGAGCCGCCCGTTCTGTGAGGTCTCTATGCGCCTCACGCCTGTACCCCGCGCTGATACTCGCCCAATTTCGCCCATGGTCCCTGTGCTGGACATGGATTATATTCCATATATGTGACTAGATGCCACAATTTATCCGGTATCTGACAGGGATATACTTATGAACGAGGCCTCTATATGACTGGATATGTCATACCATAAGAGACGGCGTGACGTACTAAAGGGAGTGGGCGCGGCTGGGGCGGTCGGCCTCGCTGGCTGTGCTGGAACCGGCAGTGATGGCGGAAATGGTGGCGGTGAGGGCGGCGGGAGTCCTGACCTTCTCGTGGTGATCGGCTACCCAGAGAGTGGCATCCAGCTCTTCCGAGACTACTACGCGGCCTCCGACGGCTCAGAGGACATCCTCATTCCCGACGGACTTCAGGACGCCGCACTGCCGGGACAGGTCGGCAACGACATGGCGAACGTCACCGGTACCGCCCCAGCGGCCGGCGGGCCGAACCAGGAGGCGTTCACCAGTTTGTACGAGGACACCTATGACGAGTCGCCCGGCGTGTTCACCTCACAGTCGTACGACTCGGCCGCAGCACTCATCCTCGCGAACGTCGCCGCCGGCGAGAACGACGGCACCGCGATCCGCGACCAACTCCGTCGGATCTCGAACCCGGACGGCACGGCGTACGGACCGGGTGAGTTCCTCGACGCCGTCGAGGCGGCTGCGAACGGCGAGAACATCAACTATCAGGGTGCGTCGAGCTCGGTCAACTTCGACGAGAATGGCGACCCTGCATCCGCGGCGTACTCTATCTGGGAGTTCGAGGGTCAGAGTGCCGAGTCGGTTGCGGTCCAAGACACCCAGACGTTCGAGGGCGCAAACCCCGACGGGGCCGGCTCGTCTGCCGACGAGTCGCCCGGCGGCTTCGGTCGTGAAGTGAGCGTCGGTATTCTCCTGCCTGAGACCGGCGACCTGGCGTCGACCGGCCAGCCGATGATCCGTGCAGCGGAGATTCCAGCCCAGCAGATCAACGAATCTGACCTTGATCTCACCGTGAACGCCCAGTTCGAAGACACCAACACCTCACCAGATCAGGGCGTGAGCGGCGCGGAGTCGCTCGTTAGTGCCGGTGTGCCGGCAGTGTGTGGGACGGCTTCCTCCGGTGTGAACGTCCCGGTCTGTCAGGAGACGCTCATCCCAAACGAGGTCGTCGGCTGTTCACCCTCGAGTACCGCGCTTTCGGTGACGAACCTCGAGGATGACGACTACATCTTCCGGACTGCACCCAGTGACCAGCTCCAGGGCCGTGTCATGGCGCAGGTCGCCTCCGATCGGCTTGGGGCCACGTCTGCTGCGACGCTGTACGTGAACAACGACTACGGACAGCAGCTCTCTGAGCGGTTCAGCGGCGTGTTCGCCGACGAGTTTGGTGGTGAAGTGTACGACCAGATCAGCTTCAACATCGGCGCGTCGTCGTACTCCAACGTCATCGAACAGGCGCTCTCGAGCGGCAACTAAGCGGGTCACCCAGTTCCTCGTTTTTTTCGACCCACCAGCGATAGCGCCCTCCAGGTAGGCTCTGTCTCCACCCGACAACACAGGCGTACAGCATATCTCTTCACTACCGCGGTGGCGCACGCCTCGCGAGCCGCCGGAGGTGTGCTCGCGAGCGCGTGCGAGGGATGAGCGAGTCGCCGGCAGCGACTCGCGAATCGGCTGGGGAGGGTGTGGCTGAAATTCGTGCCCGGGTGTCGTGCGGTCGTGTTGATCACAACGCTCACACCAGCGTATACGTACGGAATCGGCTGGGGAGGATGTGGCTTTGACATCTTCCCCGCGCTGAAGCGCGAGTCGGTCTCATCGATGCTCTGTACCCAGTCAAAAAACGGCGAGTGACGACAGTGGCGGTGTCTCCGGCTACCCGCCGAGGAACTCCCGCCGAACCTCCTCGTCGTTCAACAGCGCAGTGCCGTCATCCTCGTAGCGGTTCTGCCCGTTCGCGAGCACGTAGCCGCGGTCACACCGCCTCAGCGCCTCCTTGGCGTTCTGTTCGACCATGAGGACTGCGGTCCCACTCTGATTAATCTCGTCGATCTTATCGAACATCTCATCGACGAGGTCCGGAGCGAGCCCGGCCGAAGGCTCGTCGAGCAACAACAGGTCTGGGTCGAGCATCAACGCACGCCCCATCGCGAGCATCTGTCGCTGGCCGCCGCTCATCGTCCCCGCCTTCTGATCGCGCCGCTGTTCGAGGATCGGGAATCGGTCGTACACCATTCGGAGCGCGTCCTGTGGTACCGAATCGAGGATGTACGCACCCATCTCGAGGTTCTCTTGGACGTCGAGTTCGGCAAAGACGTTCTCAGTTTGGGGGACATACCCGAGCCCCTTATGGATGATCGACTCGGGCCTTGTGCCGCTTATGTCCTCGTCGTCGAACGTTACCGTCCCGCCCATGTACGTGGTCAGTCCGAAGACGGACTTCATCACGGTGGACTTGCCGGCGCCGTTTGGTCCAACGATCGTGACGTACTCTTCGTCGTCGACGGTAAGATCGACGTCGGTGAGGATCTGGAGATCCCCGTAGCCCGCGTCGAGTCCGCGGACATCTAGGAGGCTCATACCTCACCTCCGAGGTAGGCCTCGATAACGTCCTCGCTCTCTCGGATCGCCGCCGGCGTCCCGTCTTTCAGCACGCGCCCTTGGTGTAACACGATGACTCGCTCGCAGTTGTTCATAATGAGATCCATGTCGTGTTCGACGATGAGGAAGGTGTACCCTTCTTCACGCAGCTCGTGAATGTGTTCAAGCAGCCGCTTCTCGAGGGAGGGGTTCACCCCCGCGAACGGCTCGTCGAGCAGCAACATGTCGGGGTCGGTCAACAACGCGCGCGCCATCTCGAGCAGCTTTCGCTGGCCGCCAGAGAGGTTACCGGCGTACTCTTCGGCCAGATGGTCGATCTCGAAGAAGTCGAGCACCTCCCACACCCGCTCGAGTTGTGCTGTCTCCTCGCGTTCGACCGCCTCGCGCGTGATCGGAAGCACCGACCGCCACAGCGCCTCACCGGACTGCCCCTTCGGCGCGAGCATCATATTCTCGAGGACGGTCATCTCTTCGAGCTCTCTCGCGATCTGGAAGGTACGTGCGAGCCCGCGGTTCGCAATCTCGTACGGCTGTAACCCGGTAATGTCCTCGCCGTTGAACCGGACCGTTCCGGTGTCGGGCTCAAGCATTCCTGTAATTAGGTTGAACGTCGTCGACTTTCCAGCCCCGTTCGGCCCGATGAGCCCGGTCAGTGTGCCGGCTTCGACGTCGAAGCTGACCTCGTCGACCGCGACGATGCCGCCGAAGGTCTTGCGTAGCCCTTCGACTTCAAGTGGCGTCTCGCGGTCGGCATCGACCCCGGTCTCCGCGGTGTCGACTACGTCACCCGCGACGCTATCGGCATCCATTGTGTCGTCTGTGGTATCCATTTCACTCTCGTCGTCTGTGACCACATCGGTGTCGCCTGCGTCTGTCGTCACCGATTCGCTATCGGCCGTGGCCGTCGGCGACACCACCTCCTCGTCGGTGTCGCTCATCGCGTCTCACCTCCGTCCGCGGCGGCTGGCGTGTCGGTCGTTCCGTCGCCACTCGGCCGGGAGAGATCCACGCTCGAGGCGATCTCCTTGCGGTGACCGAGCAGTCCTTCTGGCCGGTTGTGCATGAGCCACACTAACACCACGCCCATGATCACGAGCCGGAGCTGACTGACGCTATCGAGCGTGTAGGTGATGAACGGCATCGGGTCGAGCGAGGCGAATCCCGCCATCGCTTCCCCAAAGTTCCGAGGAGCGTCACCGAGCTCGAAGGCGGCTTCGACCAGGTTCTTCACGTATCGCGGCCCCTCGTACAACAGTCCGGCGAAGATCGCGCCACCCAGGAAGCTGCCGGTGTTCGAGCCCGCGCCGCCGATGATGAGCGCGATCCAAATGAAGAAGGTGATGTTTGGCCGGAACGACGGCGGGGTGATGCTCCCGCGGCTCGAGTACCACAGGATCCCGCCGAACCCCATCAGTGCCGCCCCGAGTACGAACGCAGTGAGTTTGAATCGGTCCGTATCCTTCCCCAGGGCGTTTGCGACGTCTTCGTCTTCGCGGATGGCCTTCAGGACCCGCCCGAACGGCGAGCGCCCGAGCCGCGTGAGCAACACGTAGAACGCGAACACGCCGACGAGCAGCATGACTCCGTACAGGAGCCCGTCGACGACCGGCTTCGGGTTGTTCGGGATGAGCGTCTGCTGGACGAGATCGAGGAACCCGAGATACGGATCCCACAAGAAGAACGTGCGAAGCAGCGCCTCAAGCGGGTCGGTGTAGTTCAAGATGAGGCCGCCGCCGCCGCCGAGCCCGACTGTGTCGGCGCGTAGCCCGAGCGCTGCCGGCACCTCGACCGACTGGAACGTCCGCGACATCATGGTGAACCGGATGATCTCGGAGAACGCAACCGTCACAATGGCCAGGTAGTCGGCGCGGAGTCGCAACGCAGGAAGCGCAACGAGCAGACCGAACAGCCCCGCGACGAGCACGCCAGCGAGGATGCCGATGCTGAGCGGGAGCCCGAACCCGCCGACCTGTGCGGCACCGCCCTCGGCGACCGGCGGTTTCGAGACCAGCGCGGTCACGTAGATGCCGATGCCCATGAACCCGACGATGCCGATGTTGAACAGGCCGGTGTATCCCCAGTGGAGGTTCAACGCCAGCGCGAGCATCCCGAACACGCCGACGTAGAAGGTGAGGTTTGCGATGGAGTTCAACTGCCCGCGGAGTTCATAGCCGAACGCCACCCCCGCGAGCACGTACGCGACGTAGATCACGGCGAGCACCACGAGCACGAGCGATAGATCCCGGTCGAAGAGCGCGTCGAACCAGCCGCCGGTGTCGGCACCACTCATGCTGTTGTCCTCCCGCTGAAGATTCCTTCAGGCTTGAACAGTAAGATGACGATCATGACGAGGAACGCCGCGGCACGGCCGAACTCCGACGGGATCCAGATGACGGAGACAGAGGCGGTGAGACCGATGACGATACCGCCGCCGATCGCACCGTAGATGGAGCCGATACCGCCGAGGATCACCGCAGCGAACACGAGCAACAACAACAGCCAGCCGTCGTTGAACCCGAGCGTCCCCTTCCAGAGGACGAACATGTACCCGGCGACCCCGGTCAGTCCGCCCCCGACGATCCACGTGGTCCGAATGACCTGTTCGGTCGGAATGCCGGTGATCTGTGCGAGGTCTTCGTTGTCAGACATCGCCCGCATCGCCTTGCCGAGTTTGGTCCGCTGTAACAACAGGTGGACTCCGAGCATGAGCCCGACGGCGACGACCACGAGGGCGATGTCGTGGGCCGTGATTCGCACGGTGCCGTCGAGCATCGGGACGTTCACCCGCGGAACCGAGCCCGCGGCGGTCGTCCCCCGAACCCCGGCGCCGAAGACGAACTGGATCAGGTACCGGAGCGCGAACGCGACCCCGATGCTGGTGATGAGCAGCGCGATACCGCTCTCGTCGCGGATCGGTCGGTAGGCAATGCGGTCGAGCGCGAGCGCGAGTACGACCGCAAACCCGCCGGCGACGACTGCGCCCAGAAGCACGGCGAGCGGGGCTGTCGTGACACCGATCCCGAGTGCGCCGCCGAACACCGACCCGCCCGCACCGACGAGCAAGAGCGGCCCGATGCTGTTCTCACCGATGCCGGCGACGAGGTAGCTCGTCGCCATGCCGGCGAATGCGCCACTCGTAAGGTAGTCGCCGTGTGCGAAGTTCGCGAAGTTGAGAATACTGTACGTCATCGATAGTCCGATACCTGCCAGCCCGATGATCAGTCCCCGGAGCAGTCCGTCCCAGACGAGCGACGCGAGACTGCTCACCTGGACTCCCCCGGTCAGTAGCCCGCTCACGAGAGAGAGGACCATCCAGAGGACGACCAGCGCGACCCCGATGGCGAGCGGATCTCCGGCCAGGGTTTGACGGTATCGGCCGTACGTGTCAGCGATACTCACGTGATAACACTCCTCAAAATATCGTGTGAAATCAACGTATAAGACGTTTACTACCTCTCGGGCCGGGCAGTGGAATTTCTGTACGTGTGTTGATGCTCTCTCGGGTCACGCCCTCGATCGAGCCGAGACACCGTGTGAACACGGTCTCCCACAGCCCCACCGAGACGTAGGTATTTGTCCACCGGGCCGCTCGATCTTCATCATGACCACCTCGCATGCACCCACCGCTGACTCGGACATCCCAGCCGACGAGATCCCCGACTCGATACCGGCTCGGTCGCGACTGATCGAGACGAACGACGTCCAGTTGCACGTCGTCGAGGCGGGTCCAGAAGACGGGCCCTTGTTGGTGCTGCTCCACGGCTTTCCGGAGTTCTGGTACGGCTGGCACGAGACGATCGCGCCGCTCGCGAACGCGGGATACCGGGTCGTCGTGCCAGATCAGCGTGGCTACAACCTGTCGGCGAAGCCGGGCGGCGTCACTAACTACCACATCGACGAACTCGCCCGTGACGTGGTCGGACTGGTCGACGCCTACGACCGCGAGACGGCCGCCGTCGCCGGACACGACTGGGGTGCGGCCGTGGGGTGGTGGCTCGCGATCCACCACTCGGACCGCCTGTCGGCGTTCGTCGCACTCAACGTGCCACACCCGACGGTCTTCGAACGCGCGCTGCGCGGGTCGTGGGACCAACGGCTCAAAAGCTGGTACGTCCTCGCCTTCCAGCTCCCGCGGCTCCCCGAAGCCGTCGCCCGGGCCGGTAACTGGCGGCTCGCGACGCGCAGTCTCCGTGAGACCAGTGCACCAGGGACGTTTTCTGAAGACGACCTTCGCCGGTACCGTCGAGCGTGGGATCGACCGGGCGCGTTCGAAGCCATGGTGAACTGGTATCGAGCGATCGTTCGGGATCGCCCACGTCCAGCCACCACCCGCGTCGAGGTACCGACCCTCGTGATCTGGGGTGCACGCGACCAGTTCCTCGAAAAACGACTCGCCGCTGAGAGCGTCGATCACTGTGTGGACGGCCGCCTACACACGATCGACGAGGCGACCCACTGGGTGGTCCACGAGTATCCACATCGCGTCGCCGAGGCGATCGCAGACCACGTCGACCCGGTGCCCTCGTGAGGCCCGGCTGTGGTGTTCACCCTCGGCCGACGCGTTTTAGCACTCGCGCCACAAGCATCTCGACATGACGCTCGACCGATACGCCGATGCAATCGATGACCGCTCTCCGGGGCGCGATGAGGTCGTCACCGCAGAGGTTGCCGTCTCCGATGACGTCCTGGTGAAAGCCTTCATCCTCGGGCCTGGCGGCGAGATCGACCCGCACGAGCACGCAGACGCGACGAACGTATTCCACGTACTGGAGGGTGAGCCCACGGTCGTCCGCGACGGCGACGCCGAACAGCTCGCTGCGCCCGCCGTTGTGTACAACGCGCGCGGCGTGGTCCACGGCGCGCGTAACGAGACCGACGAGCGCGCGGTGCTCACCGCGAGCCTCTGCCCACTCCCCTGATGGACGGCGAGATATCTCCACCAGAGCTGGCCACACTGCTCGCAGGCGACAACGATGACGTCGAACTCCGGATCGTCGACATCCGCAGCGAGCGCGCGTTCGACCGCGGCCACCTCCCCGAGAGCGAGTCGATTCCGTTCCCACAGTTGACGACGCGTGTCGACGAGTTGACCGGTGCCGACCACATTGTGACCGTGTGCCCACACGGGATCTCCAGCCGACAAGCTGCCCAACTCATCGCCAGCTATCAGGAGACGACAGACGCCCGCGTCGAGAGCCTGCACGGCGGCGTCGAAGCCTGGGAACGACAGGGACACGATCTGGTGGCGTCGCCCACTCCCGACACGCCAGCAGAGGGACCGGATGCGCCGTTTTGACGCCGACGGTCACGGTGTCTCGCTCACTGCTTCCCCTCCCGTCGGCGGGCGAGCTGTGCTGTCGCGAGGAGCGCGACGATCGCGACGATCGGCCCGAATCCTGGGGTTGACACCGCTCCGTCGTTGGAGTCAGTGCTCTCCTCGCCCGCGGCCGATTCGGGTTTCGCTGTCTCGGATGCGACAGTCACCGTCGTCTCCGCTGTGCCCTCTGGCCCGAGCACTCGGATGGTAACGGGCAGGGGATCATCGGTGATCTCGTCCGGATCGATCGGTAGTTCCCACTCGACAGCCGTCGCTTCGCCAGCGTCGAGCCAGACCGTGCGAGTCGCCACGCTCTCGCCATCCACTTGGACGACGATCGTCGAGTTCGCTGGGACGAGCGCGTCTGACCCGACCTGGGCTGTCACCCGAACCGACTCACCAGCAGTGAGTTCGTCTCGATCGGTCGTAACGTCACGAATCAGAACCGGTGCTGGCTCGGTGACGACAACGGTCACCGTCTCACCGGCGACGCGGACGGTGTGCTGGCCCGTCTCGGTAAACCGATGCTCGAAGTTGGCCGCGGTCTCGACGCCGGGATCAAGTCGTCCGGTCCGGGTTGCGATCGTTCGGTCGTCGACCGTCAGCGACACCTCGTAGGATCCTGCCCGTCCGCCGGTGTTCGAGATCGTCACCGGCACGATGAGCGTCTCACCCGGGACGAGTTGTACCGGGCCCTGTGCCACCGTTCGGTTTCGGTACGGCCCAGTTGCCTGCACGCCTTCGTCTGCGATCCGATACCCGACGAGTGCTGGCGTCTCACCGAAGGCGTCGGCGTGGGCGCGTCGGTCCCACGGCGTCGCTGTCGCCTCCGTGTCCGTCAATCGGCGCGCCTCCTCGCGAACCGCCGCCGCGGCCGCCCGATCCCCGCTTGCACCCGCAGCCGACTCGACCGCGTCGAGGACCATCTCGTCGGTTACAGGGGCTGGTACCTCGTTGAGGTCGCGGACGACGGTGACGAGAGACGCCTGTCCATCACTCGCGAGCCGTATCTGGCGGTCAAGCTCTCCCGCGACGAGCGCGCCTTTCGTATACGGTGTCTCCACGCGCCATGTGTTCGGGTCGGTGAGTATCGCTGTGGCGTCTGGCTCGTGGGTGCCTCTCGCGAGCACACGCTCGAACGCGTCGAAGTCGACCGCCCCCCGTTCGAAGGCGAAGAGCGCGGCGTAGTACGTCGCCGTCGCTTCGGTGATCCAGCGCGCACTCGGCTCCGCACGATACGTCTGTCGCGTATGAACGTACTCGTGAGTCCAGACGTCGTCGGCAGACGCCGTTGGCTCCATATCACGCACCCAGAGGTCAGCCGAACCAACCTGGGACCCACGGACACCCCACGAAACACCAGCCGTCGTGGGCGCAGCGACGGCGAATACCTCCGTGTCGGGTGAGCCAACCCGAAGGGTTCGCTCGGCGTTCGCGAACGACTCGAAGACGGCTGCCGGCGACGGCTCGAGGGTGGCCGCGTCGGGTACGATCAACCGATAGCTCCCGGTTGGTCCTGATCCGGTGTGGGCTTCGTAGGGGCCGAGCACCGCGATGGACGCCGAAGCGATGCCGTCACCGATCACGCGACTCTCCCGCTCGACCCGGATCTCGCCGCGGCCGACGTACCGCCCGGTGACTCCGACGCGCGGCGTGCGAACGATACCCCACTCGCCGGTGTCGACGAATCGGTAGGTCCCGCCCGTAGCGATCGTGTCGGAGTGGAGGCTCGGTGCGGCAGGAGACTCACTGATGAAAGACGCACCCACAGCGGATGCGCCGACTGCCGTCGACCCCGTATATCCGGCCGGCACTGTCGATGCCGGACCGACCGTATCGTCCACCGTCTCGTTCGCTACTATCGCGTAGGTTAGTGCTGGCCGTGTCGTCTCTCCGTCCCACTCCCAGGTCGTCTCGTCTGCGGTCCGTTCGACCCGCTCGAACCCCTCGGGCCGCACCCTGCCGTCGGTCGGACTCGCGAGCGTGAGCCGGAGCGACGTGACCCGATCTGGAATCTGTCTGGCACGGGTGACGACGCGTACGATTCCTGGTTCGTCGGTCGGCGTCAGTTCGTGCCGGACTCGAATCGTGTCCTCGGTCGACTCGGTCTGCGCTGTCTGGTCGCCGTCGTCAACGGCAGCCCTCGACACGTGATCGGGCGGTCGGTGGACGGTGGCATTGAATGGGCTCGCGGTGGCCGGCCCCGGTGTGAGCGGACGCATCGCGACCGTGTTCTCGGCCGAAGGACCCGCTGTTGAGTGTTCCGTGTCACCAGCGCCTCCCGTCGCCGGCTCGACGCCGGTCACTCCGCCGCCGAGTAGAAGGAGCCCGCAGAGGAGCGCCACGGCAGCAAGGCGGCCGAGCCGGATTGTCTGTGCCCGAGTCATGCCACCTCTGTGTCGGTATTACCTAAAGATGATTGGGCCTGTGAGCACGCACCGGTCGTCTCAGTGTTTTTTTTCTTGTCGGGTGAAAACTCTCTCCGATCACTATCTTGTTGCAACAACAACAGTAAGCTGGCATGTTCTCGACGCAAGCACGCGTAATCGTCCTGTCGTTAGTACTCGTCTCGTCGGTTTCGGTGGCAGCCATGCCGGCGGGCGCGGTAGTCTCTGCGGCTCCGAACGATGGACCATCCGCCACCATACAGCCGGCGAACACGTCGAATACGTCGAACACAACGAACACGTCAAATGAGACGGGAGTCCCGGCGAATCAGACCGTCTCGAACGCCACGGTCACACAACTGCGTGAGCAGCTACGTCAGCGCAACGGAACGCTCAACGACATCGGCGAGCTGCTCCGGCAACAGAACCGCACACATCGGCGGCTCCTCGAGGCCCACCGGCTGGCCGAAGACGCAACCGAGCGTCTCCAGCGCCGCGGTCGCGAGCAGCGTCGGCTCGCTACGACGCTCGGCGAGCAGGCCAGTTCACGGAACGGTCGGGACACCGCGTCCAGGCTTCGTCGGCACGTCGACGAACAGGAAGCGACTGCCGACCACCTTCGGACGCGCCTCACACAGAGCAACCAGACGCTCGCCACCCTTCGCGAGCAGCATCGACGACAAAACCAGACGTACGCCACCCTCCGTACACAGCTGAACCAGACACAAGCACTCGTCGACCAACTCGAGAACGGTTCGACTCGAGACCGTGCCCAGACGATAACAGCGCTTCGCGAACAGCTCCGGGCACAAAACCAAACACTCGAGCGGTTGCGAACACCACCCGAGAATTACACCGCGCTTCGGGTGCACCTGCGAGCCACTGACCGCCTCACTGCGACGCTCCAGACGAACCTTCGCACACAGCGACAGACCGCTCGTCGCTTCGGCAATGGACAGCCGAGTGGTCAGACACAACGTGCGGACCGCGGGCTGTTCACCATCGCTGCGGTCGACACGACCGACGAGCCGGAAGTCCAGCCGTCAACCGTGGGTAGCTACCAGATGATCGTCGACGAACAGATCACGGCCGCCAATGACGTACTGGCCGCGGTCGACGACCAGCAGGGTGCGGTGGACGCTGCCGAGTCGACTGCGGCCGAGATCGACGAGCGAGCCGACACGCTTCGATCACAGACCGACGTCGTGTTGACGCTGACAGCGACGACAGACCAATCGCCAAGCGAGTCAGCGTCGACGGACGAGACGGCCGACGACACGTCTGGGTTCAGCGTGCCGTTGGCTAGTGCGGCCGTTCTCGCGGCTGCCCTCCTCGCTCGTCGACGACGATAGCTGACCCGTGGTCGCCAACGGGGTGTTCCGTGTGAATACCTCTCTCAAAACGCCTGCACCCGTACCGTCCAGAAGTCGCGGAAAGCATCGGTAAGCGCCTCCGCTGGTGTCCCAGTCGCGTCAGTCACGTCGGTGTAGTCGGCGAGATCACGCACCTCCCCCAAGACGCTTCGCTCGCCGACGACGATCGTTCGATTGACGTCGGTCGTGCCCGCGAGGACCGACCGCGCTTCCTCGAGGTGTTCGGCTATCTGATCGTCTCGCCGGCGTTCGAACCGGCCCTGAGAGAAGCCACCCTTCGAGTGTGCGGATTTGACGTCGGTAGTAACTCCCTCGAAATCGACACGTTCGTCCGTCTCATACACACCGCAGGCGAAGGTGTCAGAGCGCACCACTGCGAACGCGAACCGCCCAGTCGGCCGGAACCAGGCTGCGGGCAGTCGCGGGCGAGCGGCCCAGCGGTCAAACGGCTCTGGCGGCAGTGGGGTGGAGAGTGCAACGCTCACCGCATCGGTATCGTCGGCTACCACGACCGCCGGTGCAGCTCGGCGGACCAGCTGGCTACGGTCGCCAAAGTGGTCACGGACCGATTTGGGGAGGGCGTCGTCACTCGGGACGAAGGCGGTGAGGACACCCTCTGGATCGTCACTCTCGACGCCTCGTAGTCGCCCGAGGATGTCGGCTACCTTCGCCCCGGACGCGGCCGTCGTGTGGCGGAACGACAGCGAGTGTTCATCGCGCTCGGCGCGCTCGACCCGGTCTTCGAGCGACGCGATCCGGTCTTCGAGGCGGTTGACGCGGGCCTCCGCGCGCTGGCGGTCTGCAACGGCGTCGGATCGGCGCTCGGATTCGGCTTCGACGCGCCGCTTGAGGTGATGGTTTTCTGATTCGAGCTCGGCGATGCGATCTTTGAGCTCGGCTCGACCGAGGAGTCGGTCTATCATGTGCGCCCATCACGCCACGGGCGCAAAGCGTCGTCGCCATCGAACGGGGCGACTCGACGGTCCTCAGGCGTCGACGCCCGGTTCCCAGCCCTCCCAGCGGAGGAGTCGCTTTGCTCGGTCGGCGTCGGCGAGGAGGACGCCGCGCTTCGATGGGAGGCCATCGTCTGGGGCGAGCTGTCGTGGAATCGCGAGTGTGCCGCTCGGAACTCCGTCGTCGGCTCCGACGGGGAGGTGACCGGTGCCCACCTTCATCACGAGTGGTGCGTCGAGTCGCGTGATCCCTTCCCCATCCGCATAGAGCTGCTCGTTTACCCGCTCGTGGTCAGCTCGCTGGATGACGGCGCGGTCGCCATCATGTGGTTCCACGTACAGTTCACCCAGATAATACCCGCTCGAAAATCGTTCGAACATTCTGTGCATGACACCCTCTAGCACGGCAGCACATAAGCGTTTCTCGCCCACCGATGATCTACAGCGTTCCGCGATGGTGGGAGACCGTCGATCTCTCGAAGCACGTTTCGATGCGGTACTTCCCCCTTCTCGTGCAGTGGCGCGCGCCTCGCAGGCCGCCGGAGGCGGGCTCGCGAGCGCGTGCGAGGGATGAGCGGGTCGCCGAAGGCGACTCGCGAATCGGTTGGGGAGGGTGTGGCTGAAAGTAGTGTCCGTGTGTCGCAGAGTCGTATCGATGACACACCTGCTGTCACACACGTAGAGAATCGACTACTCGGTGCGTGCAACCTCGTGCCGACCGAATCCGTATCGCAGCCGGTTGGCGAGCCGGCGAGAGAACCGACCCTCGTTTCGCGAGTCGAACCGCTCGGCGAGCGCCCCGTAGATGAGCGGCACGGGCACGTCCTGTTCGAGCGCCTCCCGGACGGTCCACGTCCCAGTCGACCCCCCGGCCACGTGGTCAGCGACGTCACCGAGGTCGCTCCCCTCCTCGTGAAACGCTTCTTCACACAGCTCGAGCAGCCACGACCGAATCACTGCGCCGTTGTTCCACGTGTGGGCGACCGCCTCGAGATCGAGGTCATACCGTCCGTCGGCGAGTAACTCGAACCCCTCGCCGTACGCCTGCATCAGTGCGTACTCGACCCCGTTGTGCACCATCTTCACGTAGTGGCCTGCACCAGCCGGCCCCATCCGGTCGTGTCCGTCCGGACCGGTCGCGACCGCATCGAAGACGGGCACCAACGCCTCGTAGGCGGCCGCGGGCCCGCCGACCATGAGCGAGAACCCCGCCTCGGCGCTGGCGGGTCCCCCGGAGGTACCACAGTCGAGGTAGGCGGCGGTCGTCGACTCAGCCCGGCGAACTGACGCCTCGAAGTGTGAGTTACCACCGTCGACAACGACGTCGTCGGCCGTGAGGTGCGGCTCGAGGTCCGCGAGGGTGGCGTCGACGGCGTCGCCGGCGGGCACCATGAGCCAGATCCGCTTGTTGGACCCGAGCCGATCACAGAGGTCTTCCACCGAGTCGGCGGGGTCGGCACCCGCCGCGGCGGCCCGCGCGGTCGCTTCCGCGTCGAGGTCGAACGCGACGACCTCGTGGCCCGCATCGAGCGTTCGCTCGACGACGATCTGTCCCATCCGGCCGAGGCCGACGACTCCGAGTTGCATGCGCGAGCGGTTGCCCGCGATGGTCCTAGTGGTTCCGGTCTCGTCGCGGGCGCCGTCTCCGAGGTTCTGGTCGCGCCGTCGTCGACACCACTCACGTTGACGCCACCACTCACGTTGACGCCACCACTCACGCCGACGCCACTCACTTCGACGACGGCTCCGGAATCACGTCCGACTCGGCGAGCCGCCGCAGGTCCGCATCGTCGTAGCCGTACTCGCCGAGGACCTCGGTCGTGTGCTCGCCGAACGTCGGCGGGTGTCGACGCATCGTCACCGGAGTCCGCGAGAACTTCATCGGCGAACCGGGCACCTCGATCGTGCCGGCGGTCGGATGGTCCATCGTGATGCGCATGTCCCGCGCCTCGATCTGGGGGTCGTCGAACAACTCTTCCATGTCGCGGACGTGACTCGCAGGCACGTCGTGGCTGGTGAGCGTCTCGACCGCCTCGTCGGTTGACATCGCCGCAAACTCGGCTTCGAGCGCCCCGTCGAGCGCCTCGCGGTTGCGCACCCGCTTTTCATTGATCTCGAAGCGCTCGTCGGCGAGCAGGTCGGGCCGGTCAAGCGCCTCACATAGCCGCGGCCAAAATGAGTCGGCCGAACAGCCGACAACGACGTAGTCGTCTTCGGTCTCGTACGCCTGGTAGGGTGCAATGTTCGGGTGTTTACTCCCCATGCGACCCGGTGGGTCGCCGCTCGCGAAGTAGTTCGCAGCCATGTAGCTCATCCAGGCTGCCTGCCCATCGAGTAGGCTCACGTCGATTTTCTGGCCGGTGCCGTCACCGAGCTCGCGCTCGAGTAGTGCGGCTAGGATCGCCTGGGTAGCGTACATCCCGGCGCCGATGTCGGCGAGCGCGACGCCGATCCGCACCGGCGGACCGTCCTCGACGCCCGTGATCGACATCAACCCGCCTTTCGCCTGCATCACGATGTCGTAGGCGGGCGCGTCGCGGTCCGGTCCCCACTCGCCGTACCCGGAGAGCCCGCAGTAAATAAGCCCGGGGTTCTCGTCGACGAGGTCCGGGTAGTCGAGTCCCCACTCGGCGGTCTTGCCGACACGGAAGTTCTCGACGACGATGTCGGCTTCGCGCGCGAGATCCCGGAACACGTCGCGCCCCGCCTCGCTCGCGAGGTTCAACACCACCGAGCGCTTGTTGCGGTTGACGCTGCTGTAGTACGCACTCTCGGCGTCGTCTCCCTCACCGAACGCCGGGGGGACCCACGTCCGGGTCTGGTCGCCGACGCCAGGGCGTTCGAGTTTGATCACGTCTGCGCCGAGGTCGCCGAGTTGCATCGTACAGAACGGCCCCACTAGCACGCGGGACGCGTCGAGCACGGTGACCCCGTCGAGCGGACCGACGTCGCCGTCCGGTGTGCGTGCTTCACCCACCATGGCTGCCTCGCATGTGCGGACCTCCGAGCCCACTCGTATAAACCCGCGGTCGCCGGCTCCCGATGCCGAGTCGCTAATGATTAAATCATCGGGTGCGGAGGACGTCGTATGGACTTAGACATTGCTGGCAACGTAGCACTGACGACAGCGTCGAGCGACGGTCTCGGGAACGCGGCCGCGACGGCGCTCGTTCGCGACGGCGCCTCCGTCGTGATCAACGGTCGCGACGAGGACCGCCTCGAGGCCGCTGCCGAGGCGCTCCGTGAGGAGGCGACCGGTGACGCGCGCGTCCACCCGGTGCAGGGCGACCTCACCGTCGAGGAGGACGTCGTCGGCCTCGTCGAGGAGACGCTCGACGAGTTCGGCCGGCTCGACCACCTCGTGACGTCCGCCGGTGGCCCACCGTCTGGCCCGTTCCTCGGGACCGACGACGACGACTGGTACCACGCGTACGACCTCCTCGTGATGAGTGTCGTCCGACTCTGTCGGGCGGCCGCCGAGCCGCTGCAAGCAGACGGCGGCGGCACCATCGTGAACATCACCTCGCGCTCGGTCAAGGAGGCGATCGACGGACTCGTGCTCTCGAACGCGGTTCGGATGAGCGTCATCGGCCTCGAGAAGACGCTGGCGACAGAGCTCGGTCCCGACGTCCGTGTGAACGCCGTCCTCCCCGGTCCACACGAGACGAGCCGGATCGAAGACCTCGTCGAGCAGGCGGTTGACCGCGGCGAGTACGACTCCTACGAGGAGGGACTCGCGGCCTACGGCGAGGGTGTCCCGCTCGAGCGCATCGGCGACCCGATGGAGCTCGGGAACACCGTCGCGTTCCTCTCGTCGCCGAAGGCCGGCTACATCACCGGACAGTCGATCGTTGTCGACGGCGGATCGGGCAACGCGAATCTATAGGCGCTTGCCGGCCCTCACGCCGGCAGCGTGTCGATGCCGTCGATTTCGACGAACCCGTAGCCACACGCTGGGCACCGCCACTTCGTCTTCTCGCCGAGGTGCAGCGTCATCGCGGCGGTCCGATAAAACGAGCGCGTCTCGCCACAGGACGGACACAGCACGTCCTTCTCAAGTGTCATACCTATCAGGCCGGCCGCGGTCGACATTAACGTACGGGTTCACGGGGGGCGTCTCACACTGCGGTCACCCACACCTTGTAGTCTGCCTCGAGCGCGTACACCTCTCGAAACGCGCGTTCGATGAACCCGGCGACGCGGTTCGCGTCCGACCGGGCGGTGACGACGACGTGGGTTCCCTCGGCCGACTCGGGCGTGACGAGCTCGTCGATCCGAAACTCCGGAAACGCGCCGAGTAGCGTCTTCAGCCTGTCGAGCTCGTCGTCGGTGCAGTCCATGACGAGTTCGGTACCGGCGAGCTGAATCCACGGCGGGATTTTGCCGCCGTCGGTGCCATCGCTGTCGGGGTCAACGTCGACGGTCATCACGTCACTCGACCGGGCTCGGTGGGCCGTCGCCGCCTCCGCGTACAGCGCCAGCCGCTCGGTCTCGGTCGCGGCGTCGAATCGGGTCATAGCTCGTTTCGGTCGCCACGGGACCTAAATCCTCGCGGTCGACGTGGATCATCGCACCTGCGGTCGCCAACGGCACCCGATCTATCGTCTCACCCGCGGTCGGTCTCTTCGAGCACCGCGTCGATGATCTCGAGGGTCTGCTCGGCGTCTGTGAGTCGGTCGTCGACAGCGCCGGAAGCGACCAGCTCGTATTCCCGGTCGTCGAGGGCGTCACGAACCGCCGCGACACGACGAAGTCGGTCGTACTCGTCGGTGCGCGCGAACGACCGAAGCTCCCGGAGGGTTGCGACCGTCTCGTCGTCGGTGATACGCGAGACCAGCGGAATCAACTCGTCGATCTCGTATGGCAGCTCCTCGCCCGGCGCCGGCGGCCACGAAAGTTTCAGCGGATCGGCATCGATCCGGTCGAGAAACGTTCGATGGACGGCCACGGCGGTTCGGAGCGCTCCCGGGTCCGCCACGTAGTGGTCCAGCTTCGAGTTCGAGTAGGCCGCGTACTCGAGCAGTGTCGGAATCGGCTCTGTGCCCGCGTCGTGCTCATCGACGTACGACCGGAGATCAGCCGGTGGGAGGTCGACGTCGACGAAGGGCGTTGCATCCGCGCGCTCCAGAAAATCGAACACCTCCCGTGCCGACCGTTCTCGAAGCGCCGACTCGACGGCCGTTTGCACCGACTCGTTGTACGTGTCGATCGGTTCACGAAGCCGGCCGAGGTCGGCATCGACGTCGGCGTCGGCCATCGATGCAGCCGCCCGGAGCTCCTCGAGCCGGTCGACGAGCGTATCCCGGGCGTCCTCCGCGGCCTTCCGGGCCTCACGGAACGCCGAGACCGCTTCTTCGCGCTCTTCGAGAAGGGCGACGGCCTCACTGGCGGGTTCGAGCGCCTCGCGGGCCGCGGCGAAGTCGCGCTCGGTGAGCCGCCGTTTGTCGACCGCCTCGTCCGCGGCCGCGAACGCGTTGGCCGCGAACGCGTCCGCGTCGACATCGACTGCGTCGGCGAACCGCCCCTCGAATTCGAGGTACGAGCCGAAGTCTCCGGTGCCGACCGCGTCCTCTGCGTACTGGTCGAGTACCCGGTGTGCTTCGCGGTACGCGTCCGCAGCGGCCTCGACGCGCGCCTCACCGATCGTCTCGATCTGGTCGTCAATTACGCCGAGCTCATCGTATCGCTCGCGGAGCACCGCGGCCGCCTCACCAGCATGCCGAATCTCCACGGCATCGCTTCCCCCCGACGACTCCCCGTCTACTGCCGAGCCGTCCGCGCCGACCATCAGTACACCTCGTCGGGGTCGAAGACGCGCTCGCCGACCGCCTCTCCGTCGACCGTTCGGTAGAAACACGACCGGTGGCCCGTGTGACACGCCCCGCCAGCTTGGTCGACGAGGTACAGCAGGGTGTCGGCATCACAGTCGACCCGGATCTCCTCGACGGTTTGGGCGTGACCGGACGTGCCGCCTTTGTGCCACAGCTCCGCTCGCGATCGGGAGTAGTAGTGCGCCTCGCCCGTCTCTCGCGTTCGGGCGAGCGCCTCCGGCGAGACGTACGCCAACATCAACACCTCGCCGCTGTCTGCGTCTTGGGCGATTGCTGGAACGAGACCGTCCTCACCAAACTCGACCGCGACGTCCCCGTTCGCCGTTGATTCGGTCATACCATCCGGCAGACACCCCCGGCGAATAGGCCTTGTGTCACTCCCGTCGCAACACGAGGGCGTCACCGTCCGCGTACGCGTTGGATCGTCGGCCAACGACGGTGAACCCACACGCGTCGTACAACGCGAGTGCGGCGTCGTTGTCGGGATGTGCCTGCAGCGTCACGGCCCCCGTTGTGTCCTCGACGACCGCCTCAAGGAGCCCGCGTCCGCGACCCGCCCGTCGATATGCGGGAGCGACAACGAGCTCGGCGAGGTGTCGGCCGGACCGGTTCGGTGCATCGACCGACAGTGCGTAGCCCGCGACCGCGCCGTCGGCGTCACTCACCCGCGACGACCCAACCGCGAGGCCGTGTTCAAGGAGTGTTGGACTCGGCTCGCGGAGATGTTCTTGGAGGGCACGGATCCGGGGTTCATCCGCTCGTATGGCCGGTCTGACCCGCGGGTCACGGGCGGTGTGTGGTTTCATGTATCGAGTTACAGTCCCAGCCCGAAGCCGAGTGCGACCGCGACGACGCCCCCCGAGAGCGTCGCGAGGAAGTTCACGGCCTCGTTCCCGACGCGGTCGCCTTCGACGGCCGCACCGAGGAGGCTGTCGACGGTCATCCCGCCAACTCCGGCGAGCGCGACGACGAGCGCGGCCGTGGGGTCAACCGGCGCCGCGGTCCCGACGACAGCTCCCCACACTGGCGTCTGAGCTGTGACGACCAGTCCGACGAGCGCCGCCCCGGCGAAGCCGGCCACCTCGCCCTGCCATGTCACTGCACCGTCGGTACCGGCTGGGACGGGACGCAGCGTGGTGACGAGTCGCGGACGATCAAAGAGCCCGCCGACCTCCGAAGAGAGCGTGTCGGCCATCGCCGTCGCGACTGCGCCGGCGAATGCGAGGGCACACGCGGTTGACAACGCGCCCCCATCGCCTGCGGTCGCCGCGAAGCCGACGACCGAGACGAGTGCGACCGCGGAGTTCGCCGCGACATTGCCTGTTCCGCGAGCACCGGCGTTCTCCTGGGCGACCCCACGGGCAGCCTTCTCGTTGAACCGGTACCGCGAGACCAACCCACCGAGCGCGTAGAACGTCGTCAGCGCGAGGAACCACCCGACACCGCCGAGCACGACCGTGAGCAACAAGACGAGGGCCCCGGCGACCATCCCTGATACCGAGGCCGCGCCGAGGGCGTACGCAGCGGCACCAAGACCGGCCGTCATGGCGACCGCCGCGAGCGCGCCGAGCGGAGACAGTGTGACCCCAATTGTGGTGAGTCCCCAGGCGGCGATCGCGACGACGATGACGGTCAAATGCGCGTCGCGCTCGTACACGAGTGACCGGACGACCACCGCGGTCAACACCGAGACGGCGCCGACGACGACGGCAGTGGCGACGGCGGCCGGAGACACGGCGGGCGACGGTGCTCCTGCGGCACCGAGCGAGCCACCCACAGGCGGCGTCTCCCCCCGGAACGCGACCCCAGCGACGAGGGAGCCGACGACGGCGGCCAGGCCGCCTGCGAGGAGGTAGCCGACGACCGGCCGGAGACGCTCGCCGGCGAGTGTGGGGTCCATCGATGCTGGGTCGACGGTCCCCGTGTCGATGGTGGCCGGATCGGGGCTAGTACTGTCTCCACCGTGGGCGATGCCGGTGCCGTCACTCGCGATACCGTTCGTCTCCGCCAGTGCTGGAGCACCCGGTGACCCTTCGGCCCGCGACCGGACGAGTGCGTGGCCGAGCCGGCCGCCACCGATCGCAAGTGTTCCCGCGGCGAGCGCCTCGATCGGGAGTGGAACCCGTGGAAGCGTGGCAGCTGCGGCGAGTCCGGCGAGCGCGAGCGCGAACGCACCGAGGCCGTAGAGCCGTTCTTCCTCGTGGTCTCCCTGGACAGCGAGCACGCGGAACAGCGGTCCCTCCTCGATGCCGAACAGAAAGAGCCCGGCGAGCGCGAGCAGCGGCACGGCGGCGGCGGCGCCGAGCACCGGCGAGACCGTCGCGAGCACCGCGAGCGCGAGGAATATTCCCGCGCGTCTGACCCTCCGATACACGACCTCCGGTACCTCCGACGACCACTTAACCCTCCCGACAACGGATCACAGGTCATCCCGCTGTCCATGGGCCACCCTAGGGCCCGGGGATAACGAACAGTTTGCAGGTCAGTATCGATACTCGTTGAATCGGACCGCGTGCCCTTCTATCACGGGGATGGGGTCGGTATCTACCGAGCGGGCATCACCCGTCTGCTCGGGTTCGTCGGCGCCCTCATCGAGATCTGCTGCCGGTGGCATGCGAGCACATCACACGTCGGGGGGCTTAACTCTGTGTGTCAGATGATTGTCGTGCGTCGTCCACGTTGGCGTCTCACGTCGGTTGACGACCGCCGCCGCACGCCGCGACTCACCCGAGGACGCGGTCTATCTGGCCGAGGTGGTCGACGACGTGGTCTGGCTCGATGTCGCTCTCGGCGATGGCGCCCTCGTCGTCTATCCCCGACCGAACGAGGACAGTGGTCATCCCCGCCCGCTTGCCGAAGGCGATGTCGGTATCAAGGCGGTCGCCGACGACCAGACACGACGCGGGCGGCACGGCGAGCCGATCGCAAACCATCTCGACGGCCGGCTGTGAGGGCTTTCCAAGCACGACGTCTGGTTCGCTGCCGGTGACGGCCGCAATCGACCGGATCACAGCGCCGGACCCTGGTTGATCGCGGTCGGGCGTCGGGATGACGACGTCGGGGTCGGTGCCGATAAACGGGATATCCCGATCCAACGCCCACATCGCGGCGGCCATGTCGTCGTAGCCGAACTCGCGGTCGATCGAGACGACGAGTGCGTCCGCCTCGTCGACGTCGGTCGTTGTCGTGAGTCCGGCGGCAGTGAACTGGTCGACGAGGCCGGACTCACCGATACAGAACAGCGCGTCGTCTGCGTGGTGTTCGGTGAGGTATGCCGTGGTCACGCTGCCAGCGGTGATCACGTCCTCGGCGGACACGTCGTACCCGGCGGCACCGAGCCGGTCAACGTACGCGGCGGGCGGCTTCGTCGGGTTGTTCGAGACGAACCGCGTCTCGACGCCCGCCTCGTGGAGGCGTTTCACCCCCGCCGGAGCACCCGGTATCGGGTCGTCTCCCCGCACGAGTGTGCCGTCGACGTCGAGAACGGCTCCAGCAATCTTCATGTATGGTAGTGGTGCCGCGCGGTCCTAGGCGTTGTGTTCGCTGGGCGACCGACGCTGGGAGCGAGCCGATTCTACGATCGGACTCGATGGTGAGGACCGAATCACTTCCACAGACGGAATCGATTCCACGGACGGGATAACGGAAGGATAAAGCGGCGCGGGTTCCAACCACGGTTTACTGTGACGACGACGCAGGTGACCCTCGTCCAGATCGACAACTACGGCCCGTGGACGGTGACCCCGGAGCCGCGCCGCGAGATGGACCTCCAGTCGCTGCAGTCGCGGCTCTTTGCCGACGTCGCCGAGTTTCTCGGCCACCGCGACGGCTACGCCTTTGCTACTCGATTCGACAACATGATCGCGGTGACGAATGGCGTCGGCGGCGATGCCCACGCAACGCTCCAAGAGTCGATCGGGAACCGCTATCCGGTGACGGTAAGTCTCGGCACCGCTGTGAGCGACCGTCCGGTCGACGCTCTCGAGGCGGCAAACGAGCGGCTCCAGCAGGCCGGAAGCGCCCAAGACGAGACGCGTACCGAGGTGCTCGCCGGCGAGTACCTGACCGAGACGACACCCGCGGACGTCCAGATCGCCCACTTCGACGTGGTGAACGTCACCGGCAAGTACACCGACCGGCTCAACGAGTTCGACACATTCACGACCATCACGCGGGCGTACGCGTCACTCATGGCGTATCTTCGCGAACAACACGGCGCGCTCTCGTTTTTCGTCGGCGGGGACAACGTCGTCGCCGTGTGTCCGGACCTACATGAGGCCGCCTTCGCCGACGCGGTCGATCACGTCGTCGGCGACACCGACGTGGAGCTCCAGGTCGGCGTCGGTCGGGGCGAATCGCCTCACGGGGCGGGCTTTGCGGCCAAGCACGCACTCGAGGACTGCCGACACGCTGGAACAGCCGTCGAGTTGTTCGGCGCCCCCGCCGCGAGCGACTGACGATGTCCAGACGGGCGGTCGACGCCCGAGTCGAGTCCGGCGCTGCACCTACTGTTGGGATCGTCGTCTACGGCGATCTCAACCCGCGGTCCGGCGGCTACCGCTACGACCGCGAGCTCGCCGACCATTTGCTCGAACGTGGTTGGAAACTTGAGGTCGTCTCACTGCCCGAGCGGTCGTGGTCGCCGCCGGCCGTCTCGGCTCCGGGGCTCGTCGCCCGTCTCGAGGCGTGTGACATCGTCGTCGTGGACGCGTACTGTGCGCCGTCGGTGTACTGTACGATACGCGGCCTCGAGACGCCCGTGGTCGCGCTGGTTCACTACCTTCGGTCGGCCGCTGGCAGCGACGAGCATCGGGAGTGGGTTGACCGGGCCGTTGAGCGCGCCTTCTTTTCGGCCGCCGACGCATTCGTGTACAACAGCGAGCCCATCCGTTCGGCGGTCGAACAGCTGTGTGACGGCGACGGACCGGCCGGTGACAGGGGAGAGACGGTGTCGACACCAGACGCCACGGTCGCCGGGTCACCGGCGATCGTCGCACCACCCGCGGGTGACCGACTCGGGAACGCCCCGGCGTTCACTACCGATGGGCCCCAGCCTGACCCGTTTCGTGTCGTTGCCGTCGGCACGGTCACCCCGCGCAAGGGGATTGACACGCTCGTTCGGGGGCTCTCACGGCTCGAAGGCGTCGACTGGCGGTTGCAGGTCGTTGGCGATACGACGGCGGAACCGGGATACACCACGGAGTTGCGCGCGCTCGCCGATCGACTCGACGTTGCGGAGTCGGTCACGTTCGCCGGCCGGGTCTCCGACGCGGCCCTCCGGACAGCGCTACGGCGTGCACACGTCCTCGCCGTTCCCTCACGGTACGAGCCGTTCGGGATCGTCTACGTGGAGGGGATGGCGTTCGGGTTGCCCGCCATCGCTTCGGCCCACGGCGGCGCGAGTGACGTCGTGAACGAGGAGAATGGCGCGCTTGTGCCTCCCGAGGACCCGGACGCGGTGGCCGCCGCTATTGAGCCGCTGGCGACGGATTCGGCCCGACTCGCGCGGGCAAGCCACGCTGCGCGCGAGACGGCTGCGGCCCACCCGACGTGGGCAGACACCTGTGATCAGATCCGGCGGTTCCTCGCCACGATCGTCGACGAGCGGTGATCGATTATTAGCTCTGAGAATTTGACGCGGAGGTTTTTGACTTCGCTCCATCGACCTAGCGACACGTATGTCTGAAGAGGTGGTGTTCGTCTGTACTGCACCGGCGTGTGATGCGGGTCCCTGGGAGGGCGCTCACGATGCGATGGCGCACTGTGCCGATCACGCGGGGCACGGGTACACCGGGCGACCTCGGTCAGCTGTCGAGACGCCGATTCCGGCGAGTGATACCTATCCGCGGGACACGCGGAATCTTCAGCACAAAGGTCACCCGCAGGGAGCGCTCGCGACTGACGACGGATATCGGCCTCCAGCGGACGATTGAGCGAGGTGGCAGACCGGCGCGCCTAGCGGCCCAGCGTGTCGGCGGCTCAAGATTCTTCGACGAGACCGAGGTCTCTCGCGACGAGGTCGGCGAGTTGGTCTTTGACTCCCGGGTCGACCTCGGCGACCGGCTCGCCGTCGTGTGCGTTCTCGTTGTGTCTCGAGAGCGCGTCCTCGAGCTCGTTGAGGGGCACTCGCGTCTCCGTCTCACACGCTGTACACACGATCGGGACGGTTGGCTCCTCGGATACCATGCGTCGAATCGTCGTGAGTGGCCGGTATATGCCTTCGGGAACGCTCGTGGTCCGAACACCAGCCCACAACTAGACAAGCAGTGCTGTGGCGCGTGCGAGGGATGAGCGAGTCGCCAGGGGCGACTCGCGAATCGGCTGGGGAGGGTGTGGCGGAAAGTGATGTCCGGGTGTCATGCGATAGCGTTCGTCACAAAATTGCTACCACACACGTACAGAATCGGCTGGGAAGGGTGTGGCCAATTGGTATCCGGGTGTCGTGCGGTCGTATTGTACACACACACACCTACAGTCACACACGTACGGAATCGGGAGACGAGTATGTGGTCAGCGGCGGGACTCGTGTGCCGTACCGCGTGGCGAAGTGACCCACAACCCGCTGTCGCTCCAACCCACTAAGGTGTACGGTATCAACACACGCCCAGCGATACCGGTTCCTGAGACGACTCGAAAGCCCCTAACGGCCGGCCGTCGAAAGCCATCCATGGTTGAGGCACCACCGACGGAGGAGGGGATGTTCGCGCTACATGAGTTCCGGTCCATCGACTGGGACGCCTGGCGCGACGCGCCGGAGCGCGAGCGCGAGCGAGCGATCGAGGAGGGCCGGTCGTACCTGAGCGCGTGTGAGAACGTCGTTGACGCCGACGACGGTGACTCGGCGCTCTTCTCTGTGCTCGGGCACAAAGCCGACCTGCTGACGATCCACTTCCGGCCGACGCTTGACGACCTCTCAGCACTCGAGCGCGGCTTCGAGACCACGGCGCTCGCCGGCTTCACCGACCGCGAATCGTCGTACGTCTCCGTCACGGAGGTCTCTGGATACGTCTCTGACGACTACTTCACCGAGGACGACGCCGACCTCGACGAGGGGCTCCGCCGGTATATCGAGGGCAAACTCGACCCGGAGATTCCCGACGACGAGTACGTCTCCTTCTATCCGATGAGCAAACGGCGCGGCGCGGAGTACAACTGGTACGACCTCTCGTTCGACGAGCGCGCCGAGCTCATGTCGAGTCACGGTGATATTGGCCGGCAGTACGCCGGCCGGATCAAACAGGTGATCGCCTCCTCTGTCGGCTTCGACGACCACGAGTGGGGTGTGACGTTGTTCGCCGCCGACCCAACCGATCTTAAAGACATCGTCTACGAGATGCGCTTTGATCAGGCCTCCTCACGCTACGGCGAGTTCGGTCAGTTCTACGTGGGCCGCCGGTTCGCGCCCGCAGACCTCGGCGCGTACCTCGCAGGCGAGTCAGTGCCGGCAACCGGTGATACGGCCCGCGGCGCCGGTGAGGCACACGCCCACGGCGATGCCGGTCACACCCACGACACCGCCGCATCATCTGGCCACGGAAGCTCAGCCCATGGCGACCACCCGCACGGCGGCGACGCGGGCGGAGAAGGCGACCATCCACACGGCAGTGAGGCGGGCGCGGAGACGACGAGGGGGGGCCAGCCAGATGCCGACAGCGTCTCTGATGACCAGATCCGTGGCGAACTCGCCGAGCTCGACATCTACGCAGGCCAGCCGCACGGCGAGGACGTCTTTGCGACGGTGTTGTACAGCGAGGCCGACGTCGACGAGCTGTTCGAGGAGGTTGAGGGCCTGCGCGCGAACTTCGATCACTACGGCACACACCTGAAGACGGCCGTCTACGGGGGTCGGTCGACCGATCGCGCTGCCGTTGTCTCGATCTGGGAGACGGGCTCCGCAGCGGAGACCGCGGCCGGCTTCCTCTCAGATCTCCCCGAAGCCGTCGGTCGCGCCGGCGAGGAGTCCGGCTTTGGTACCATGGGGATGTTTTACACGACGAAACCCGAGCGCCGCGACGACTTCGTCGAGGCGTTCGACGAGGTTGGTGAGCTTCTCGCCGAGATGGACGGTCACTTAGAGACAGACCTGATGGTGAACGTCGAGTCAGAGACGGACATGTTCATCGCCAGCCAGTGGAACGCAAAGGAGGACGCGATGGCCTTCTTCGGCTCCGAGGACTTCCGGGAGGCTGTCGCCTTCGGTCGCGAGGTGCTCGCCGACCAGCCGCGACACGTCTTCTTGGCGTGAGACCGGGTCGGGCACACGGACGTGACTCTGGCGTACACACACGAGGCGCGGCCGTTCACTCCACACACGAGGCGCGGCCGTTCACTTGTTTTCGAGCGCGTCGAGCACACAGGCGGTCGCGACGACGGCCTCTCGTGGCACACTGCTCGCGTCGTCGATGGTCACGGTGTACGTGTCTCGAAGCGAGAACTGGCCGTCGATGCTGCCGACGTGTGCACCCGTCGGGTCACGGATCTCGTACGCGTTTGGGATGACATTCGCGAGCGAGACGAGGTGTCGTGCCGCGGTGAGGAACGTGTTCTTCGATTCGATCGTCGCCAGCGGCGCTTCGGTTTCGGGGTCGCGGATCGTCCACTGCTCTGTGAACAGCGAGAACGCCTCGTCGAGGACGACGACGGCTTCGTCGGTGCCGTCGTCGACGAGGGAGTACGTGCCCGCGACGTCCACGACGCCACCGGCTTTCACGGTGAACGCCGGCTCCTCGTCGGCGGTGAGAAACGGAAACGCCTCTTTCAGCTGGAACAGTTTCTGTGTCGTCTGCAAGACGACGGTGTCGGTGCTGTCGCGGACCGTGTAGGCGTTCCGGATCCCCGACTGGGTGATCTCGTAGGTGGTGTCGTTGAGGTCGACCGTGGAGAGCCGGTACGCGTCGGTGGTGGAGGGATCGGTCACGGGTATGGTCTGTGTCACCAGTCACAAAAGGCTGTGCTCGTGTGTGGTCGGCGGTCTCGAAGCGTGGACGGCACCCTAACGGGCAGGGTCTAGCCGGCCCGTTTCAAGATCTGTGGGGTCACGAGGACCTCGATGGCGGCGATTCCGAGTGCAGCCAACTGCATCGTTCCGTCGAGGAGGGTGAGCGCGACGACCACGACGACGCCGGCGCTCATCGCTGGCATTCCGTAATGTACGAGTGGGTTTTGGAGGACGGAGGACATGTGAGGGGACGGTGTAGACGTGTCGTCAAAAAAGTGGTTACACGACACTGGGTGAGCAACAGCACTGGTTGGTCGCGTTCGTGCGGTGAGTCAGTGCGGTTGTGATGGTGACAGTGTGAACGAGGCGATTCGATGACTCCCGGACATCACTTTCAGCCACACCCTCCCCAATACGCATGTGGCGGTGGTAGTGCACCCAACACGACCGCACGACCTCCGGGCACCAACTACCGCCACACCCTCCCCAGCCGATTCGCTCGTCGCCCACGGGCGACTCGCTCATCCCTCGCACGCGCTCACGAGTTCGCCTCCGGCGACCTCGAGAGGCGCGCGCCACCGCACAAGAGTTCCTCTGTGACCACGGAATACCGGCCCATTTTAACATCCGCGTCGACGAACCGGCGAGTATGTTCGACACGATCGTGGTCGCTACGGACGGCTCCGACAGCGTCGGTCGCGCCGTCGACGTCGCGATCGAGATGGCGGAGCGCTTCGATGCGACGGTCCACGCGCTGTACGTCGTCGACGACGACGAAATCGCGTCCTCACCCGCAGCAGTACGCGACGAGCACCGCACCGCACTCGCTGAACGTGGTGAGCGTGCGCTCGCGTCAGTATGTACGGTCGCAAACGCAGTGGATGAGCGTCTCGACGTCACCACAGCCGTGCGCGAGGGGGCACCGGGCGAGGAGGTCGTCGATTTCGCCGACCAGGTCGGTGCCGACCTCGTCGTCACCGGAACCCGGGGTCGCCACGGCGAGGACCGCTTTCTCATCGGATCGGTCGCCGAGACGGTCGTCCGGACGTGTCCGGTCCCCGTGTTGACCGTTCGCCGACTCACCGACGAGGACCCTCGGCGCGTCACGATCTGAGCCGTTCGGTTCCGGCCGCCTCAGAACGCGCGGTTTTCGAGCGTCGCATCGGGGTCGTCAAGCCGCTCAAGATTCGTCTCGAGCACGTCGGTGAGTCGCTCGAAGTATCGCGGCGTATGCCCCGCGTTGTGCGGGGTAATCGTGACGTTCGTGAGCCCCCAGAGCGGGTGGTCTTCTGGAAGTGGCTCGGGGTCGGTCACGTCGAGGGCTGCTCCCCGGATCGCGTTCGAGCGAAGCGCGTCCACGAGTGCGTCGGTGTCGACGACCCCGCCACGAGCGATGTTGACGAGCACGGCGTCAGTATCCATCGTGCGGAACACGTCTGCGTCGACGAGTGTTTCGGTCGCATCGGTGAGTGGACAAGCGAGCACGACGAATCCGGCGTCGGCGACCGCCTCGTGGATCTGATCGAAGCCGTACACCTCGTCGGTCGGACCGCCCTTCTCCGGTGAGTACCGAACACCGACCGTCTCAGTGTCGAACGCCTCAAGTCGATCGACGACTGCCTGGCCGATCGAACCGAGACCGACCACAACGACCCGTGAGCCTGTGACCTCGGTTGTCGGGTACGAGCGCCACTCGCGGCGGGCCTGCTGTTGTTTCGCGCGGGGGAAGCCGTGGGCGTGTCCGATCATCGCACCGATCACGTACTCCGAGATGTTCGGTCCGTGGACACCGGAGGCGTTCGTCACCGTGACGTCGTGTGCTTCGAGCGCCTCCCGGGGGAGGTGTCCGGTTCCGGCGAACACACAGGCGAACAGCTCGAGGTTCTCAGCGAGCGCGAGTGCTTCCTCGTCGATGGAGAAGCCGGTTGCGACGCGCGCCGCTGCGAGATACTCGCGCTCTTCGGCCGGGGTTCGAGCGACCACAATCTCCCGATCTGGCAGTCGCTCACGGAGCACCGCGGCGAAGTCGTAGCCGTCGATCCCGTGGATCTTCTGTCGCAAGACGACGATGTCGGGCGCTTTCATACCGGCATCACGAACACGATCGTAAAAACACCGCCGTCTTGACTCTGTGGGTCGTACGCGCCAGCCGAACACTACGTCGTCACAAGACGAGTTGTCACTCACCGTGTATTCAATGAATGCTCGGTCAGGGATTTGAACCCTGGTCGTCGGCTGTCTTCCGAACGGGCACACTTCGTGCCCCGCTCGCCGAAAGGCCAACATGATTGGCCGGACTACACCAACCGAGCGTACTCACTAGTTGCGACGCGACCGATTTAACTCTTCGCAACTCACCGCAGCGTGCCACTCATCGGCATACCGCATCCCCGTGGTTTCGCTCCGTCGTGGGCTCCCTGCAGCGCCTCCCACACACGTCGCCGGTGACCCTCGCCGCGCCACAATGTGTGGTATCATCCTGGCGGTCAGCTGTCTGGTATATACATCGCTGCGGTGCTATGTATTACTCGTTTTGATTCGCCCTGATCGTTTCCGGTATCGCTTCATCGGCACCATATGGTCGTACAAGGCCCTCAGTACGGGTATCGGCGAGCTATATATTTTACACAGATTTAACATCCTACAGCGATGATGGCCGGTATGGAAACGCGGAAGGTGCAGGTCACCGGGGGGTCGACGTATACTGTCTCGATACCGAAGACGTGGGCGACCGAACACGATGTGGGCGCCGGCAGCGAGGTCGAGTTCTATCCGGACGGCGACTCACTATTTCTCACACCACACTCCGATGCGGAGCGGACGCGAGGGACCCTCGACGTCACCGGGCTCACTGGGCAAGCGCTCACACGAGCGGTGACGACGATGTACGTGAGCGGGTTCGACGTGATAGAGCTGGAGGGTAATGAGATCGCCACCGACCAACACGCGACGATCCGCGACGCGGTCCAGAGTCTCGTCGGCCTCGAGGTGCTCGAAGAGACCCGTAGTCACGTCGTCATCCGTGACCTGCTTGACTCCTCTGAGCTCTCGATCCACAACGCGGTCACCCGGATGCGGTTGATCTCGCTGTCGATGCTCGAGGATGCCATCCGTGCGCTCGCCGAGCTTGACCACGACCTGGCCCGAGATGTGATTGCTCGTGACGACGACCTTGACCGACTCTGGCTCGTCGTATCACGGATCTTCCGCGGCACGCTTCGCACCCCGAAGGCCGCCGAGGCGGTGGGGCTCCCCCGTGAGGAGTGTTTTGATTACCACTCGAGTGCACGCCAGCTCGAACGGGTTGGCGACCACGCAACCAAGATCGGCCACCTCACGTGTAACATCGACGAGACGCTGCCCCCGGACGTGATCGATGCCATCGACGATCTCCACGACGACGCTGTTGAGGTGATAGACACCGCGATGGACGCGCTGTTGACCGAAGACACCGACGAAGCGTCCCGGCTAGCGAACGAAGCGCGAACCGGTGTGCGGGCGATAGACGAACGCGTGCGGGCGATAGATGAGCTGCTCCGCGGACTCGACCCCACCCGCGCACAGCTTCTCGGGCTCGTCGTCGACTCCGTCCTCCGGTCAGCCGACTACGGCGGAAACATCGCCGAGACGGCACTCCAGAAGGCCGCCCCGACGCCCTGAGACCGCCCTCGACGCCGCAAAACTGTTTTCGACGTCCTGAGACGACCCAGACACACGTCGATGATTCCCGGCCGCTGGGGTTTTTTGTTCGTCGCCGTCGCACGCAGGGATATGCCAGCCATCGAACTCGGCGTCCCGCGTGGTGTGGTCGAGTCGCTCCCCGAATCGGACGAAACTGCCGCCCAGGACATGCAGCGCGCCATCGTGGGGATTCAGTCCCGGCTGAACGAGGAGATCGACGGGTCGGATCCAGCCGCGGCCGCCGAGGTCGTCGTCGACGCCATCGAGCGTATGGAGGCGCAGGCGAGCACGTACCACGAGTTCGTCCCCGAGTTGCGCGCGTGGGGACAATCGCCTATCTACGCAATCGCCTGGCGGAACCTCTACGTCGAGCTGATCGGACAGCTGTACGACCACGACTGGCTTGCCGACGAGCTCGACCGCGAGCGAAACTTCCGGCTGGTCGACGACGGCATTCGGCTCTCCGATCTGTGAGCGCACCGCCGAGAGGCGTCGGTGTCACATCCGCGGGGCGGTGTCTACGACGTCCCGACCGCTTCCAGTAGGTTTTACTCCCGTTCTGTGGTACGCCCGCTCATGAGCGACGACTACCGGACCGAAGCGGACAGCCTCGGCGAGATGCAGGTTCCCGCGGACGCCTACTGGGGCGCACAGACCCAGCGCGCCGTGGAGAACTTCCCGATATCGGGAATCCCGATGGGGCGGCGATTCATTCGAGCGCTCGGCGTAGTGAAGCAGGCGGCTGCACAGGCGAACCGCGACCTCGGACTCCTTGACGACGACACGGCCGAAGCGATCGTCGCGGCGGCCGACGAGGTGATAGCCGGCGACCACGACGACCAGTTCCCGGTCGACGTCTTTCAGACCGGCTCCGGCACCTCCTCGAACATGAACGCCAACGAGGTCATCGCCAACCGTGCGGCCGAGATTGCGGGTGCCGAGATCGGCGACCGCGCCGTCCACCCGAACGACCACGTCAACTACGGGCAGTCGTCGAACGACGTGATCCCGACCGCGATGCACGTGGCCGCACTCGAGGCCGTCGAGAAGGACCTCGTCCCTGCACTCGAGACGCTCTACGCGGAGTTAGAGGCCAAAGAGGCCGCCTTCGACGGCGTGGTGAAGACGGGTCGCACGCACCTCCAAGACGCCACGCCAGTCCGGCTTGGCCAGGAGTTTGGTGGCTACCGAACACAGGTCGCAAAGGGGATCGAACGCGCCACCAGCGTCCAGTCGAATCTCCGCGAACTGGCGCTTGGGGGAACCGCCGTCGGGACGGGGCTCAACACCCACCCGGACTTTCCCGCGCTCGCGGCCGAGTATATCTCCGAGGCGACGGGCACCACGTTCCACGAGGCCGAGAACCACTTCGAGGCGCAGGCCGCTCACGACGCGATGGCAGAGGCACACGGGGCACTCCGCACCGTCGCCGGCAGCCTGAACAAGATCGCCAACGACCTGCGGCTGCTCGCATCGGGGCCGCGTAACGGCTTCGGTGAGATCGAACAGCCCGAAAACCAGCCCGGCTCGTCGATCATGCCGGGGAAGATCAACCCGGTAGTCGCGGAGTCGGTAAACCAGGTGCACAAGCAGGTGGTCGGCAACGATGCTGCCGTCTCGGCTGGGGCCGCCCGCGGCGAGCTCGATTTGAACCTCTACAAGCCGGTGATCGCGCACAACTTCCTCCAGTCGGCCGCGCTGCTCTCGAACGTCGCCGAGGCGTTCGGCGAGCGATTCGTCGCGAAACTTGAGGCCAACGAGGCGTACTGTGCGACCCGTGTCGAGCAGTCGATGGCGCTCGCGACCGCGCTCAACCCGGCCATCGGCTACGACGCGGCCGCGAAGGTTGCAAAGCAGGCGCTCGCCGAGGAGAAGAGCGTCCGCGAGGTGGCCGTCTCTGAGGGGTACCTCTCGGAGGCCGAGGCCGACGAGGTGCTCGACCCAGCGGCGATGACCCGGCGCGTCATTCTCGGCGACGACTGAGAGACGCGCGACACCCGGCCTGTAGAGACTGGCCGGTGTATCGGCACCTTCGTTGACGATATGTGAGCGACTCGTGAAAACACACTCACAACCCACGCCAACACCCTGCGGTGGCGCGCGCCTCGTGAGCCCGCCAGAGGCGGGCTCGCGAGCGCGTGCGAGGGATGAGCGAGTCGCCAGGGGCGACTCGCGAATCGGCTGGGGAGGGTGTGGCGGTAATTGGTACCCGGAAGTCGTGCGGCCATGTCGGTCACACACCCACTGCTACCAACGTATCGAATCGGCTGGGGAGGGAGTGGCTGTAAGGAGTGCCCGGCTATCGTGGAGTCGTGTTAGTTACACAGTCGCCACCGGACACGTATTAGGGAAGAAATGAATAACGCTCGCGACCGACCGAGCCATCCACCCGCGGTACACACGACCGTCGCAGTGTTCGCACCGAACCGGCACCATTTAAGCCGGCGTCGGACGCGGGTGTACGTGAATGAAACTGCACGAGTACCAGGCGAAATCGATCTTCGCCGACGCCGGGATCCCGGTACCGGAGTCTCGGCTCGCGTCGACCGTCGAGGAGGCGCTCGCCGCCGTCGACGAGATCGGCTACCCAGCCGCGATCAAAGCACAGGTCCACGTCGGCGGACGCGGCAAAGCCGGCGGCATCGAGATCGCGACCGACCGCGAGGAGGCGGCCGACTACGCCGAGGCGATCCTCGGAATGGATCTCAAAGGGTACACCGTAGAGGAGGTCCTCGTGGAGTCGGGCGTCGACTTCGTCGACGAGCTCTACGTCGGCGTCACGATGGACCGCGGCGCCGGCGAGCCCGTCCTCATGGTGTCGACAGAGGGTGGCGTCGACATCGAGGAGGTCGCCGAGACGACCCCGGATGCGATCGCACGCGAACACGTCGACCCTGCCTTCGGCCTCCACCCGTATCAGGCCCGGAAGGTCGTCTACGAGGCTGGTGTCGACGGCGACGTCGCCCTCGAGGTCGCGTCGATCCTCTCGACGCTGTACGAGCTGTACGAGTCGAACGACGCGTCCGAGATCGAGGTCAACCCGGTGATGATCACGAGCGACCGCGACGTTGTCGCCGCCGACGCGGTGATGAACGTCGACGAGGACGCGTTGTTCAGACAGCCCGACCTCGCCGACCTCGCCGAGGCCTCCTACGAGGACGACTTAGAGCGCAAAGCGGGCGAGTACGGCTTCGATTACGTTCGACTCTCGGGCAACGTCGGGATCATCGGTAACGGCGCGGGCCTCGTGATGACGACGCTCGACTTGGTCGACCACTACGGAGGCAAGCCTGCGAACTTCCTTGACATCGGTGGCGGCGCGAAAGCCGAACGGGTCGCAAACGCCCTCGACATGGTGTTTGCAGACCCCAACGTCGACAGCGTCGTCTTCAACATCTTCGGTGGGATCACCCGCGGTGACGAGGTGGCGAAAGGAATCAACGAGGCGCTCGGTCGGTTCGAGGAGATCCCGAAGCCGGTCGTCGTGCGACTCGCTGGGACGAACGCCGAAGAAGGGATGGCGATACTGAACACCGACCTGATCGAGGTCGAAGAGACGCTGGAGGCGGCGGTCCAGCGTGCGGTCGCGGACGCCACGGAGGTGACACAATGAGCGTATTCGTCGACGACGACACCCGAGTGGTGGTCCAGGGGATCACCGGCGGGGAGGGGGGCTTCCACGCCGAACAGATGATCGAGTACGGGACGAACGTCGTCGCCGGCGCGGTGCCCGGTAAGGGCGGCCAAGAGGCCGCAGGCGTCCCCGTGTACGACACTGTGAGCGCAGCCGCCGCGGCCGAAGACGCGGATGCGTCCGTGATCTTCGTGCCGCCGGCGTTCGCGGCGGACGCGATCTTCGAGGCACTCGACGCCGACCTCGACCTCGCGGTCGCGATCACCGAGGGAATCCCAACCCAGGACATGGCGAAGGTGAATCGCGGGCTCGCCGACACCGACACCCGGCTACTCGGGCCGAACTGCCCTGGGATCATCACTCCCGGTGAGGCGAAACTCGGTATTCTCCCCGGAAACATTTTCGCGGACGGCAACGTGGGGCTCGTCTCGCGCTCGGGTACACTGACGTACCAGGTCGTCGATAACCTCACTGAACGGGGGATCGGCCAGACGACCGCCATCGGCATCGGCGGTGACCCGATCATCGGCACCTCCTTTGTCGACGCCTTAGAGGCGTTCGAGAACGACCCTGAGACCGAGGCAGTCGTGATGTGTGGTGAAATCGGTGGCGAAGACGAAGAACAGGCGGCACGGTTTGTCCGCGACCACATGGACACGCCTGTCACGGGCTTTATCGCCGGCCGGACGGCCCCGCCGGGCAAACGTATGGGTCACGCGGGCGCCATCGTCTCGGGGTCGGGTACCGGTACCGCGGCGTCGAAGATCGAAGCGCTCAACGATGCGGGCGTGCCGGTCGGTGATACCCCCGAGGAGGTCGCTGACCACGTCGAGCGCATCCTCTAGGCGCGGCCCCTGCGGACGCACACGACCGATCGCGCGTGTTGGCCGCGCCGCGCGGTCGGACGCTTGTTGGTCACACGACCGGGTGTGCGCACCCGGCGCACAGCCGGACCACGATTATCCTCGCGACGACCCATAACCTGATATGAACGAATCCGTACGCGATCGGCTCGATCCGCTTCCACCGAGCGCCAAGCTGGTATATTACGTGCTTGACGCGGAGGGGCGGTACGACCAGACCGGACTCGCAGAGGCCACCCGCCTTTCGACGCGAACGGTCCGATTCGCGGTCGACAAGCTCGGGGATGCCGGGCTCGTCGAAGAAGGCTTCTGTCCGACGGACGCCCGCCGGTCGGTCTACGAGCCGGCCACGGGCGTCGATACCGAGACCAGCCCCGCTGCGGCAGTCGCCGAAGAGTGAAGACTTGGCAGCCGAACCGTTGGTAGTCTCCACCTCCGAGACCGGACAGTAGACATATGACGGTCCGGGCGTGAGGTACCAACATGTCACTCGAAGCGACCCTCGACGCGGATCCCACGCAGATCGCCTCGATACTCGACCACACCAACGTCGACCCGGCAGCGACCGCCGCAGAGATCCGCACGCTCTGTCGTGAGGTCCGCGACCACGGCTTCTGTTCGGCCGTCGTTGTACCGTACCACGCGCCACTCGCCCACGAGTGTCTCGACGGGGCGGCAAACGTCGTCGCCGTCGTCGGTTTCCCGTACGGGATTCAAAACGCCTCCGCAAAGCGGGCGGAAGTTGAGGCGCTTCGGCCGTACGTGGACGAGTTCGATATGGTAATGAACCGGACGGCGTTCGCAAACGGCGACGACGAGGCCGTGATCGACGACGTCGCTGCCGTTCGAGACGCTGTCGGTGATCGAACCCTCAAGTGCATTATCGAGTCGCCGGCGCTCGACCCCGAGGCGATCACCCACGCCGCCGGGCTCGTTGAGTCGGGCGGTGCCGACTACGTGAAGACGGCAGTCGGCTACGATGGCCCGACGACCCGCGAGGAGATAGACGCAATCCGTGCGGGAATCGAAGACGACACCGCGATCAAAGCCTCCGGTGGCATTTCGACGTACGAGGAAGCGATAGCGATGGTGCGTGCCGGTGCGAGCCGGATCGGCGCCTCCTCGAGCGTCGAGATCCTGGAGTCGAGTCGCGACCACGTCGCCGACGCGTGAGGGGTGCACACAGCGCAGTTATGTGACACCGACGGCCAAATGTCTCATACACTGAGAACAGCACACAGGTTGACACACCGTCGCCGGCCATATCGGCGCATGAACTTCGACGAGTTCACCGGGCAGGCACAGAACCGACTCGGTACGGCCGACACCGGACAGACGCTCCGGGCGATCCGTGCCACCCTCTCGACGCTCGGCTCGCGGATCCCCGAGGAGAACGCTGCCGACCTCGCGGCGTCGCTGCCGATCGAGATCAAGTGGTACCCCACTGGGGCGGTCACGGAGCACGGTCAGCGATTCGACTGGCCGACGTTCATCGAGCGCGTGAGCGAGATCGAAGGCTGTGACCAGTCCGATGCGGCCTACCACGCCCGCGTGATTGTGGCACTCGTGAGCGAGGTGGCGCCGCGCTCGGACGTCGAGCAACTTCGTGACATGCTCCCTGGCGGCCACGGGAGCGACGGGTGGGGTAGTCTCTTCGAACTCGTGGACACAGAGGCGGACGTCTCTGCAGGCGCCGAGTGAGCGGCGTCTCATTGTGAGGAGGCGCCACCACTCATCGACGCCACCGATCCCCACGATCCGTCGCGTTTTTGCGTGGCGACCGTCAACGAATGGTAGCTGATGGCGACGTACCACATCGAAACGTACGGGTGTAGTTCGAACCGGGGTGAGAGCCGGGAGATAGAGCGGGCGCTCCGTGACGGCGGCCACCGCCCGGCGGCGGGTCCCGAGACGGCCGACGTCGCCATCCTCAACACGTGTACGGTCGTCGAGAAGACCGAACAGAACATGCTTCGGCGCGCCGAGACGCTCGCCGAGGAGACCACGGAGCTCGTGGTCACGGGCTGTATGGCGCTCGCACAGGGAGAGGCGTTCCGCGAGGCCGACATCGACGCCGAGATCCTCCACTGGGACGAGGTGCCGGAACACGTGCTCAACGGCGAGTGTCCGACGGTCACGCCCGACGCCGAGCCCATCCTCGACGGTGTCGTCGGCATCCTCCCGATCGCTCGGGGCTGTATGAGCAACTGTTCGTACTGTATCACGAAGTTCGCCACCGGCCGCGTCGACTCGCCGTCCGTCGAGACGAACGTCGAAAAGGCTCGGGCATTGGTGCACGCGGGCGCCAAAGAAATTCGCGTTACGGGCCAAGACACCGGGGTGTACGGCTGGGACACCGGCGAGCGAAAACTCCCCGAGCTGCTCGACCGGATCTGTGCGATCGAGGGCGACTTCCGCGTCCGACTCGGGATGGCGAACCCCGGTGGGATCCACGGCATCCACGACGAGCTCGCCGACGTCTTCGCGCGTAACGAGAAGCTGTACAACTTCATCCATGCCCCGGTGCAGTCGGGCAGCGACACCGTACTCGCAGACATGCGCCGACAACACCGCGTCGCCAAGTTCCGCGAGGTCGTCGCCGCGCTCGACGAGCGGCTCAACCACTGGACGCTCTCGACCGACTTCATCGTGGGCTTCCCGACGGAGACCGACACTGACCACGAGCAGTCGATGGACCTGCTACGTGAGGTGCGCCCCGAGAAGATCAACGTCACCCGGTTCTCGAAGCGTCCGGGCACCGACGCGGCCGACATGAAGGGGCTCGGCGGCACGATAAAGAAGGAGCGCTCGAAGGCGATGACCGAAGTGAAGATGGACGTCGTCGGCGAGGCGTACGAGGCGATGGTCGGCGAGACGTTCGACGTGCTCGTCGTCGAGCCCGGCACGGGCGACTCCGTCAAATGCCGTGACGGCGCCTACCGCCAGATCATCGTCCAGCACGCGAGCGACCACGGGGTCGCGGTCGGTGACTTCCTCACGGTGCGCGTGACCGGCCACAACACCGTCTACGCGTTCGGTGAGCCGACGACGCCAGGCGACGCCACCGGCGGCACCGACACCGTCACAGCCGCCGACGGCGGGGTCGAGTTGACCGACGAGAGTACAGAGTCGACACAGAGCGACAGCAGTGCAGAAGCGAGACCCGTCGACGACGCCCACGCCGCGCCGTCATTCTCGCCGTGACGGTCGTTTGAGGGAGCATCGACGACGACAGCGAGCAGCCGCATCTATCGGTGACTCGAACGCTCCAGATGCTTCTTGATGAACCGACAGTGTGGACAGCTAAGTCGACTCCTCGTCTCCGAGGAAGCGGTCGTACGGGGAGGTGAAGTCGACGTCCGCTTCGGCCAGCGCCTCCCAGGCCGCGAGTCCGCGCTCCTCGTCGGTCCCACCGATCGTGTTGTCGAGTACGACCGCGACGATGCCGCCAACGGCCATTCCGGTCGACGCGATGACGTAGATCGTGTTGGCGACGACGTCACCGCCGAGTAGCGGACCGAGCAGGAAGGTGCCGGCGAGCCCCTCCTGAAACGCGCCTGCGCCCCCGACGTTGCGCACGTACTCTGGGATTGCCATCCCAGTGAAGAGCGTGATGCCGAGCACGAAGATATTTCGCGACGAGTTGAGGTCGACGTGCGTGAGATTCGAGAGCCCGATAGCAACGATCTGTCCGAACATCGCGATGTAGAGCCCGCCGACGATCGGCCCCGGGATGGTGGCGACGAGCTGCCCGAAGTACCCCACGAATCCGACGAGGAGCATGACCCCCGCACCGACTTGGACGACATAGCGCGAGGCGACGCCAGTGAGACCGATGGCACCGACGTTCTCGGAGTACGATGTTGACCCGCTCGTGCCTATCAGTCCGGAGAACACGTTCATCAATCCCTCCATGCCGATCCCGTGTGTCATGCGCTTGCCGCTCGGTGCGCCCTCACCCGAGAGATGAGCGACGGCGTGGTAGTCGCCGATCGACTCGATTATCGAGGCGGCGACACCGGCGAGCATGCCGATGACGAACGCCGGCATCACGCTCGGGGTCCCCCACTGCAGCGGGTAGATGAGGTGGACCGGATCGGCCGCTGCGACGCTCGCGAGGTCGACGTAGCCGGACGCCTCTGGACCGAAGACGCCGGCGACCGAGAGGACCGCCGCGACGAGCCACGCCGTCACGATCCCGAGTAGCACCGGAAACAGCTCGAACAGCCTGGCGTTCACGTCGAGATACTGTGAGAACCCGACGATGGCGACCAGGGTGAACCCGGTGAGCCACCAGTTCTGTGTCGCCGTCGTGATGTCGGGGGAGTTGAACAACGAGAGCCCGATGAGCGCGATGACCGGCGCGATGACGACGGGTGAAAGGAACCGTCGCAGCCGCCCGATGAGGCCGAGATAGCCGACGGCGACCTCGACGAGCGCGGCGACGATGATGGCGCCCTGAAGCTGTACCAGTGCGGCTCGCCACGCTTCGATACCCTCGGGCGGGTTCGCGGTCACGACAGCGACGATCGCGAGTGCAGGCGCGAGCATCGAGAAGGGAGCCCCCTGTACGATCGGGTACCGGTTGCCCACGGTTGTCTGTGCGAGCGTGGCGACTCCAGATACCACGAAGAACGTGCCGACGAACCGTGGAATGATCGCCTCCGGCATCCCCATTGCTGCCGCGAGAATGAGCGGCACCGCGATGTTGGCGCCGACCATCGTGAGGTAGTGCTGGATGCCCAACAAGAACGACGTCTTCAACGGCGGTTTGTCTTCGATCCCGTACTGAACGAGCGACCCAGAGTCGTCGGTGTTAGGCATCTACCAGCATAATACAAACACCAAATATAAAACGTGGATATTTCTGCGCGTGTTTACCTGTCAACAACGTCACTGGTTGACGAATGGCCACACCGACACGGCTATCTCGCGCGTCGTCACGCGTACATCGACTCGACCGCATCGTCGAACCGCTCGCGTATCGCCTCGCGCTTTTGTTTCAGCGTCGGAGTGAGCAGTCCGTTCTCGGGGGTGAGCCGCGTCGGGAGCACGCGGAACCGCTTCACGCGCTCGACGGGTTCGAGGTCGTCGTTGGCCGTCTCGACGGCGGCCGCGAGCCGCTCACGCAGCCGGGGGTCCCGACTCGCTGCCGGTCGGTCGGTCGGCAGGTCGACGCCGGCGTCTGTGGCCCACCGCGCCGCGGCGTCGAGGTCGGGGACGACGAGCCCCGAGACGAACCGTCGGTCGTCGCCGAGTACGACACACTGGTCCACGAGTGGGTCGTCGGTGAGCCGTGTCTCGATGCGTCTCGGCGCGATGTTCTCGCCCGTCGAGAGGACGAGGAGGCGCTTCGTGCGTTCCTGAAAGACGAGGTGGCCATCGGCGCGGAGCCGCACCACGTCGCCGGTGTGAAACCACGGCTCGTCCGGGTCACCGCCCCACGTTGCCGGCGACGGCCCGGCAGTGACGAGATCCGGAAGCGACTCCGGCGACGAGAACGCCTCCCGCGTGGCGTCCGGTCGATTCCAGTAGCCGTCGGTCACCTGCGGGCCGCGGACGAGAAGTTCGCCGACCGGCTCGTCGCCGTCGTCGCGTCCATCGACCAGGTCGCTGTCGCGTCCGCTGTCTCCATGCGCGTCGTCGCCATCGCGCGTACGCGCGTCGATACCATCGCCGACCCGCTCGTCGATCGCAATCTGGGTGTCTGCGACCGGGGGGCCGATCGTCCCGACGGCGGGGTCCGTCGGGGCGTTTACGCTCACGACCGGCGCGGTCTCGGTGAGCCCGTACCCCTCGAGGATTGGGATCCCGGCCTCGTGGTAGGCTGCACATAGCGAGGGCGAGAGCGCCCCGCCGCCGGAGACGAGCCAGTCGATCTCCCCGCCGAACGCCGCCCGCGTCGCCGCGTCTGAGTCGGGGTCGACTAGCCCGGCGAACAACTTCTCGTAGATCCGTGGGACACCGGAAGCCATCGTCGGCCGGACCAGCGACAGGTCCGCCGCCAGCGTCTTCGGCCCTTCTGCATACGCGACTGTGCCGCCGGCACCGAACACCAGGTAGTGGCCCATCGTCCGCTCGAAGACGTGGGTGAGCGGAAGGACAGATAGCGCCGTCGAGTCCGCGTCGAGGCTGGGGCCGTCGTCGTCCGCGTCGCCACCGAGACGGTCGAGACACTGGGCGATGTTCGCGCGGAATGCGGTGTGGGTGAGTCGAACACCTTTGGGTCGGCCGGTCGTCCCCGAGGTGTAGACGAGACTCGCGAGGTCGTCGGGAGCGACTGTCTCGACCCCCGCTCGATACCGATCGGCGTCGAACGCCGTCTCGCCCCGTTCGTACACGTCGCCGAGCGTGCAGACGTCGACGCCGATACCGACGTCAACGTCGGCAGCGGGGTCAGAGCGCGCATCGAGTGTGCCCGTCTCTGCGACCTCGTCCATCGTCACCACGGCCGTGGGGCCGGTCTCTCCGTTGAACACGACGTCGTCACCGAGCGTCTCGAGTGCGTCGACTTCGGCTGTGCCCCCCACGACGACGAGTGTCGGGTCGGCGTCTGTGAGGAGCGCGCCCAGCCGGTCGGGTGAGCCACCGGGGTACGCCGCCGTGACGACGCCGCCCGCGGCGAGCGTCGCGAAGTCGACGTGTGCCCACTCCATGCGGGTCTCGGCCACGATGGCGACTCGGTCTCCTGGGTCAAGCCCGAGCGCCCGAAGCCCAGTCGCGAGTCGCCGGACGATGTGGCGCAGTTCGGCGTAGGTGAGCGACGCGTACGCACCGTCCGGAGCGGGATCGACGACGCCTGCGTCGACAAGTGACCGGTCGTAGACGCCGCCTTTGTACTGCTGGGCGACGCGGTCGGGAACGTTTGCGGCGACGCGCTCGAACAGCTGCGGGAGGGTCTCCTCGCGCACTGACGGCGACACCACCTGGCCCGTCTCTCCGGAGTACACACCGGCGAGGAGCCGCGCGATGCACATAACCGATCCGGTGGAGTGAGCTACGCCGCGAGCGACGCCACCGACCTCCGAGGGTTTAATTCGGAGAGCGCACCAGAGAGTCGTGTGGACCCCGACCGGATTCCAGACGCGTTCCCGGCGCCGAGCTTTCGCGGCGCACAGGCGCAGGCGGTCGCCGACATCCGTGACGCCTTCGCCGCCGGCAACGAGGTCGTCTTGGTTCGCGCGCCGACCGGCAGCGGCAAGTCGTTGCTCGCGCGCGCCGTGATGGGCGCGGCCCGGACCGCCGGGGAGGCCACACCGAGCGATCCGACCGGCGCGTACTACACGACGCCACAGGTGTCACAGCTCGACGACGTCGAAGGCGACGAGCTACTCGCTGATCTCCGGATCATTCGCGGAAAGTCGAACTACGACTGCATCCTCCCGGGTGAACACGACACGCCGGTCGACCGCGCTCCCTGCGCTCGCGAGCAGGGATTTGACTGTTCTATCGAACACCGCTGTCCGTACTTTTCAGACCGGGCGATCGCCTCGGGCGGGCGATACGCGGCGATGACACTCGCGTACTTCATGCGCACGGCCGGCTCCGAGTTGTTTCGCACGCGCGACGTCGTCGTGATAGACGAGGCGCATGGACTCGCTGAGTGGGCCGAGATGTACGCGACCATCGAGCTCACTCCCGAGCGGGTGCCGGTCTGGGACGACGTGGGCGTGCCCGACGTCGAGCGAGACGCGGCCGCAGACGAGGACGCTCTCGATCGCACCGCGCGCTTCGCCGAGACGCTGGTCGGCGTCGCGACCCGCGCGAAAGACGAGCTCACGGGACAACCGGAACTCACGCCGGAAGCGGTTGTTCGCCGTGACCGTCTCCAGGAGCTGATCGGCGAGTTACGCTGGTTCCTCGAGGACTACCGGGACCGGACGTCGCCGACGACGTGGGTCGTCGACCAGTCGCCTGGGGCGGGCGACGGCGGTGGACCGATCGCGATCAAACCGCTCGATCCGGCTCGCTACCTCAGACACACCGTCTGGGACCGCGGTGAGCGATTTGCGCTGCTTTCAGCGACGATCCTGTCGAAGTCAGCGTTCTGTCGCGGGGTCGGACTTGACCCGTCACGGGTCGCGCTCGTCGACGTCGAACACACGTTCCCACTCGAACACCGCCGGCTGTACGACGTCACGCAGGGGTCGATGACGTACGAGCACCGCGACGAGACGATCCCGAAGATCGCACGACTGATCGTCCGGTTGATGACACACCACCCGGACGAGAAGGGGTTGATACACGCACACTCATACGACATTGCTGAACGACTCGTCGACCGGCTGGGCGCCTTCGGCGTCGGCGCGCGCATCAGACATCACACACGGGCAAACCGCGACGCGGAGCTCGATGCGTGGAAGGCGAGCCCCGAGCCGTCGGTGTTCGTCTCGGTGAAGATGGAGGAGGCGTTAGACCTCGCCGACGACACCTGCCGCTGGCAGGTGGTGTGTAAGGCGCCGTATCGCAACACGAACGACTCGCGGGTCGCTCGTCGGCTGGCAGACGACCAGTGGGGGTGGTACCATCGCGTCGCGTTGCGAACCGTCATCCAGGCGTGTGGGCGGGTCGTGCGCGCGCCAGACGACTACGGCGCGACGTACCTCGCAGACGACTCCCTACTCGACTTGTTCGACCGCGCGCGTACCGACACCCCCTCGTGGTTTCGCGACCAGGTCGACGCGATCACGACGCCGTCACTGCCCCCGTTCGACCCTGCGGCGGCGCTCGCATCGATCGACGCTGACCCGACCGGAGCGGTTGGGACCGGCGCGTCGGAGTCGACAGACACCACCACAGCACGCACAAACGCCGAGCCTCGTTCACACGCCGAGAGCCGGACGCGCTCTGAGTCCGACGCCCACCGGCGAGAAAATCACCCGCTCTCTGACGTCTGGGGCGACGGGTGAACGGTCACGATTAGGAATGTTGCGGAGGTGGACGCTGTCGTCGACGACTTGGCGCTCCCGACCTCACAGGAAACTGATGCCCCACGCGAGCATGGAGCTCACCATGAGAAACGCGAAGAACAGGGCCATGAGCTGCTGTCTGTCCATACACATTCTCGGACCGCCCGAAGTATAGTGGTTCCGGGAGATACACCTGCGTGTGGATATATGTCACATCACTCACTGCCGAGAACGAATGATAATATATATCGTATAAGGTGTATCAGGCCCCTGAATGAAGTAGTAATCTTCATAAACGTTCACGCAGAAGGGTGAGGTATGACATCGACTGCGCTGTCGAGTGCGCTGACGCTGTACGGTGCGCGGACACTCACACTTTCCCAGGCGGCGACCCAGGCCGGACTCAGCGAGGCGTCGTTCGTCCGTCAGCTCGAACGCCGTGGCATCGAGGTGCCCGAAGCCGAGCGTTCGACGGCCGCCACGACCGAGCCGGTGGCTCGCGCCGACTAACACGCGCTTTTTGTAGCAGTCCGTTCCGTCACTACGTCTCCGGCGGAACGAGATGTACCGCGTCGCCGTGTTTGAACGCGAGTACCGTCTCCGCACCCGCGTCGACGAACGAAGGATTCGGTACCGTCCGCGCCGCGTACGTCTCTGGGTCGAGCACCTGAATCGCGTGGTCGTCTTCGACGGTTACCACCGTCGTCTCACTCGCGTCCTCGCGAATCCCGAGTCGCGTCGCCTCGGGCGCGGCCCCCGCCTCAAACGAGGACGCGTACGACGCGCCGGTCGCAAGCCGCACGCCACTGAGCCGCCCAGAGACGCCGGTGACGAGCACTGGGCCGTCACCGTCTTTCGGGTCGAGTATCTCGCCGGGGGCATACCGCGGGAGCCGCACCGCAAACGTCACCCGATACACCTCGTTGCCGTCGCCGTCTTCGGTGACGAGCGTCGGATACGACTCGTAGCTGCCGCCGAGTTCCGTCGTGATCTGCGTTGCGACGTTCTGGGCCAGTCGGTTCGTCGAGAGCTTCACGTTCGGTCCGTCGGGTGTCTGTTTCACCTCCGTGACGAACGCCTCGCGGTCGCCGTCGGCCTCTTGGTCGGCCACGTAGGACTCGGCAATCTCGACTGCTCGCGCCCGCTCCGTCGGCGTGAGCTCGCGGTCGTCGGCGCGCACCTGGACGACCCCGGCGTAGTACCCGCCGGCGATCCGGCCACAGCGCTCACACGTTCCGCGGGAGATCTTCACCGGAACGGTCACCTCGGCGTCTCGGAGCGTTCCGCGGACCACGCCCGAGAACCGGCAGTGCATCCGAATCGTGTTCTCGTCGACCTGCTCGGGCTCGACGCCCCATTCGACGGAGTCGGCCGCGACGTGGACGCCGAGGGCGCCGGCAACCTCGTCGACGGCGACGTCGGTGTAGTCGTTCGCGCCGACGTCACGCCAGGAGTCACCGCGGTGGACCGCGCCACAAGCGGCACAGACGAGGACCTCGATCCGGTCGGGAGCGTCGACAAGCGAAAAGTCCGCAAAGTAGCAGTCGTCACACAATAGCGCGTCCCGACCGCTTGGCTCGCCGGGGAGGGGGTCGCGACGCTCGGGGACCGCGTCGCCACACCGTGGGCAGAACTCACGCGACTCGCTCATACCGACGTGTAGGGCGGTGTCGCGTTTAAGCGGCCCGACCCGGTGCGGGGCGGTGGCTGACGGTCGGACTGGCAGCTGGACTGCACGAGCCTCCGAAATGGTTTTTCGCCCGGACCGTGAATACGGTCTATGAGCGGTAGCCCAGACGACGACCGACTCGAAGAACTGCGCGAACAGAAGCTTCAGGAGCTCCAAGACCGTGCCGGCGGCGACGGCGACACTGGAGCCGAGGCCCGTCAAGAGGCCCAACAGCGCGCGGAAGCCCAACAGGAGGCGGTGTTGAAACAGTACCTCACCGACGGCGCCCGCCAGCGGCTCAATGCCGTCGAGATGTCGAAACCCGACTTCGCAAAGCAGGTGAAACAACAGGTGGCGTCGCTAGCCCAAAGCGGCCGTGTCCAGGGGCGTATCGACGAAGACCAGATGCGCGACCTGCTCAAGGAGCTCCAACCCGAACAACAGAGCTTCGACATTCGGCGGCGGTAGATGGAGCTCGCGCTGCTGTACAGTGGCGGGAAAGACTCCTCACTGGCTGCCGTCTTACTCGACCGCTTTTATGAGGTCCGGTGTGTCACCGGGAGCTTTGGGCTCACCGACGACTGGGAGCACGCGGCGCGAGCCGCTGACGCCCTCGGGTTTCCCTTCGACCGCGTCGACCTGGATCCGGACGTCGCCGCCGAGGCGGCCGCGACGATGGTCGCCGACGGCTATCCGCGCAACGGGATCCAACGCGTCCACGAACACGCACTCGAGACGATCGCCGACCGGGACGTCGATGCGATCGCCGATGGCACCCGACGCGACGACCGCGTTCCGACGGTTTCGCGCGCACAGGCACAGAGTCTCGAAGATCGCCATGGCGTTGACTACCTCTCGCCGCTGTCCGGGTTCGGCCGACACGCCGTTGACCGGCTCGTCGAAGCGACCTTCGAAGTCGAACAGGGGCCGAGCGAGGAGGTGCCGAAAGCAGACTACGAAGACGAGCTGCGGACGCTCATTGCCGAGGAACACGGCACAGAGGCCGTAGAGGAGGTCTTTCCGGCACACAACCAGACGTACGTGCGCGGCCGAAACGATTGATCGCGCGCGACTAGACTCCAGCGCCCGATCGTGACGCGCGTGACTAGTCTCGCGCGGAGCGTGCAGCGGCTTCCCGACGTACCGGAACGTCCGAGTAGTGTTTTATGACTGGCCGCCAAAGAAGTAGTATGGCATCTGACCGCGTCGTCGACTTGTTACAGGCCGCGTACATGGACGAGCTAGAGACCGTGATGAACTACCAGACGAACGCCATCGTCCTTGATGGCGTTCGCGCCGAAGAGATCAAAGAGAGTCTCAAGACCGATATCCAAGAAGAGCTGGGACACGCTGAACAGCTCGGCCAGCGTCTCAAACAGCTCGACGCGCGCCCGCCGGGCTCCGCGGAGTTCGTCGCCCGACAGGAGTCGCTGCAGCCGCCGACCGACTCAACCGACGTATTGGCCGTCATCGAGGGCGTGTTAGACGCCGAAGAGGATGCGATTGCGACCTACCGCGAGCTGGTCGACGTCGCCGACGACGCTGGCGACCCGGTCACCGAAGACCTCGCCGTGATGTTGCTTTCCGACGAGGAGGCCCACCGAACCGAGTTCCGGGGCTTCGCAAAAGAGTACCGAGCAGACTGAGGCGGCTACACGCCGCCGAAAGGATGGTTTCAAGCGGGCGCTCGGCGAATCGCCGTGCATGTACGATCGACTCAAAGGCTTTCGCGACTTTTACCCCGGCGAGCAGTCTGCTCGTCGGGAGGTGACCGACACGGTCGAGCGAGCCGCGGCGCGCTACGGCTTCCGGGAGGTGGCAACGCCTGCGCTTGAGCGGACCGAGATGTACGTCGACAAGTCCGGGGAGGCCATCGTTGACGAGCTGTACGCTTTCGAAGACAATGGTGGGCGGGAGGTGGCGCTCACCCCAGAGTTGACGCCGACGGTGGCGCGGATGGTCGTTGCCCGCGGCCAAGAGCTCTCAAAGCCGATCAAATGGGTCTCGACCCGGCCGTTCTGGCGCTACGAGCAGGTCCAGCAGGGTCGGTTCCGGGAGTTCTACCAGACGAACATCGACGTCTTTGGCTCCGCGGCGCCGGAGGCCGACGCCGAGGTGCTCGCGGTCGCCGCCGACGCGCTCACCGACCTCGGGCTCACCGCAGACGACTTCGAGTTCCGGGTCTCACACCGAGACATCCTCGGCGGGCTCGTGCGGGCGTTCGCCGACGAGCCCGACGCCGTCGACACGCCGGCCGCGATCCGAGCCGTCGACAAGCGGACAAAAGTCGACGAGGGCGAGTACCTTGGGCTGCTCTCAGACGCCGGGCTCTCGCGGTCGACCGCCCGCGAGTTCGACGAGCTGATCGCGGGCGTCGACACCGTCGACGACCTCGACGCGGTCGCTGCGGCCGGCGGTGACGACGTCGCCGACGCGGTCGAGAACCTTCGAAACGTACTCGCGGCCGCGGCTGACTCCGGCGCAGGTGACTACTGTACGGTCTCGCTCACGACCGCACGCGGCCTCGATTACTACACCGGGGTCGTCTTCGAGTGTTTCGACTCGACGGGGACGGTCTCCCGCTCCGTCTTCGGTGGCGGCCGCTACGACGACCTCATCGAGAGCTTCGGGGGGCAGCCGACGCCAGCAGTCGGTGTCGCACCCGGCCACGCCACGCTTGCGCTGTTGTGTCAGCGCGCCGGCGTCTGGCCCGAAGAGACGCTCTCGACGGACTACTACGTGCTCTCGGTCGGAGACACCCGCGAGACGGCCGCACGAATCGCCCGGGATCTCCGGGCAATCGACGACGAGGTCGTCGTCGAAACTGACGTCGCCGACCGGTCGTTCGGCGCACAGCTCGGATATGCCGATTCGATCAACGCCGAGACCGTCGTGATCGTTGGCGAGCGCGACCTCGCGAACGGCGAGGTGACGGTCAAAGACATGGCAAGTGGCGCAGAGACGACGGCGCCGGTCGAGACGTTCCCGCCAGCAATCGGGCGGCCGACGTACGACGACTTCGCGTGAGGACGGCGGGGACGCAGCGTCCTCGGCGCGGCTTTTTTTAGGGAGCCGTCGACACCTCGATCCGATGGTAGCCACGCCCTCTCTCAACGCACCTCTGATGTCGACGGCCAACCCGCTTGTCGCGATGCCCCCGGTCGAGATCGGGCTTCGGGTGCTTGCGGGGGTCTTGTTGATCCTGATCAACGCGTACTTCGTCGCGGTGGAGTTCGGTCTCACGCGACTCAGACAGTATCCAGCCTCCGATATCGACACGCCGGCGCTAGAGCGCGCTTGGGAGATGACGGACGACCTTGAGTTCTACCTGACGACGTGTCAGGTGTGGATCTCTGGAACGAGCATCGCCCTCGGCGTCGTCGCAGAGCCCGGGCTCACCGCGTTGTTCGAGCCGTTGTTCACGAACACCGCGCTCGCGTCTGCGGGTGCTGGCTCGGTGCTCGGCTTCGCGCTCATCAACATGGTGCACCTCACCCACGGCGAGCAGACGCCGACGTATCTCGGCGTGGAGCGCTCGAAGCAGGTCGTCGCGTACGGTGCCCGGCCGCTGTACTGGTTCGCGTGGCTCATCTCGCCGCTGATTCGAGTCGGCGACTGGGTCGCGAAGGCGACACTCCGGCTGTTCGGCGTCGAGATGACGGGCTCGTGGACCGAAACCGAAACGGACGTCCTGGAGTCGCGCGCCGAGTTGCGGACCCGACTTGGCTCGATGATGGAAGACGTTGAGCTCCCCGAAGAGCGCCGTGAGGAGGTGTTGAACGCCCTCGACGTCGACGAACGGCCCGTCGCCGAGATCGCGACACCGCCCGAGGATGTCGTCGCGCTGTCGACGGCCGTCTCCGTCGAGACGAACCTCGACCGAATCCGGGGCACGCCACACAGCCGGTTCCCGCTCGTCGGCGACGGGCTCGAGGAGTTCACGGGGATCGTGTACGCCCCCTCGATCGTGTCCAACTTCGAAGCACTCACGGCCGGTGACGTGACGTTCGCCGACATTGCCGCGCCACCAATGACGGATAGCAAGCGGAAGCCTCGCCCTTCAGGGCGGGGTCCAAGTGACAGCACAATGCCACAACCCACGTGCTACGATTCGTCTGGATGTTCCACCGCTTCCAATCCTGCTTCGATAATTTCTCGGTAGGCTTCTTCAAGACTCACGCCTTGATCTTCGGCGTAGTCTTTCACGCGGCCGTTCAGGGTGTGTGAAATGTTGATATTTGGTCGCATTGTTTGTGTCCAAAAGACATTTAGACGTAGAGCTGTAAATGTCTGTTGTCGCGAGGCGAACCAACACGTTCGCGGTACGTCCGCTGTCCGACGGCGACGAGCGGCTACTCCGAGAGCTGTTGGACGCCTCTGCGAGCCTGTGGAACGAGCTCAATTACGAGCGTCGCCAGCAATTCTTCGACGGTGAATCAGTGTGGGACACTGCCGACTATCGCAAGCAGTATGTCGATGTGACCGGCTCTGGAACCGCACAGCAAGTGATCCGGAAAAACAAGTCTGCGTGGAAGTCGTTTTTCGCCGCCCTAGACGACTGGCACAACGGCAAACGTGATGAACGTCCCTCGCCCCCCGGATACTGGGGGAACGAAGACGATGGACGAGAACTACGCACGTTCATCCGGAACGACTTGTATACGCTGGAAACTGGCGACCGGTCACGAATTGAGATCCCAGTTGGATCCGCTCTGAAGGAAGAATACGACCACACTGGTCGCCTCCGTCTCGAAGTCGCTGGCGACCCGAAGTGGGACGGCAAACAAGGTCGTTTGGAGATACAGTACGACGAGATAGACGACACGTTCAGGGCCTTTCAGCCTGTTACCGTACCTGATTCACAACAGGATTCACCACTGGCTTCGGAAGAAGCCGCACTGGACGTGGGCGCAAACAACCTCATCGCCTGTACCACGACAACCGGCCAGCAGTACCTCTATGAGGGCCGCGACCTGTTTGATCGCTTCCGTGAGACGACTGCCGAAATTGCCCGCTCACAGTCGAAGCTCCGTGAGGGGCGATACAATAGCAACCGAATTCGGCAGCTGTATCAGAAACGGACACGCCGGCGTGATCACGCACAGGAGGCGCTAGCCCGGGATCTGATGGAACGCCTCTACACCGACGGTGTCAAGACGGTGTACGTCGGCGACCTCACGGATGTCCTCTCGACGCACTGGTGTACTGAAGTGAACGCAAAGACGCACCAGTTCTGGGCCTTTCGGGCGTTCATCGATCGCTTATCGTACACGGCTGAGGAATACGGCATTAGTATTGAGGTGCAGTCAGAAGCCAACACAACCCGAACGTGCCCGGTGTGTGGCGAGCAAGAGGATACCGATCGCGACGGCGACGTGTTCCGATGTCCGTGCGGCCACGAAGCGCACGCCGATCTGTGTGCGTCTCGGACATTCCTCGAACAGCAGGCTTGCGAACTCGAAGTCGGGTCGATGGCTTGGCCCGTGCGTCTCAAGTGGGACGACCACAACTGGTCGGAGATACCACACTCCCCCGAAAGGGAAAGTCCCAACGAGGAGCGCACAAACCAGAGTACCGACAGCGGGAAAGTTGCCTCCGTGGGTACGGCATAGCCAACATCCCACCGGAGGAATCCTCGCCCTTCAGGGCGGGGAGGAAGTCAAGCGCGAGACGAGACCGTGACGGCGCCACGCCGTCCGTGATCGAGACGCGAGACTACCCCCAGTTCCACCGAGCGTGGAGCCGACGAACCGAGAGGTCAAGCCAAAACCCGATGAACCCGATCACCAGCATGATCGCGGGGATCTCTGCGTAAGCGAACCGGTCACGGGCGTCTAAGATCAGGTACCCTAATCCGGTATTTACTCCGAGCATCTCCGCGGGGACAAGGATTATCCAGAGGATGCCGATCGACAGGCGGATTCCCGTCAGCATATCCGGTATCACAGCAGGGACGATGACGCGGCGGAGCAAGGCGCGGGTGTCTCCGCCGAGCGACTCGCCGACCGTTATCCAGTCGTCGTCGATAGTCGCGATGCCGTGAGCCGTGTTCAACACGATAGGCCAGAGCCCAGCCACGAACATCACGAACACCGCCGACTGAGTCCCGACGCCAAAGACGATGATAGCGATGGGGAACCACGCAAGCGGTGAGATCATGCGCATGAACTGGAACAGCACCGTGGTCGCGCGCTCGGCCGACTCGAAGTAACCGACGAGGACTCCCACCGGAAGCCCGACGATCAGACAGAACCCGAGCGCGACCGCAAACCGATAGACACTGACGAGGACGTGGTCGTAGAATTCGGTCGAGACGACCAACTCCGAGAGGACGGTGAACGCTGCCGCCGGCGCGAAGTTCGTGATGATGCCGCTGCCGAACGCCGTCACCGCCCACCAGACAGCGAAGCCGCCGAGGAGCCCAACCGCCGGTAGCAGGCGGCCAGCGTCCCCAACCAGCTCAGAACTGTATCGTTTCTCGTCTTTCGTAGCCATCGTCCTCGGGAACGTCGAATTCTGTTGGTCCACCGGCCGCTTCCAGCGCCGTCCGAACGGGGTCGTACGCGACGAGGTCGTCGGCGACCTCGCTCGGGTCCAACTCGTCGAGGAAGGCATCTTCTCCCTCCACGCGCGTCTCGCGCATACGCCGCACCAACTCCTCCGTGTACGACGGGTACGGGTACGGATAGAAGCCGATGCGGTCACTTTCCCACTCCTCGTTCTGGATCGCACCCGACTCACGGTACGGCTGGTGGTCGTCGTAGTGGGTGAGTGCGCGGTCAATCGGCTCCGAGCCCTGTGGAAGCAGGCCGCTCTCTTCAGAGGAAAGCAGCCGCGCGGCCTCGGAGCGATTCTCGCGGAGGTACTGCTGGGCGTCGACGAGCCCGCCCATTACGTCAGTCGTCCACTCGGGCTGCGCCTCCACCAGCTCCTCACGCATCACGACGACACAACAGGCGTGTTCGCGCCAGACGTCACCGGTGAACCGGAGGACCTTCCCACCGGCCTCCAGCTCGCCGATCGCGTTGAATGGCTCGGCGACAATGTACCCGTCAATGGAGCCGTTTTCGAGCGCCGCAGGCATGTCCGGCGGTGGCGTCACGACGAGGTTGACCTCGTCGGCTGCGACCTCTTCGGCCGACGAGTTCGTTCGGGGCGTGAGCCCGGCCTCACGGAGCCCGAGCTGGAGGATGACGTTGTGAATCGAGTACCAGAACGGAACAGCGACGGTACCGCCACCGAGATCGGACCACTCGTTAATCTCGTGTCTAACTGTCAGCGCAGACCCGTCGGTGTGGTCCCACGCGACGACCTGCACGTTCGCGTCCAGCTCGTCGCCGTAGCGCATCCACACGGTCATCGGCATGAGGAAGTGCGCGACGTTGACCTCGCCGGCGAGGAACGCCTCTGCGAGGTCCGACCAGCCCCGGAACAGGGTCGGCTCCGCGGCGTCGACGCCATGGTCCGTGAAGTGGTCGTTGGCGTACCCCGTCAGCAAGGGCGCTGCGTCCGTAATCGGCAGATAGCCGACCTCCGCAGTCGGCGGGCCGGCGTCGTCACCAAGACACCCCGCAGTAGCGCCGACGCCGGCTGCCGCGAGTGATGCGAGGCCAGACTCCTTCATGAACTCGCGTCGGGAGAGCCCACTCGTGCGGGCTCTCTCTGAGGGATTACGCCAGCCCGAGCCGCCGACGAGCGTCCTTGCGCTCGCAGCGACGTCGGGGTCGATATGATCGTGGTCTGTATGATGGCCGTGTGTCATTCGAATCCAACTGCCTCCAAGCGTTCGAAGGTCGCTGCCCGCTCCGCGAGGAACACCTCGTCGTCTCGTGATCGCGTGTCGCTGTCGATCGGTTCAACGTGTTCGATGCCCGCGGGGATCGGTCCCATGACCGCGACGCGGTCACCGAGGTACACCGCTTCGTCGATGTCGTGTGTGACGAACACAGCGGTGACGCCGAGCTCGTCGACGATCCGCAACAGCTCGTCCTGTAGTTCCATTTTCGTCAGCTGATCGAGCGCCGAGAACGGCTCGTCGAGGAGCAGCACCTCCGGCTCGTTCGCGAGCGTCCGCGCGAGCGACGCGCGTTGTGCCATCCCGCCGGAGAGATCTGCGGGGTCTGCAGCCTCGAAGCTGTCGAGCCCGACCAGTTCTAGCAGTTCGTCGACATGGTCGATGTCGGGTTCCTCGCCACGGAGCCGCGGACCGATCGCGGCGTTCTCACGCACCGAGAGCCACGGGTAAAGGAGCGGGTCCTGAAAGACGACACCCCATCGGTAGTCGGGGCCCGTCACGGCCTCACCGTCGATCTCGACGCGGCCGTCCGTCGGGTCTTCGAGTCCCGCGAGCAGGTGCAACAACGTCGTTTTGCCGCAGCCAGACGGCCCGAGGAGACAACAGACCTCGCCGGGGTCGACCGAGAGGTCGAGCCCGTCGAAGACAAGCGTCTCGTCGTACCGTTTCGTGAGGCCGTCGGCGACGATCGACGCCGCGTCGTCGGCACGGTAGTCCGCGTCGTCGCCGACCACGGGTTCGGCGTCGGACCGGGGCTCGGGCTCGTCTCCACTGTCGTCGGTCGTCGCGCGGGACTCGAGCGACATCGATCAGTCCGCCGTCGCCTCGGGCTCGTCCGTCTCGGAGTCGGACTCGTCGTCCGGGAGCACGCCCCCGTTTTCGAGCTCTTCTGCGGTCCCGATATCGGCGTCGTCCGGGACGAACCCCTTCTCGCGCATCCAGCTCGTGGTCGCGTCGATCCGTTCCTCGTCGGGCGCGCGCACGGGAAGAAACTCGCGGAGTTCAAACTCCTCGTGGAGCCGCTCGAAATTCACGTCGTCAAAGGCGGGTTTGTCGGCAGCCTCCGCTTCGAGCAGCTCAACGTAGCGGTCAGTGTATCCCTCAAGATCGTCGTTGATGTCGGCGACCGCACGGTTCAGCGCCGCGAGGAATCCTTCCAGCTTCTCTGGTTCGGGCTGTTCGCGCGTCGTGATGGCGGCGCGGCACGGTCCCTCGAACACCTGCTTCAGCTCCTCGTCGTAGCGGCCGAGCGTGACGAACGGCTCTAACACCGCGATAGAGTCGACCTCGCCGTCTTTTACCGCGTCGAAGCGCTCCTCGGCCTCGCCGACGTGTTCGAGGACGATGTCGTTGTCTTCGAACCCCGCTTTCTCCAGCATCTCTTGCATCGAGTAGAACGAGGTGGCGTACTTGTTGATCCCCATCGGCCGACCCTTGAGGTCGTCGACGGTTTCGGCTTCGTCGGTAGCGCGGACAAAGACGACGCGGTCCCACTCGCTGTAGGAGCCGACGATGTCGCGATCAGTCTCAGAAGCCTCCTGAACCGCGTTCCACTCGCAGACGCCGTGGGTGCTTCCTTCCTCGTCTAGGTCGTCCCACCAGTCGGCGTCGTGGGCATTCTCGCCCTCGAAGTCCTGCGTCCCCGGAGCGAAGTACGAGAGGTCCGCCTCGACGCCCTCCTTCTCGAAGTAGCCGTTCTCTTGTGCAACGTCTTGTACCAGTTTCCACGTGAAGTACTCGTGAGAGACGTTCAGGTCTGACATCGAACACTCGTTGGCCGTCTCGAAGCCTATACCCCCCGAAACCGACAAGCATGGGGGGTGCGACCGCCTTTGGGCAAGCGTTGCGGCTACCGAACACGCTCGACACTCGGCCCAGAATCGTAGCGGGGTCGAGCCGACGGGAACGCCGCATGGTTCTGCAGCCAACTGCGGTCGACCAAACTCGTCGTCGACGGAGCTAGCCGCAAGAATTGTCGGCACCCCGGTGACACGGCGGCGACGTTGCCTCAGGCGGGATCGAGGCGGTCGAGCAGCGTACGGGTCGCGTCGTCGTCGAACGCCAGCGGGCGTCGCCACCACGGGCCCTTCCCGGAGTCGCTCGACAGTGCGGTCACCAGGCGGTTCGCTGTCGTGCCGGCGGTTGGGTCGCTCAGCGGCACGACCCGGTCGAGACACCCCGATTCGGTCGGGTCGCCGGCGACGACGACGCGGGCGTCGAAGGGATCGCGTTTGAGGTGGGCGTTGGTGGGGACGCGGTCGGCGGCGGCCTCGCGTGTCGGGGTCTCGAGCACCTGCTCGACGCGGATGGCGGCGACGAGGTACGCGCCCCACGTGGGTGCGAGGTCGTCGTCGACGGCGATCCCGCGTTCGGACAGCCACTCGCCGCCACGGTCGTCGGCACCGTCGTCGCCGACGCGCGTCGTGCCCGGTCCACGCCAGTCGTGTGGCCGGAGCGTGAGGGTGGCATAGAAGCACAGCCAGTCGCCGGGTGTGAGAGCCGCGATCCGGCCGGCTTTCACCGCGTAGGGGTCGCCGTAGGTCGCGCTCTCGCGGCCGTGGACGCCAGGAAACTCCGGGTCCGCGTGGACGGGCGTCGACCGAAGGGTGTCCGGTACGTCGAACGAGAGCGACAGGTCGTCGTACGTCGGGAGTGGCTCGTCGGTTGGGAACCGGTCGCGCGGGAGGGTCGCCGCGGACTCGGGGATCGGCACGTACGCGAAGGTGCCATCCGGGTACACCGGGCCGCGGAAGCCCGGTTCGTTCGTGTTGGCGGCGACGTTGACGGCGACAGCGCGGACCACGGTGGTGGGGCTACTGGTCGGGTGCCGGCTCGGGTGGGTGATCTTTGGTCGACTCGGACGGCTGGTCTGGCGTCGACTTCGGATCCGTCGCGGTCGGTGGGGTTCGGTCGCGGTCGAACTCGTCGAACGGCTCGAAGTCGTCAGGGAGGTCGTAGGCAATCTCGCGGTCGTCGTCGCGGTCGGGGAGGCGGCCGTCCTCTAACTCGTCGGCGACCGACTCCCAGCCGGGTTTGACGCGCACGCTCCGTGCGGGGGTGCCGACGACGACGTGGTGTGCGGGGACGTCTCCTTGGACGACCGACCGCGCGCCCACAACACTGTTCTCGCCGACCCGACAGCCGGCCCGTACCATCGCGTCGTAGGTGACGCGGGCGTCATCCTCGATGACCGTGTGGAAGGTACGCACCGCAGTCTGGTCGACGAGGTCGTGGTCGTGGCTGTAGACGTGGACGCCATCTGAGAGTGAGACACGGTCGCCGATGGTGAGTGTGCCGCGGTCATCGAGGTGGACGTCGTCGTGGATCACGACGTTGTCGCCGACCTCGATGTTGTGGCCGTAGGTGACCGAGATACCTTTGAAGAAGCGACAGTCGTCGCCACAGGACGCAAAGAGGTGTTCCGCGAGCATTTGGCGAAAGCGCAGCGCGAACTCGACGTTGTCGGCCATCGGGGTGGCATCGAACTGCCGCCAGAGCCACTGGAGGTGTTTCGAACGCTGGAAGCGCTCTTCGTCTTTTTCGGCGTAGTACTCCGACTCTACGGTGGCGTTACACGGGTCGTATCCCTGGAGTCGGACGCGCTCGGCCTTCGAGACCGACTCGCCGTTTTGCCAGGCCTCGTAGCGGTCGCGGTCGCCGTGGAGGTCGATCAGCGTGTCCCGAACGACGTCACAGGTGTCCTCGTCCGACGCGAGTCGCGTGTCCACCTCGTCGATGAACCCCTGTACCGCCGCGTCCGCCCCCTCGGGGAGGGACACGTGTCGCTTTGTCATTGGCCGCCGTTCGACTGGCAGGGTGAAATGGGTTCGGTTGTGCACAGCCGGCGCCCGAGGGCGGCGGGGTCCCCACGGTTCGAGACCGACCGGGCCCGATAAGTGTGCGCGCGCGCAACAAATGTTCATGCAGTACCGGGAACTCGGGTCCTCGGGGGTTGAAGTGTCTGAAATCGGCTTCGGCGCGTGGGTCGTCGGCACCGACTGGTGGGGCGACCGCACGACGGAGCAGGCCGTCGGGATGGTCGGAGACGCCCTTGATGCGGGGGTCACCTACATTGACACCGGCGACGTGTATGGCCACGGCGACAGCGAGCGGGTCATCGGCGAAGCGATCGATAGCCGCCGCGAGGAGGTCACGCTCTCTACGAAGGTCGGCTACGACTTCTATGACAATCCGCAGGCGGGCCACGGCGAACTACCCAAAGAACTCACCGAGTCGTACCTTCGGGAGGCGCTCGAGGCCTCACTCGACCGACTCGGCACCGACTACGTCGATGTGCTCCAGTTGCACAACGCGAATGTCGCCGAGGTTGACGCCGAGGTGCGCGACCTCCTCCGCGAGTGGAAAGCCGAGGGACGCGTTGGGGCGCTCGGGTGGGCGCTCGGGCCCTCTATCGGGTGGCTGGCCGAGGGCGACGCAGCCGTCGAGTACGACGAGTTCGACGCGGTCCAGACCGTGTTCAACCTCTTCGAACAGGAGCCGGGACGCCACTTTATCGACACGATCCGTGAGACCGGCTCCGACACCGCCGTCATCGCACGGGTCCCCCACTCTTCGGGGCTGTTGAACGAGCAGGTGACGTCTGATACGGTCCTCGAAGACGGCGACCACCGCGCACACCGACCGAAGGAGTGGTACGAGACCGGCTGGGAGAAGGTCGAGGCGATTCGGTTCCTCGAATCTCCCGATCACGCCGAGGAGCCGCGGACGATGGCACAGGCGGCGATCCGGTGGCTACTCGCTCACGACGAGGTGGCCTCCGTGACACCGACGTTCCGCGACGCCGACGACATCGCCGCTTGGAGTGCCGCCAGTGACGTCCCGGCGCTGTCTGAAGCCGAGTACGACCGGCTCGAGGCACTGTACGCCGACAACTTCGGGATCGACGGCGACGACGGGATGGACGTGCTTCGCACCTCCGTCGACGGCGACGACATCGCCGCGGCCGGGCTCGACAAGCGCGCCGCCTCGTACTGAGGCGCTGTGAGTTGTCGGGCGTCATTGGTGTCGCCCGGTTGATATCGCTCGGTTGGTGTCGCCCGGTTGATATCGCTCGGTTGGTGTCGCCCGGTTGATATCGCTCGGTTGGTGTCGCCCGGTTGATATCGCTCGGTTGGTGTCGCCCGGTTGATATCGCTCGGTTGGTGTC